>NZ_QSCW01000020.1:0-31965 GCF_003463445.1 Collinsella sp. OF02-10
GAGGCGGGGCATGCCCCGCCTCTTACACCACATCTCTGCACGCTACCGGGGTGTGCTCGGCGGTTTTCGGTTTTTCCTCGCACTTCCGAAAAACACGCTTAAACCGCGCGTCCCGAAGCATAAAACCGCCGGATATTTGCTTTTCCCCAAATGGGATCCTTGTTTTGCCAAGCCGAATCTTACATCTAAATAAAAAAGAGGGCCGACGCATCAACCCTCTTCAGGTGTCGCCCGAAGGCTTCCACCGCAATTAAGTGTATTCTAGTCGTTAACCTATGCTTGTGAAAGGCAAAGATGATTCAACTAGCCAACAAACATCCAGTCACTACCGGCAGTACTCGGAATCTTAGACGAATCGCCGATGCACACGATGGTCGCCGAAGCGCCGGCCACATACTTGACCTCAAGAACGGAAACACCTTGCTCCTTAAGCCTTGAGGTCATCTCGGTTATCTGAGTTTTATTCACGTCATTTTTGCTGACCAGCTTAACGCCATTGGCATCATTTTCATTCAGGCAGGATTCAACCGTATTGTAATCGGACCAATAACAGTACTCTCCAGAAAGCCATCCAAGCTCAGTGGCGCATATCGATCCAGTCGCAGAAACCGTCTTTGGAAGCAATCCGTAACGTTGCCTTTCCTCAAATTCCAGAACATCGCAAAATACGTGATTAGCATTAAGTAATCTCGTTCCACAATAGTCCCCATAAAATGGCGCAAAGTGATTGCGGATAGTCCGCGACAACATCAAGTAGTCGTAGGTGTAATAGCCCATGAAAATTCGCAGACCGTCTCCCCCGGATCCCTCAGCAGAACGACCGAATTCAACAAGGAACTGGTCCCACATGCTCTCAATATAGGGAATTGCGAGTTTAACGCTATCCCTATCAGACAGAGGAGTCTCGCTCTTCTGCTGCATTATCCCCGTAGTATTTGCCAAATGGAAATGAGCGGCCATACGCTCGATCGTTCGGATGAACTCAGGACGATTCCCATCCTCTATAGCCATAATTGCGAAGAAAACACTTCTCAACAGGAGATCATTCGAAAAACGCTGAGGTAAAAGATCACCATATTCACGCTCGTATGCGAATAGCCTGGCTTCGCCCGTATCAATTGAAGAGTAATTAAATACGGAGTACGACGGAACAACATATGACGGAATGACATATGAGCGCACACGGCTACGCTTAATTTGATAACGCTTAAAAAAGGTGGAAATCCAAAAGGTCACAACACCAAATAATGCCAGCTCAAACTCAAAGGCAATACTCGAAGTATCAAGCACATCTAGCCCCTGTCCTCCGAGATAGCCATCGATAACAAAGTGATCGAATGCGACGGACAGCAAAAGAGACATGAACGCCTCGAATGAGAAAGGAAGGGTCCGGTACCGCAATTTACCCCTTGCATGCTTGATTACCCCAAGAAACAACCAATAGAAAAGGGTGGGCATGTATCGCAGCGAAGGACCTGGAACTGAAAACGCATCGCAAATCGCAGCCACAATAAACACGGGGAGCTGGCAACAAATTGTTGGAGCGAGAATTCGGTAGGCAACGTTCAACCTGCCCGACTCATCGGAGGGGTACAGTTCTTCGACGGTGTATTGCCCTCCAATCGCCAAGGGCCCAGCAAAGCGGACAAGCTGAACGCTCACCAAACCGGTAAAGACATAAAAGACAATCCAAAGAATAGTGACCGATTCCACCTGTAAACAATCTCCTCAAGTCATACGCTTGCGATTAATTGTAGATAGACAAAATTGAACAGGAAGCGACAATATTTGAAACTGTTGTTTTACGCTCCCCGGATCAAATGCCTTCAATTAAGAAACCCGGCGAAAAACCAAGACTACAAAATCGAAGAATACGCCCATGCAGAGCTTGACCTGAGCAGCAGCCTCACTGGCTTTTCCTGGAAGGTCTCGGTAACAAGTCTCGAAGAGGCGCAAGACGGCCTCATGTTGAAGCTGCCGCATCGCGTATAGTCAACCCAGCACGGGTCAGAGCGCCGCCGGGGACCAAAGCGGGCCCACCATCCGTCCCCTCCCCAACATTCCCCAGAAAGCTCGCTGATGTTGACTGGTGTTCCCGTAAAATAAACCTCAACAAAATATGTGCGGAGTGCTGGCCTGGAGCTGCCTTCGGACCCTATTGGCTGCTCACCGAGAGGCTCCGCTATGAAACGACCCCTTTACTACCTGCTCTGCGCGATCTCATGCGCATCCAACTTGTAGGGTAAATTCATCGCTCGCGTCGATTACGACCCCAATATTTCCTTAGGAAACACGCTCGGCAAATCGTTAACGCCCATAGCGAAAAGCACTTTTGCGCTGGCATCGTTGCTGAGCTCGTCGCTCAACTTAAGTGCATCAAGCAGTATATTTCGGCGTAAAATCTTATAGTCATCCTCAGTCAGCACTAGCTCAAGATCGCTTAAAACCCCTACTAGATTGACATCGTGAGACGGAGATACCCTGGCGCAGAATAGACGCTCGTCATGCGCACAGATATTTCGAAAATCTTTAATGTGATCATATGCAAGTCTTAGCCTACGTGGGCTGATGCGCTTATCGACTTCATGGGTCTCAGAATAGAGACCGGAAAACGACTTGGCAATGGAATTTCTCATGCTTTCTGGCTGAAACTCGTAGAACTTGAATGCCTGACCAAGCATCAAATAATTCATAAGAATCCATACCGGCGTATTATCGTGATTATTCTCATAATGCCGAATATAGTCCCTTTTATAATCGCTTTTCCATTTTTGAGACCTACATAGCACCTTCTCGAAATCACAAATGAGCGTGTCGATCTTTTTTCGATAACCAGCATCAGCACGGTAAGATCTTCTATCCAGGTATGCTTCCGGGCTATCTTTATGGGCCATTGCGAAACGATAAGAACAGACAGTTTTAAGAATCGCTTCCGCCTTGTTAAAGTACTCAAACATGAGCAGACGCAATGAACGGTCAAATTCGAATAAACGATATATATCAGAAAACTTCGTACCTTTTACGAATAGCTCGTGGCAAGAATCTCCGCGCTGGTCGAGAAATAAATCCTTGCAACCGTTAATAACCGGATAGTATCCCTCGCGCTCCAAAACTAAACGAGTATTGTTATCGCATTCGAGTCCACGGCTTTCAAGAATAGCAATCTGCTCATCAATAGATTTAAATGGTTTATCCATTAGGACCCCTTAAACGCGAAAACCGCCTTTCGGCGGTTCCCACGGACCAAGCCGGACGTACCGTCGCAAGGCCTCATCACAACGATTACTTTAAGGGAGAACTCGGGGTCCGTCAATCCAATACCACGAATCCCCCAAATCAACCCTTTGAAGAGACCAAACAACCAATTCAGGTAAAATAGCCCCAAGCTCGTATTTCGCCACAATGAAGAAGTCATTTAGCGACAACGGACGCGATATAACGGGCCGTTGTCGGCATGGAGCCGACCCCTTATCCCCTCGGTGGGAAGGGGTCGTGGCCATGGGAATCCCTTGCGCGGATTCTGCCGTCACGACGATGGATGATCAACTCCGACTCTTGATTGGAGCAGATGCGTCGACCGAGCTTTATTGCCTCGCTCTGCGTTGTCGTAACGAAAGAAGCGCGACATGCCCCTTCGCCCTTAACCTGCCAATTGCCATCCGAACGCTTCGTAATGTGCTGATTTCTACCTTTCATAATCACCTCGCCTTCAACTCTGAACTTGCCGATGTGTCTACAGCATGAGATATGTGACAGAAGCCCTCGTGCCGTTTTTTCAAAAGTGTAAGCACTGGCGCGGACAAAAAACGAAGCGCACACAGCAGGACCGTTGACCCACCTGGCTTTCTGGTCGCCCCGCACACCCAGGCGAAAGAGCTTTGGGACACTGAAGTTCGCACCCAAAGAGGCGTACATTGGTAAGCTGACGGACGAACGCCTCTATATAAACGCAGCCAGCTACTACCATGATCTACCCGGCGAGCAGGGTGATTCATTGGAAGCGTCTTTAGCGTACGGGACGGGTATCTACGCCAGCTGGCTCTTGCCGTTTTCCGCATGTTCACGGTGCGAGAGAGCGACATCGTTGACAGCACATAACATTCCCCGCACGGTAACGTCTTTTACGGTGCCTCAAATCTAAGCTCAACCGCCGAGGCATTCCAGGGCATCCCGCGTAACCCTATTAACAAAACGCCTAAATACACATCATTACACTCATGAAAAAAGGGCAACACTCTCTTGTCGAAAGCGTCACCCTTAAAGCTCCCGTAGAGCTTTTGTATCACAGGACAATATCCTACACCATCTCAATGAGATGAAAGGACACATCTAGGCCTGTCGGGTAAAAGCGTGGGCAGGCCACGAATGAACGAGACGACAGCAGGACTAACGGTCACCGCAATCAAAAGAGCCCAAATAATGCAGCGCACCCTTCACTCGCGGAGCATTAGGGTCTTCACCCAAGAAATTGACGCTATAAGAAGGAGCTCCAACATAGACATGAGTCTTACCGGTCTCGCAACAGAATAAAATATCGCCAGCGCTGTTCTGTGTCAAAGTGTTGCAATTCGAGTAATAATCAAGCTCGTCTGACGGGGCTTCTCCTACAACAATCAACCGAGGCTCCAACTTATCCAGCCATGTCTTAGGGACGCGACCGGACTTCCGTCCATGATGCGGCGCAAAAAGAATGTCCACAGGCGAAAGCGCAATGTCATCTTCGATCGCCTCCATGTAGTCATTCTCCATGTCACCAAGCCAAAGCGCACGGACCCCTTCATCAAGAGAGTAGACAATCGCAGGACAAATATTATTGGGTTTATCAGAGCTTTCGGCATCCCGCAAAGCATCCCGAAAGGTCTCATTATTCACATCGGGCCAGAGGACGCTAATCCCAGCAGAACCGCGCTCACCATCAGAAACGTTCATCCATTTGCGCTTACACCCCTTGTATATTTTGTAAGCGCACGACGACTCCTTCAGATCTTTATACTTTTTGAAACTCTCAGTCTCCGTGGACTTGGAGACATTATTGTCAACGTAATAGAAATTCTTAATAAGCCCGAGCTCATCAAGATACTCAATACCCTGAATATGATCTTGGTCCGGATGCGTACTGATAAAACGAACGACGCCCTTTTTCCCTGCAAGGTTTTTGACCTCATCAAGGATTTCCGACTTACGCTCATCGGTAATATTACAGTCAATCATGCTGAAGTTATCAGTATTGTGATTGATATAAAACATGTCGCCGTTATCAACGGATAGAGACTTAATCTCGCTCATGGTTATCACACTCCTCAAGATTGAAGTTGATTCGTTTTTCTACATACCGTTCCTGCTTGATCCAGGAGGCAACAAATAAGGCGATAAAAGAGCACAGCGCCGCTGGAAGCCGATGAGATTCCGGCAACAATGATGCAAGCAGAATAATTACGAGCAGGACACCGGCCCCCGCCAGGCTGCGATACATATTTGAAATCATTAAGAGCTGCTCGACCTTTGGATCGCGTTTCTGAGCATATGCAAAGGCAGAATAGTCCCGCTTTCCGGTCGGTTGTAGTTTGCGGACCAACGGTTCAATGCAAAGAGAGCCAATCCGCGACGCAATAAGACCGAGAACATAACTCATCACAAATAGTGCCAACCAGTTAGAGCAGTCGATACAACTGCCCAACGGCATCTGACTGACGGAATATGTTACGAGTGCACCCGGTAAGAGCACATTGAACAGATCGTAAGCAGAGATTTTTCCAAGCAAATCATCTAGATAGTTATTGGCCAATAATTACGCACCTCCAATAATCCAAAAGCCATCCTTCGCATTTTTTACAAACTAACCCACCCCGCCACGCAAGTGTCAGGTTCTTGAAGAAGAGCTATTTGAAAATGATTTGAACAAACGGGGGCGCATACTGCTGTTGACCAATAAGCGCACACGCCCCTAAAGAAATTTAATGGACCATCAATATGGCCTCGATTTTGACAACTATTCCATCCGACTCCTTCCGAACAATTAGGTTGTAATGGGGAAACGACGCTTCTCGTTGTTTCAATTGTAGCCCTTCGCCAGTTCCATATCCTGTTTTCTTTTTTGATGATGAGCACAAGATGTTGTGTTTTAACAGGTAAACGCAGCTAAAATAATGCGGAACTTATTCACGCGAAATTACGAGTCAACTCATCCCCTTGTAGACAGCACCCTTGACCTGCATGAAAACATAATTAGACTCAATCACTTTCGCCCGGTACAAAGTCATCCACATCGAATACCTGTTCGAAATTAACAAAAGATTTTGCTTGACCAACATGTTGAGACGCCTGCTTATTGCCCGGTCGTAAGCCGCAATAAACTAGGCAGCAGCCTCGCTGGCTTTTCCTGAAAGGCCTCAGTGCCGAGTCTCGAAGAAGCGGAAGACGGCCTCATGTTGAAGCTGCCGCATCGCGTGTAGTCAACCCAGCTCGGGTCAGAGCGCCGTCGAGGACTAAAACTGGCCCGCTCCCTCCCCCTCCCCAACTTAATCCAGAAAGTTCGCTGATGTTGACTGGTGTTCCCGTAAAATAAACCCAACAAAATATGTGCGGAGTGCCGGCCTGGAGCTGCCTTCGGACCCTATTGGCTGCTCACCGAGAGGCTCCGCTATGAAACGACCCCTTTACTACCTGCTCTGCGCGATCGCGTGCGCGTCCATGGTCGGCGCGACGATGCCTATGGTAGCCATCGCGGAGGCGATTCAGCCTCCGACAACAGCCGAGCAGCAAGCGCAAGCCGACGCCATGAGCAGCGACACAGGCAAGGCTGAAGACGGCACGGACACAAATGCGACAGCAGATACCGTAGAGGACAGCACCGCAACATCCACCGGCACCAGCGCCGTCAACACGGAAAGCGCCAACGGCACCGCCGCCACGCCCGGCACCGCCGCCGCAACAGGCATCCCCACCGCAACCGGCACCCCCGCCCCATCCCTTAGCGCCCAAACCACCCCCACACCGCCGCAATCTCAACCGCGCCACAAACCACCTACGCCCACTCCGCCACCGCAACCCAAAACGGCGTCACCTTCACCGTCTCGTGGAACGACGCCCCCGCGGGCACCGCGACGACCTTCCACGTAACCCAGACCAACGGCTCGTCCCAGGCCAAGGCGCGCATGGACGTGCCCACCTACTGGGACGGCGGCAGCCAGGAAAGCGTCTGCGACCCGTCGCGCCCGGCATGGGCCAGCTACTACAGCCTGGGCACCGCGGGCCACGACTTCACCTTCGACTTCACGGCATCGGGCACGTACCGCATCTACTTCTACTTTATGGACAACGACAGAAACGACCCCCAAAACGACAAGGGGATCTACTACCTGCGCACCACGGCGGAGGTGACCGTAAACGACCCCGCCCGCCCAAGCGTCACGCAGATCGTCAACGACGCCGTAACCCAGTGCAGGCAAGAGACGAACGGCTCGGAATACGACATGGCGCTGTGGCTCCACGACTGGACGCTCGACCAGCTGGAGTACGACCACAGCCTCAACTGGTGCAGCGCCGAGAGCGGCCTCACCCGCCACCAAGGCACCTGCGAGAGCTACCAGCGCATCTACTCCAAGCTCCTTGACGCCGCGGGCATCGCCAACGGCCGCATCACCGGCAACGGCCACACCTGGAACGCCGTAAAGATCGGCGGCAAATGGTGCCAGATGGACCTAACCTGGGACGACACCAGCGAAAACTGGTACGGAGACCTGGACCAGCGCCATCTGTACTTTGGCCTGACCGACGAGCTCATGGCAATCGCCCACTCCGATCACACGGCAAACTACCCAAAATGGGCGCTGAGGCTCATGCTTGCCCCGGCACCCATGTGCAATTTCTTCGGTACTGTTTCACAGTATTCAGCAGTGCTCAAACGAGTAAATGCCCAATCAGACACCGCTTAAGCAGATTGCTTACGCTTTCCAACTACCTTCATGCCCTTGCGAGCAATGTCTAAGAGACCGTTCCTAAGAACGAATAGAAGGGCGAAGAAAAGCATGAACTCTGCAATTAGAATGCCATGAGAGAACGGTGCAAAAGACAAAGCCACTTGGGCGCCAATCAGAATAAAGCTGGCAGCAATCTCTCCCCTGTGAAAATCAAGTTTAATAAACTTACGTGTATCACGCGCGCGCACTGCAGCGATAACGGCATAGCTAATGGCAGTAGCGCCAGCAGCGCCCATAATTCCAAACGCCGGAACAAGAAGCAAAGTGAGCGCTATGTTAACGATGGCGCCAATAGCAGTTGTAGAGAAGGCCTTCTTGCTTTCTTTGGTAACGACATACGTTGTTCCAAAAAAAGCGGCAACACAGGAAAAGAGATTCGCAAGCGATAGCATTGCAACTGGCTGCCAGGAGCCTTCATACGATGAGCTCATGAGGAACGTGTAGACAGGGTAAGCAGACGCAGCAATAAGGGACGAGGCAACGGCAAGAACCACAAAAATATAGCGAAAGACCGTCGACTGAAACTTAGCATTGTCCGCGGATTCTCGCTCTTCAATTGCGGAAATCTGCCATGCCTGCATGAAAATGTTGTAAACGATGTTCACGATCTGAGGGATCTTCTGGGCAACGTTGTAGATACCGTTTGCGCTGGCACCAATGAAGAACAGTATTACATACCTGTCGGAAGCCGACATAATCCACCACATAAGCGAGTTCGGAATTAGAGGTATGCAGTAGGTCAACATGCCATTTAGCGCATGTCTATTTAAGCTGGAGAATGAAAGGTAATTCCATAGTCTACAGGACACGATGATGTGCAAAGCTCCGATGAATTGCGCAACAACCATAGAAGCAAGGTAGCCGCCAACACCAAGATGCCACACTGCAAGTGCAAGTACGTTCGAAAAGGCAGTAACAAATGTAATGACCACTCCATTGGCGGCGAATGCCTTTGAATTGCCGATTCCGCGAAGAAGCTGCATGAATACGTAGTTGAAGCTGGTCAAGCAAAGTAAGAGCAAGAAATAAACGACGTTATCACCGATAACGCTGAGCATGCGAAACAACGGGAACAGTAGCCAGCAAATAACCCAGCCAGCGATAACAACAAGAAGCGAATTCGACGCAATGGTCTTAACGTCGGCTTCCTTCGAGACCGTGAATCGAAGAACAGCTTCGTTCATACCAACCATAGCAAATGGAACGAGCAAATTGACCGTAGCGGTAACAAGGTCAGCTGTGCCATACTCTGCGGTCGTTAAATAATAAGTATAAAAGGGAACAATGAGAAAGGTGATAACCTTGCTACCTAGGTTCCCAATAAAGAAAACCACAGAGTTCTTAACTAATTTCTTATATTTACTTTCTGCAGTCATCTGCCTATCCAAACCATATAGCGATTACAACGAATGCAGCCTACTTGCCGAGTATCCGTTTGAGTTTTCGCCTCACACGAATCAAAAATGTATCCTCAAAGCTCCACTTCGAAGAAAGCTCCCTTATGCTCGCACCGTCGGCAAGAGCATGAAGAAACTTATTTCTTTGAGGATGAGGGGCTACGGAAATAGCGAGCGCAGGATTCCCGCCAATCACCTCTTCATAGCTAGAAGGCCCTATTTCAAGCTTAGGCGATACCCTGTCGAACCATTTCTTGCCTTTATCGGTATTGCACAGAACGGCAGAGACCCCCATAGAGGAATCAACTTCGGGATGAATGGAGGGGAATCCCCAAAAATCACCAAGAGTTAAATCTGACCCGCAAGAGCGCTTTGCCGGACAATCAAAACATGAAGAACGCAACGACGCGTTGTCCAAAAATGCTCTCATATACCAATCGTCACCAAAGCGGCCACCTAAGACGCGTTGATCGTCTTTCTCCGTCCTTGCGTAGTAAAGGACGGAGTAAGACGACCATCCGGTCGTCTTACTCCGGAAATTGACATCATCAATTACAGAGTTTTGGGCAGAAGACTGGAAATCAATCCATTTTCTCCAGAGCAGAGGCGATGGGGCGCCGTGGCAGATAACGTCAGCAGAAATAAAGAAAGCAGAATCTGCTAGCTTGCCCAGATAGTTCCTCATGCCAGAAACCTGGCAAGCAGTGCCCGTAAAGAAAACTAAGCGTTCCGCCAGAAGATAGTCCTTGACCTCTCGATAAAGAGAAGCAGGAATCTCGCTTTGTACATATTTTGATCGCTGGAGTCTTTTGAGACCCTCTAAATCAGTAACACACTCATGTCGAACCGTATGGCAGTGCTCCTGGAAAGAAGCCCCAACGACAACACCCTCGGACTCAATAGCAGCATCGGCAAGCACACCAAAGAGCCCTCCAGACGATGATTGCTGGAGAACATCACTTGAAAGAGACTTGGCCCAAGACACTTCAACAGGCTCGACAACGGGATTGCGACTTAATACGGGGCAAGTCGAGTCACAAGCACCACACCCGATACATAGGTCGGAATTGAAGCTGGGCCTTAAGAAGCCCACCTCGTCCGGCGTCATCGAAAGACATCCCTTCGGGCATTTGGCAGAGCAGGCGCCGCATCCACAGCAGGAATCACCCAGAGAGATGATTTCTGGTGCCCTATCAGCCCTTCCCGACTGTTCTTGCTGAGTCATTCTCATTTCCTCTTCTTTACGGCACGCAATGTTGAATTAAATGCCCTCGAAACAATTCGTGGAGCGTTAAGATACATCGCTCTACGCACCCTATCGACACCACTTAGCTGAGGACTGTCACACTCGGTAAACCTAATAGCGTTAAATAGTCGATCTTCCTCGTTCGAACTCATTTGGCCCGAATCGATACCCATTCCAAGAATCCTCAAAGCCTCATGAACCTTGAACTGACGAAGATGACTAACAATCTCAGGACTGTTCCCTGGATAACCAATCATCTGATCAATAGCATCGAGAGAGCTTAGCAAACTATGGTTGAAGCCGCTGGTGGTAGCGCTTCCAGGGCGATCCAAAATATTCCACAACGCAAGGGGCTCATAGTGAAGGCCGCGACATACCTTAAGATAGGTAAATACAAAAAGACCATCCTCGGTATGGGCAATCCGCTCGTCAAACCTTAAGCCGCACCGTTCAATTAACTCACGAGAAAAAAGCTTATAGCAGGAACTGCCGATATGTATCGAATTGTAAACTCCAAAGCGGAGAATAGCGGCATCGGAGGATAGATCCTCAATGGACATGTCGACAACCTGATTGCCGCAAACCTCCAAGCCGTTAACCACAGAAACAAAATTTGCATCTGCAGCAATTAGGGCACCCGGTTTAAGGCTTTGCATCCGCATCATCTGCTCGCATGCTTCAGGTTCAAGCCAGTCATCAGAGTCGAGAAAGATAACATAGTCACCAGTCGCAAGATTCAGCGCATGGTTACGTGCGCGAGAGACACCGGAGTTTTCTTGGCGTGAAAGCACCACCCTTGAATCAGCAGAATACGTCTGGAGAACACTCCATGTGCCATCAGACGACCCGTCGTCGACAACGACAACCTCAATGTCCTCATACGTCTGGGAGAGAGCAGAAGAGACACCACGCCCGATATAATTCTCAACATTAAATGCGGGAATAATTATCGATACTTTGCCTTTCATAGGCGGCAACTACCCCAAATCTTTGTAACCGAATTTATATTTAAGCCGCTCGTGAGGAGCCAAATTGTTCATGAAACGAAGCCACTGAAGTATTTCCGCCGTTGCGTCACCAAACCCTGGAATGCCATTCGCCATCTGGGAAAGCCAAATAGAGCCTCCCCTAATATTGGCTTCAATAACAATCGGCGCGCCATCTTCCCCGATGGTAAAGTCCCAACTGATAAGGCCCATTTGAGGCATCAACGAATGCATGCGCTTCGCCGCATCAATAGCACCGGGAACACCAGCAATCTTATATCCCTGAAAAACAACCCCCGTGTCAGGATGTTTCTCGAACCGATCATTAAACTCAGTAAGGGCCGATGGTGCAAGCAAACCTTCATTTGAAATGCCAATGAACATGCCGCCAGCATGCGCATTATCCACCGCACTCTTTCCGCGACCAATCCTCATCAGCAGAGGTAAAGAACGGAGTTCGCCTTGCCAGCGGTATGTCATAATCCTCAGTGTATTAACGCTCTCAGGATGTAATTTAGCCACTGAAGAATGGCATGAGATTACTTCTTGAACTGTAAAATCACTGCCGAGCAATTCGAATAATTCTTCAGCAGTAGTACCCGTCGCAGCATCGACACCGGAAGCAAAGCAATAAGACCCGCAGCCTTCGCCCGAACAAGTCCCTACTGTCGGTTTTGCAAAGCAAGCACCACAGTTGTCAATTAAATTAAGTGCAGTCTCTTTGGAAATCTCTTTGAAGTCGGAATTGCGAAGAACCCCAGACGTGCTTGTAACGATTGGACGTGGAGTTCTAACCCCAGCTCTTTCGGCAAACAATGGAAGAAGATTCTTATCCTCAAATACGGTGGCATACGCCACCGGCATATTCATATATCGTTCGAACTCAGGGATAAACAGGAGTTCCGGAAAAAACCTGACATCGAACTTGCCAGAAATTGCAAGATTATGCCGATGCCATGTGTAAGGGATTTTTCTACCATAGTTCTCAACATAAAACTTGTCGATGGCACGCATTTGCTCGGAAGAGAGCTCGACATCACTGAGAATAGATTTTCTTTTGGGATCTTTAAACTTTGTAATTTCTGCATGTCGAGCGCGATGAATCTTGACGTTCTCTAAGACATCATATAAGCCATCTTTAACATCTGATTTGAGAGACATGTGTTCTCCGATAACTGAAGGGACGAATTTAACGTGACAAAGCGTCTAATAAGTATGAATTGGAATATGCCCTGCGAATATCTATAGCACGGTCGATTCCAGAATAGTCGCAGTTAAGCGCGTTTGTCGCATCCGAAATACCCCACCGTTCCTCGAGGCCACACATCTGCAGCAAGGTGTTAATACGACTGTTCATGTTGGAACCGTTCGCATGTTTACGATCAAAAACGACAAAGGGACGCTTAAACAAAATCGAAAAAACCGATGCATGAAAACTATCGGTTAAGACACAGTCGGCCTTATCGATATAAGAAAGGAAATCCGAAGGATCACCGCCAAAATAGCGACAGTTAGGATTCATGTAGTCAATAATTTCATACCCGAGCGACTTCAACTCCGCCGTCAATTTAACCTGAGCATCAGACTGCTCGCCAAGATTAAATTGAAATACGTACTTCTGCTTGCAAGCCACAGGCTTTTCTATCTTACGCCATTGATTTGCAGTCAAAAGCATGGTCGGATCTAGGGTAACCGGCACTTTTCGACCAGTCAGTTCCTCTACAATGCGAGCTCCGGCATCTTCTCGCACACTAATATCCGAATAACATTCAAGAGCTTCCTTAAAGGAAGACGCCCAATTCTCGGGAAGAGATGCCAGGCCAAAACTGGCTGAGTATGCTACTCGTTTATTAGCGTCGGCAAATTGAAGAAGATAATCATTGGCGCATCTGCACTCCAGCGAATCGCCCCACCAAAGGGGATTCCAGACCTGGTCACTTCCGACAACAAAATAGTCGTACTCATCATTCAATTGAGACGAAATACCACTGCCGTTCGTTGAAATAATTCTTGTAGGAATTAGAGAATCTGTAAACTTAGAAAAAGCGGCATCGCGACCACGCTCCTTTTTAGTCCTGAACCTTATCGCACCGTTCTCCTTTTCAAAATACTTGTGAAAAATGGATTTAAGTGCAGATGATTTTTCAAGAGTAACGAGCGTATCTACATCATGCCCCATTTGGCTCAAAACGGTATGAAGCGCATAATTCTGAAGTCTATTGCCGTAATTAAAATTGCCAAATAATGTAACGATACCAATTCTCATATTAATCATCACCTTATCGTGCTTCTAAACGAATTATTGATCCCCATAGGCAAGCGACAAATCAATGAGCGATCCGAGCCATAAATCGTTTTTCTCATCAATGGGGTCAAGTCCGGCCCCATTAAACAGCGTTAACTCTCCGAAAACCAAGCGATCGCCCAGTACGTACCAATCACAACGCACTTGCGGAATTCCCCTGGTGAGGACACTGCTCAACTCGAGCATTTTCTCAAGCTTTTCAGGACGCTCAACCTCAACAGGAGAAACTGGAATGCCAGCCCAATCAATGGAGACTGGATTCCAATCCTGATCGTAATAGTTGCAAGTATGTTCACCAAACCTGCCCCTATGCACCTCAATAAGTCGAGGATTTCCGTTAAAGCACGTGACTTTATAGTCAACTAGGCCAGTATCGAGGCCTTCATCCTCGAGATACTCCTCCGCCATGACCATGGGGGTAACATCCTTATAGGGCCACTCCCTTGTCCACCAAAAATAATTACTATTGAGGTGTCTACGAAGAACCCTCTTGGCCGCATCAAAATCAAACGAGGACTTGTCGCGGCAGATAGCAACTCCGCCGCTGTCATGATTCGTCTTAAGCACGAACTGATTGGGAAGATTCTCGAGGTTTATGCTCTCGACACGGTCCCAAGAGTCATAAGTCTCAGAAACGTATTGAGCGCCAATTTTGTCAGCGACCCACTGCTTAACAGCCAGCTTGTCAACAAGGATATTGTAGAGAGGGTTACGATCATGAAGCTTTAGCCAGTTCAGCTTCTCGTTAAAGCCTTTTGGATTATCCAGATTGATATTCTTTCCAATCAGCGCCCTATACATTATTTTTAAGTGAATTTCATCAGGCAAGCAGCGAGTCCATCCCCATTTTGAGATTAATGAGTAAGCTCTCAAAGGATGCTTCATATACTGAACTGCTTTACTAATTTTTCCCATTAATTATCTCCGTTGCTCTTACGCAGCATTTTGGCGGGAAATTGAATTCCACCGGAGGCTGCAAGTTATCGCGATAGCAAAGAAATACGTAATCAGGTTTGGAATCGTTGTGAATAGAGCTCCGCTCGTGAACGCATAGCTTAAAAAGAAAACCTGAATGCAAAGTGAAAGGCGTAGAAAAGCTTTTTGTTGCCCCTCCACAACCCTCGAAATAGTCGTGAAGGTCAATACAAAACTTGTTAGACAGCTAGCAAGAACCAAGGCAGTTCCAAAAAACCCGGTTTCATATAAAAGATTAAGGAGCTCATTGTGCGCCATATATGTAATAGTAAAACCGTCAGGCCAACGATAGCAGTAGCTAGTCCAGCCATGACCAAATAAGGGTGCCTGGGAAAGGCCATTTAGGGCGTAATTCCAAAGAAATGTCCTATTGTTAACGTTGTCCTCGAAGCTGGTACCACTGGAAAAGGTTGAATTCAATCTTTCGATTGTCGCCTCAACGCCAGGAACAAGAGGCGCAAGGATAGCCACGGCAAGCAGCACCAATACCGTGACTCCAATAGCCTTAAGATATTTATGGCTATTGCCAGAAAGCAAGTAAACCAAACCAATAGCAAAAATCCCGCACAACAAATGAGCCCTTTTTGTAGTCAAAACAAGAGCAATAAAGAAAATTAACGCAAGAATGCCGTAGAACCGTTTAGTTGAACTTGACTCGCTGCCATAAAAGGACATAGAGGAAGCGAGTATTAAGCCTATCGTGCAGAAAGTTCCATTATGACTATAGTGTGACGCTAAACCCGATCGATAGTCCATTGCCATTGGCACATTTGAATAGAACGTCGGTTTTATAAAACCAGTATAGAGCTGAGGCGCTACATAGCAGGCAATAGTTGCCAATGCAAAAATGAGTAAAACCCCAATAAAAACTTTAACGGCAGGGAGAATCCAATTAGGGTTTTCAGCTGCAAAATAACTAATAACAACTACGGAGACAAGGGCAATAGTTGCAGAGAGGTCGTACCCACCGCCCAGTACAAATCCGATAGCAGCCATGACAGCAACCGCGCCCCATGGCAATAGTGGCACGATTGCCCTCAGATCAAAGGACACAATCCTGCCACTTCGAACGGCAATGGCAATCATCAGCATGATACTCAAAGCAAAAATAACAAAACTAATTCTATAAGTTATCAGAGAAGAGCAATAAGCAAATAAGCAGACGAAAAGAGCTATAACGCCAAACGCAAATTCACCTTTGCCCCGCATCTTCGGGCAATGCAAGCTTAGATACCTCCTCTTGCGAGTAGAAAAAAAAGATGACTTGTCTTCCGAGCAAAATAACTAAGAAAACTTGCTATCGTCGCGCAAAAAAGTAAGGCCAGAGGCCGACAACGCTATACCCCTACATTGCCTCATGCGTTTCATACACGTGAGCGTCCGCCTTCGACGCCTCGGACAAACCATCGTTGATCTTGGCGCACAGGTCGCAAGTCGAGCAGGCGTCGAGCTGCTCCTTGGTCACGCGACCCTCCTCGTAGTCGCGCACGATCTTGAGCTCATGCATGTCATAGGGCCTCTTGGTGAACAGCGCCTTCACCTTGTGCTTGAGTACCCACCATCCGGGCTTCCAGATGTACTTGTGCATGGCCGGGCTCACCGAGCCGATCATCCAGCAGTTGCGGTCGCAGTGGCGGACCTTCGTGCGAACCTTCTCAGCTTGGTCGGAGTTCCAGAGCTCGTCCCAGGACTCCTCGTTGAGGTTGCCCATGACCTCCTTGTCCTTGGTGCCGTTGCAGGGCATGACGTCGCCGTAGGGATCGATGAAGAAGGTGTCGAACGCCATGTCGCACGGCAGCAGGCGCGGCTGACCGTAGATGTAGTTGATGAGGCCGTGGTTGAAGTAGGCGCGGAACCACTTCTTGGGGCTGTTGGACCTGAGCAGCTCGTTGACCAGGTCCTCGAAGTTCTTCGCCACCATGGGGCGGTCGTGGATGATGTTCTTTGCCTCGACGAAGTAGAAGCTGTTGTGCAGCGACGCCGTGGCGAACTCCATGCCCAGCTCGTCCGAGATCTTGTAGAGCGGCACCAGGTCGGGCGCGTTGAGGTCCTGCACCGTCATGCCGAAGCCCACGTCGGGGTGTTTGAGCTCGACGAGCTTCTTGAGCGTGGCGTATCCTCGGTTGTAGCCGTTATCCAGGCCGCGGATCTTGTCGTTGGTCTGCTGCAGGCCCTCGATGGAGATGCGGATGCCGACGTTGGGGAACTCCTCGCACAGGTCGATGATGCGGTCGGTGAAGAAGCCGTTGGTGGAGATCACGATGCGGTCGGACTTCTTGTAGAGCTCGCGCACGATGTCCTTGAGGTCCTGGCGGATGAAGGGCTCGCCGCCGGTGATGTTGGTGAAGTACATCTTGGGGAGCTTCTTAATGGTCTCGATGGAGAGCTCCTCCTCCGGGCGGCTGGGAGCCTTGTAGCGGTTGCACATGGTGCAGCGCGCGTTGCACCGATAGGTGACGATGACGGTACCGTTGAGTTTCTTATCAGCCATGTGGATTAGTCCTCTTTCTTGGCGCAGGCAGGATCAAGAATCGCTTCAAGCTTTTCGAGATGGTTCTGCGGTGTATATTTCGTAAGCACTTTATTGCGGCCATTCATACCCTGGCGTCGGGCTTCATCCGGATTCTCCAGGTAAAAGGCGATGGTTTTCGAAAGCGCATCAACGTCGCCCAGGGGAAGCACGGACCCCGTCTCCCCGTTCTCCACCAACTCCGGCATGCAGCCGATATCGAAAACGACAACCGGCTTGCCATGTGCGTAGGCCTCGAGCACCGTGTTGGGCATGTTCTCAAACCAAGTCGAAGGGCAGAGAACGCATGCGGCGCCATCGATAAGGCGTTCCTTCTCTTCACCCTTGACGAAACCCACGAAATCCACGCGGTCCGATATACCGGCCTCTTCTACAGCCGCTTTAATTGACGCAGCGTACTCGTCGTCGGTACGCCCGGTGATCTTAAGCCTTACACCGCTGTTACACATGGCGGCGCCTACGGTTAGATCAACGCCCTTTTCGGGACTGATCCTACCAAGATAGAGAGAGTACTTTCCCGCGGTAGGACCGTCCTCAAACAGAGAAGGAGCCATAGTAAACGTCGGAACAACATTGATTTTCTCTTCCGGCACACCGGACTTTTCCAGAAGAGACGCCGTGAATGCAGAGGGACAGACAAATGCATCAACATAATCAAAAAGGCGCTTGCGGCGGTGGAACTTCATTGACGCGATACGCACTGCAGTTGTGGCCCTCGAGCCGTGGCAGCAGGACATATCGGCGGCTTTGGAGTAATCACCGTTGATACAAGCCGTACAGACCTCCCCGTTGCAGAGAAAATCGGAACGGGGGCACATAATATTGAAATCCGAAAGCCTGTGGACAACCCTTACGCCTTCATCGTGACAAGCCTTGAAGATACTCGGAGAAAGCGCGTTAATCTGTTGCAGGACGTAGACGACGTCCGGCCTCTCGTCCCGGATAAGACGTCGCAGATTCTCATATGCCTCGCGGTTATAGAAAGCGCAGGAGAGCAAACGAGCGACGTTCTTCGGAGTCTTCTTAACGTTGCTAAAGTAGGCGTCACCCGACTCGCTCTTCCCATGGGGAAAATAACGAGAATATGGTGTATCCTCATTGAGCGGGCTGCGGACCGAAAACGGAATAACAGTATGCCCAGCATCTTCGAGAAGGCGCTTAACGTTGAACATATAAATCTCGGGACCGCCCGAGACATAGTAGCGATAATTCGCCAAGATTATCTTCATCGGGCCTCTCCTTGATAAAGCTCGAGGGTCCGTTCGACCACGGAATCCCAGTCATAGTTATTTCTCACGCGCTCGCGAGCACTCTCGCCGAGCTTGTTGACCCTTTCCGGATTATCCAGAAGGCTGCGAAGGACGCAAGTAAGCTCAGAAACGTTGCCTTTGGCAAAAGTTACGCCGGAGCTTCCAAGAACGTCAGCGCATTCGGGCACATCGCTCGTAACGCAACATGTCCCGTAGGACATGGCTTCCATAAGAGAAAGGGGCATACCTTCCACATCGGAAGGGAGCACGTAGACATATGCATTCGAATAGAGCTCGGCTAGAAGGTCACCCGTGACGAATCCGGTAAAAATAACGCGCGGGTCAGAACCAGCCCGCTTTCTAAGCTCAATCTCAAATGCATCGGTGTCAGAACCACCGCCAGCAATGACCAAACGTTTATCGGTATCGAGCTGCCGGAAAGCATCGACGAGCAAATCGCAGCGTTTTTCGGGCACCAGTCGACCAAGATACAAGATGTAGTCGCCACGAGATAGGCCCCAACGTTCAGCGATTAAACTGGCATCAATACGCTCTCGTATTTCCACTCCATTGTGTATGAGAGTGGCCTCGCGACCGTATTCCTGCTTGAAGTAGCCCTCCGCAGACGACGACAGGACAATCAGCTCATTCGATTGTGTTGCAGCCGCCTTCTCGCCCATCTTGATATAAGTGCTAGCAAGTCGTCCCCACTTGGCCCTCTGCCAGTCAAGACCGTGAATCGTTGCAACAGTGCGAATTCCTGCCCGACGGGCAAGGGGCAGTGGAACACAGGGGCCTTCGGCGTGGTAATGAATCACGTCAGGACGGTCCTTAATCGCCTGTCGAGTCGCAAAATAAGACGAAGAAAGTGCAGCGAGGCCCTTCTTATCAATTGTCTTAACCGGCACAATGCGCACGCCGTCAACAACACGCTCGGAAAGAGATGTCGACTCTCCAGTCATCACGTCAGAACCAGAACGGTCGTAGCATGTAACCTCATGGCCTAGTTCGGCCATGCGACGAGCCAGCTCCGTAACAACAACTTCGACCCCGCCTTCACGAGATCCAAATCGCTTATGTCCAATCATTGCTATCCGCACGCTAGCAACAACCCCCGTAAAACTCGCGATACCACTTGGCGAAGGCCCTCAAGCCGTCCTCGAGCGGCGTCGCGGGTTTGTAGCCAAGGTCACGCTGGAGCGCCGTGGTGTCGGCGTAGGTGACGGGAACGTCGCCGGGCTGCATGGGCACGAGCTGTTTATGGGACTCGAAGTCATAGTCGACCGGGAGCACGCCCTCCTCCACCAGCACGCGCTGCAGCGTGTCGACGAAGTCGAGAAGGTTCTCGGGGTGCGAGTTGCCGATGTTGTAGACGCGGTGCGCGGCGAGCGGCAGCCCGTCCTCGCCCATCTTCACCTCGGGGGCGGCGTCCATGACGCGCCTGACGCCCTCGACGATGTCGTCAACGTAGGTGAAGTCGCGGCGGCAGTCGCCCATGTTGAAGATCTTGATGGTGTCGCCGCGGCGCAGCTTCTCGGTGAAACCGAAGTAGGCCATGTCGGGCCTGCCCATGGGGCCGTAAACCGTGAAGAAGCGGAGGCCGGTGGCCGGGATGGAATAGAGCTTTGAGTAGGCGGCCGCCATGAGCTCGTTAGACTTCTTGGTGGCGGCATAGAGCGAAACCGGCGAGTCGACGCGGTCCTCCTCGGAGAACGGAACCTTCTTGTTGCCGCCGTAGACCGAGCTGGAGCTCGCGTAGACAAGATGCCTCACCGGGTGGTGGCGGCAGGCCTCGAGCACGTTGAAGAAGCCCACGAGGTTACTCTCAAGGTAGGCGCGCGGGTTCTCGATGGAGTAGCGGACGCCCGCCTGTGCGGCAAGGTTCACAACGACATCGAAGCCGTTCTCCGCGAACAGGCGCTCGATGAGGGCGGCATCGCACAGGTCGCCGCGAACGAAGGCGAAGCGGCCGTCGGTGTCTACCTCGGCCAGCATGCGCAGGCGCGCTTCCTTGATGCCGGGGTCGTAGTAGCTGTTGAGGTTGTCGAGGCCGACGATCGTGTCATCGGTTTCCTCGAGCAGCTTCTTGACGAGGAACGCACCAATAAAGCCGGCGGCTCCGGTGACGAGGACTTTTCTATTTGCCATTCATACCACCTAGTCTCGTTTAAACAGGTCGCGTGTATAGACCTTGTCCGCCACGTCCGCGAGCTCGTCGCTCCAGCGGTTGGCGACGATCACGTCGCAGCCGGCCTTGAAGGCCTCCAGGTCGTGGGTCACCTCGGAGCCGAAGAACTCCGGCGCGTCCAGCGTGGGCTCGTAGACCACCACGGGCACGCCCTTGGCCTTCACGCGCTTCATGATGCCCTGGATGGAGCTCGCGCGGAAGTTGTCGGAGTTGGACTTCATCGTCAGGCGGTATACGCCCACGACCGGCTTCTCCTTGCCGGCGTACACGCGGCCCCACACCATCTGCAGCACCTCGTCGGCGACGAAGTCCTTGCGGGTGCGGTTGGCCTCCACGATGGCCTCGATCAGGTTCTGCGGTACGTCCTTGTAGTTGGCCAGCAGCTGCTTGGTGTCCTTGGGCAGGCAGTAGCCGCCGTAGCCGAAACTGGGGTTGTTGTAGTGGCTGCCGATGCGCGGCTCCAGGCACACGCCGTCGATGACGTCGCGAGTGTTGAGGCCGCGGACCTCGCAGTAGGTGTCGAGCTCGTTGAAGTAGGCCACGCGCAGCGCCAGGTATGTGTTGGCGAAGAGCTTGACGGCCTCGGCCTCGGTGGTGCCCAGCACGAGCTCGGGGATGCCCTTCGAGCCGTCGGCGTTGACGCGATCGAGCTCGGCGGGGTCGGCGCCCTGCGCGAGCAGGCCGGCGAAGTGCTCGGCGGCGGTCACTGCGTCGGCGTCCTCCTTCGGCGCGCCAACCACGATGCGGCTGGGGTGCAGGTTGTCGTAGAGAGCCTTGCTCTCGCGCAGGAACTCCGGGCTGAAGAAGATCTTGCTGTCGCCCAACCTCTCGCGAAGGCCCGCGGTGTAGCCGACGGGGATCGTCGACTTGATGACGATCCAGGCGTCCGGGTTCACCGAGCGCACGGCGGCGATGGCGGCCTCGACGGAGCTCGTGTCGAAGAAGTTCCTGTCTGAGTCGTAGTTGGTGGGCGTGGCGATGACGGCGAAGTCGGCGCCAGCGTAGGCCTCGACCACGTCGACGGTGGCGTGCAGGTCGAGTTCGCGCTCCCCCGCCTTTGCCTCTGCTAGGAAGCGCTCGATCTCGTTGTCCTGGATGGGCGACACGAAGTTGTTGATCTTCTCGACCTTCTCGGGAACGATGTCCAGCGCATGGACCTCGTTGTGCTGCGAGAGCAGGACGGCGAGGGACAGGCCGACGTAGCCGGTACCGGCGACGGCAATCTTCATTTTCTTCTCCGATTCGAATCGAGCATTAGAGTTAGGCATTAGTACGCATCGCTTCCGTTGAAGACCTCCAGAACCGTGAGGAGGACGATCTTGAGATCCATGACGATTCCGCGCTTGGCTATGTACTCGAGATCACGGCGGACCATGCCGTCGAACCCGGTGGAGTTTCGCTCCGTAACCTGCCAGAGCCCCGTAATACCTGGCTTCACCGCTAGCCTCTGCAGGTCGTACTCGGTGTACTCCGCGACTTCGTTCGGCAGCGGCGGGCGCGGGCCGACGACGGACATCTGACCCAGGAATACGTTGAGGAACTGTGGGAACTCGTCGATGGAGTGCTTGCGGATGAACCTGCCGATCTTGGTGACGCGGGGGTCCTCCCTCATCTTGAACATGGCGCCGGCGATCTCGTTCTGCTCCCTGAGCTCGGCGAGGCGCTCGTCGGCGTCCCTGTACATTGATCGGAACTTCCACATGCGAAAGGTTGACAGGCTGCCGTCGCGGTGGGTCTGGCCCACGCGGATCTGGCTGTAGAAGGGGTTGCCCTCGCTCTCCAGGCGGATGGCCGTGGCCAGCACCAGGCTGGGTATGGCGATGACGGCCAGCGCGCAGCCACTGAAAACGATGTCGAACGCGCGCTTGACGGCGTGGTAGACCAGGCGCGAGTTGTCCCAGTCCATGATGGATTGCATGGCCTTATATCGACCGGCGCCTTCACGCCGGTCCATGGCTTGAGCAATCAGCGCCGCCCCTACGGGCGCATTGCTCTCTGTCACTTCTTTATTAGCAGTCACGATAAAACTTACGTCCCTGTCCCCAGGAACCCCCCCCGTCCATGAATTCAAAAAACGAATGATTTGCCGGTGCAACGTCTCCCTTACGTTTTGCTGGGCACGTCGAGCGCAAGCAGCTCCCTAAATGCGGAGTCTCCTTCGCCTACGTCCACCAGGCACCAGCGCTTATGACGGTCGATCTTTTTAACTCGGGCCTCTTGCCCCACCAAAGGGCCCTGTTCTATGTGCAGCACGCCGTCTTCTATGCGGGCGACGCTGTTGCGCACCACGCCATCGTCGTCGAGCACGCTGCGATACCAGTCCTGCGCATCGTCCGGCATGGGCATGTACGCCCGCTCCCTACTACCGGCGATGCGACAGCCAAAGCTCAACTGGGCCAAAGCCCTATCGAGCGCGGCGGCATCGTGCGTGGCGACGAAGAAATATTCCTTGTACATGGGTTTGGTTTGGAGCGACCATGCACCGTCCCGCTTAAACCAGAACTCCTTTTGCATCACAAAAGCGCTCTGCATCAAGTTGTGCGGGATAATGCGGCGAACCTTTTCGCAGGTCTCGCGCTCTTTTCCATGGGGGGTGTGGATCAGATACCAGCGGACGCGGCCGTGCTGGCTGTTGGTAGTGGCGCTGTTGAATGCGCCCGGCAGCTGCTCTTGGCGCCGTGCCGTCTGTTCCATGTTCTCGCCCCCCTTTGGCTTTGCGATGCACGCAAATGCAGGGGCGTTTAGAACAGGCTTCTCGCTCGCAGCTAGGCGCAGTCGCAAAAGTACAGGTCTTTGTATCTTTCGATAGACGACATTATACGAGCAATTAACCAGCGTTTGCCCAGATTACGCAAAATGTACTGCTAGAAGGTACATCTCCATACCCCTCTATAAAAACCTGTACCTTTTTGTGCAACAAAAAAAGCCGCTCAACCAGCGGCTTTTCTTATTTCGGCATGAAAAAAAGGCGACCGCCCTATGTGGACGGTCGCCTTTGTTAATTGTTGTGAAGTTTGCCTTAGGCGCGGGTCTTGATCTCCTCGAGCACCTTGGAAACAAACTCGTCAACGCTCATCTGAACGGTCTCATTGGAGCGATCGCGAACAGAGATGTTGCCGGCCTCGACCTCCTTCTCGCCAAGGATGAGCATGTAGGGCACGCGGTCGATGCTGCGAGCCTCGCGGATCTTGTAGCCGATCTTCTCGTCGCGATCGTCGCAGACCACGCGAATGCCGGCCTCCTCCAGCTTGGCGCACACCTCGTGGGCGTAGTCGCGGCTCTTCTCGGAAACCGGAAGTGCCTTGACCTGCACGGGAGCCAGCCAAGTGGGGAACTTGCCCGCAAAGTGCTCGATCAGAATACCGATGAAGCGCTCAATGGAGCCGAAGCATACGCGGTGCAGCATAATGGGGCGCTTCTTGGTGCCGTCGGCGTCCACGTACTCCAGGTCAAAGTTGAGCGGCATCTGGAAGTCGAGCTGCACGGTACCGCACTGCCAGGTACGGCCGAGCGAGTCCTCCAGGTGGAAGTCGATCTTGGGGCCGTAGAAGGCGCCGTCGCCCTCGTTGACCTCGTAGTCCATGCCCAGCTTTTCCAGAGCGGTGCGCAGGCCCTCCTCGGCGCGCGCCCAGTCCTCGTCCGAACCCATGGAGTCCTCGGGGCGGGTGGAAAGCTCGACGTGGTACTTAAAGCCAAACTTCTGGTACACGGAGTCGATGAGGTTGACCACGCCCACGATCTCGTCGGTCAGCTGGTCGGGACGGACAAACAGGTGGGCGTCGTCCTGGTTAAAGCAGCGCACGCGGAACAGACCGTGCAGGGCGCCGCGCAGCTCGTGGCGGTGCACCAGGCCAATCTCGCCGGCGCGGATGGGCAGCTCGCGATAGGAGTGCGGCTTGGAGGCGTACACCAGCACGCCGCCCGGGCAGTTCATGGGCTTAATGCAGTACTCTTCGTCGTCGATAACGGTGGAGTACATGTTGTCCTTGTAGTGGTCCCAGTGGCCCGAGGTCTTCCACAGCTGCTTGTTCATGATGAGCGGCGTGGAGATCTCCACGTAGCCGGCCTTGCGGTGAATCTCGCGCCAGTAGTCCAGCAGCGTGTTTTTAAGGATCATGCCGTTGGGCAGGAAGAACGGGAAGCCGGGGGCCTCGTCGCGCATCATAAAGAGGTCCATCTCGCGGCCGATCTTGCGGTGGTCGCGCTTCTTGGCCTCCTCCAGCATATGCATGTGCTCGTCGAGCTCTTCCTTGGTGGCAAAGGCGACGCCGTTGATGCGGGTGAGCATCTTGTTGTCCTTGTCGCCCTTCCAGTAGGCGCCCGAGACGCCGGTGAGCTTAAAGGCCTTGAGCGCCTTGGTGTAGCAGATGTGGGGGCCGACGCACATGTCGATGTAGTCGCCCTGCTGGTAGAAGGTGATGCGGGCGTCGTCGTCCAGGTCGCCGATGTGCTCGACCTTGTACTTCTCGCCGCGCTCCTCCATAAGGGCGATGGCCTCGGCGCGGGGCTTCTCGTACACGGAGAACTTGAGGTTCTCCTTGACGATCTTTTTCATCTCGGCCTCGATCGCGGGGAAGTCGTCCTCGCTGATCTTGACGCCCTCGGGCAGGTCGACGTCGTAGTAGAAGCCGTTGTCGGTCGCGGGGCCGTAGGCAAAGTCGGCCTCGGGGTACAGGCGCTTGATGGCCTGCGCCATGATGTGCGCGGCGGAGTGGCGGATGACGTGCGTGACCTCGTCCTGCGGGAGCTCGGCCACCGAACCGTCATTGTAGAGTGCCTTCATGGGTATGTTTTCTCCTCTCGGATGCCTGATGCAAGTGCGTGCGATGCGCTCGGCGTTTTTGACTTGCATCATTATAGGCAGGTTGCCTTGGTATACAAGCGCCCGCCGCACCTTAATGGCACGGCGGGCGATTTTCTACGCATGCTTCATCGTGTGGGGGCGGGGTGTGGGGCGCGCGCGGCTTGCGGCGCGCCCGTGGTTTGCGGCCGGCCCGGCGATGGATGCGTTACTGGATGCGAGTTCGGCAGTAGGGGCAGACCTTCCAGTGCGCATCGAGCGGGCGATGGCAGCTGGGGCACACGTTGCGAACCTGGGTATCGCACACCGGGCAGACCACAAAGTCCTTCTCGATGGGCGCGCCGCACTGCGGGCAGGTGCCGTACTGGGCAAGCTGGCGCTCGCGCAGGGCCATGTCCAGCTCCTGCTCCTCGCGGTCGGAGGCGTAGGAGTGCGGGCGCAGGACCAGATAGGCAATGAGGCCTACAAACGGGATGAGGGCGATGATGCCCCATGCCACGTAGGCGCTGGCGCCGCGGCGGCGAGCGTCGATGAACACATAGACGACCGACAGCACATACAGGGCGATGATAAAGCCAACGAAGGCATAGACGACGCCCATAAGCTGCGGCGACATGAGCTCGGAGATGTACTTGGACATTGGGGTGTACCTTTCGGATTATTTACATTCCGGTCAAGTTTACCACGGGGTTTGTTTATATGGGACCACGGCTAGGGGCGGGGCTGGCGCGGACACAAACATCTCAATCTGTAACAGGTGGGAGCGGAATCCGGGTCTAGGTGTTACAGATCGAGACGAACGGAAGGGGCGCTAGACTAACGTCTCAATCTGTAACATCTGGAACCAAATTTCCCCTCTTACTGTTACAGATCGAGACATTCAAAATCCGCCGGAAGGTTTGTCTTGATCTGTAACATCTAGAACCCAAATCCTCGTCTAACTGTTACAGATCGAGACAAAGGAAAACGTCCAGTCCAAATGTCTCAATCTGTAACAACCACTCGGCAAAAACAGCCCCAGATGTTACAGATTTAGACAAACTACTCTCTCCTCGACTTAGATCTTGATCTGTAACATCTAGAACCCAAAAAACAGTTCTTACTGTTACAGATCGAGACAACCAGAATCCGTCGGAAAGATTGTCTCAACCTGTAGCAAAAAGGACCCAAAAACCCTGCCAGTTGTTACAGATCGAGACATACGAATAACCCGACGGGCTAACGTCTCGATCTGTAACACATAGAACCGATTTCCCCCTCTTACTGTTACAAATCAAGACGAACGGAGGGTCCGTCTAGCAAACGTCTCGATCTGTAACATCTGGAACCCAAATCCTTGTCTAACTGTTACAGATGGAGACGAACGGTTGCCGTAGCTGTCGGCAGACGAGGCCAACATCCGTGCCGGGTCTCCCCTCGCCTGCCGTTGGCGGGTGTTGCAGGGCTGTTCGCCGCATTGCCGCCGCACTGGGAACGCGCAGACCGTAGGATAGTCTTATTGACAGCCTGTCAACTTGTCTGGGAGGCACTGTGACGGAAACGTTTGATATCGCAATTGTGGGCGCGGGCATCACCGGGTGTGCCATCGCGCGGCAGCTCGCGCGCTATGACCTATCCATTTGTGTGGTCGAGGCGGCCAACGATGTCGCCCTAGGCGCATCGAAGGCCAACGGCGGCCTGGTACACGCCGGCTACGATCCGGCGCCGGGCACCGTAAAGGCGCAGGTCAACGCCCGCGGCTGCGAGCTATATGGCACGTGGGCCCAGGAGCTTGGATTTTTGTTCCGCCGCACCGGGTCGATGGTGCTGGGGTTTAACGACGAAGACCGCGCACACCTAGAGAAGCTGCGCCAGAATGGCCTAGCCAACGGCGTGCCCGAGCTGTCGATTATCGGCCCCGAGCGCATCCGCGAGCTGGAACCGCGCGCGAGTGCCGATGCAACGTGCGCGTTGTGGTGCCCATCGACTGGGTTTGTCGACCCGTTTGAGGTTGCCATCGCCGCACTGGAGAACGCCGTGGCCAACGGGGTGACGTTTATGCGCTCCGCACCGGTGGAGGCGATTGAAATCGCGGGCTCGGGCGACGACGTGCGCTTTACGTTGGCGACGCCCGCCGGAGACGTGCGCTGCCGCTACCTGATCAACGCCGCGGGCAACGGCGCCGCGAACATCTCGCATATGGCGGGCGCCGAGGAGTTCCAGATGGTATGGCGCCAGGGCAACATCGTGGTGCTGGACAAGGAACCGCGCACGCTCATGCCGCTCTACCCGGTGCCGACGCCGATATCGAAGGGCGTTATCGTCACGGGCACCGTGCACGGCAACACCGTGATCACCGCCACGGCCGCCGTGCGCGAGCCGGGCGACACGCAGACCTATGCGAGCGATGTGAACGCGCTGCTGACCGGCGCGCGCAAGCTGGTGCCCGACCTGGACACGCGCCGCGTGGTGCGCGCGTTTGCCGGCGGGCGCCCGGTCATTCAGGGAACGAACGACTTCTTTATTGGACAGTCGGCCGTGGTGCCGGGGCTGTTCCAGGCGGCGGGCATTCAGTCGCCAGGCGTCGCGAGCGCGCCGGCCATTGCCGAGCGCATGGTGCAGGTGTTGCGCAACGCCGGCGTGCCTCTGCGCGAACGCGCCGATTGGGACCCGATCCGCCACGCGCCGGACGACTTTGACCGCGAGACGCTTGCGCGCAAGGAAGAGCTCATTAAGTCCGACCCCGCGTGGGGGCAGATCGTCTGCCGCTGCGAGACGGTGCCCGAGGCCGAGATAGTGGCCGCGATCCGACGCCACCCGGGAGCGGTTTCGGTCGAGGGCGTCAAGCGCCGCTGCCGAGCCGGCATGGGTCGGTGCCAAAGCGGCTTTTGCCAGAGCCGCGTGGTGGCGATCCTGGCGCGCGAGCTGGGCTGCGACCCCAGCGAAGTGCTGTTGGAAGATGCCGGATCTTGGTTGGTCGAGGGACCGCTGAAGGGGGGTGCGCTAGGATGACGGAAATCAAATCAAGCGCGATTGATTACGGTGTCGTAGAAGCCGTACAAACGCAAGCCTTCGACGTGGTCGTTATCGGCGGCGGACCTGCCGGCATGGCGGCCGCGCTGGCCGCGCATAAGGCAGGCGCACGCGTCGCCATCGTGGAGCGCGAGCAACACCTGGGCGGCATCCTCCGCCAGTGCATCCACCCCGGCTTTGGCCTGTCGCACTTTAAACAGGAGCTCACCGGCCCCGAGTACGCGCAGCGCTTTATCGACCAGGTGCACGCAACCGACATTGCGCTGTTCCTCAACAGCATGGTGATTGGGATTGATTCAGGCGAGGGCGCGGACGCAGCCGTGAGCGCGTCGGGCGTGGACGAGGCCCCGGGAGCCACCGCGGTCCATACCGTCACGCTCATGAACCCCGCCGGCATGCTGCAGCTCACCGGGCGCGCGGTCGTTCTTGCCATGGGTTGCCGTGAGCGCACCCGCAGCGAAATCAAGATCCCCGGTAGCCGTCCCGCCGGCGTGTTTACGGCCGGCTTGGCGCAGAGATACATCAATATCGAAAACCTCAAGCCCGGCTCGCGCGCCGTCATTTTGGGCTCGGGCGACATCGGGCTTATCATGGCGCGCCGCTGCACGCTCGAGGGGATTTCCGTCGAGGGCGTGTACGAGCTCATGCCGTACGCCAACGGACTGCGCCGCAATGTTAAGAACTGTCTGGACGACTTTGGCATTCCGCTGCACCTGTCTACCACCGTCACGCGCGTGATCGGGCACGACCGTGTGGAGGCCGTCGAGGTGAGCCAGGTCGACGAGCACCTGGCGCCCATTCCGGGGACCGAGCGCATTGTTCCGTGCGACACACTGCTACTTTCGGTGGGATTGATTCCCGAGAACGAGCTTTCGGTTGCCGCAGGCGTGGAGCTTGACCCGCGCACGCGCGGCGCCGTAGTTGACCAGAGCCTCCAGACAGGCGTGCCGGGCATCTTTGCCTGTGGCAACGTGCTGCACGTGCACGACCTGGCCGACAACGTGACGTGTGAGTCCGAGAGGGCTGGCGCAGCTGCAGCGGCATGGGCATTGGGCGGCGACGCCGGGGCGAGCGCTGCGGGCCCGGGTTGCGAGCTCACGGTCTCCCCTGCAGGCATTGCGGGATACGCGCTGCCGGGACGCATTACGGCCGTGGCACTCACCAAACTCAACTTCCGCGTACGCCGGCCGGTCGATACCGCTCGAGTACGCATCTTGGCCAACGGCGAAGAAGTGTTTGCGGGCAAAGTCCGCGCGTTTAAACCGAGCGTCATGGAAAGCTTCCCGCTGCCGGCTAAGGTGATTCAACGCGCACTCGACCTGGGTGCCAGCGAAATCGTCCTGTCCGTCGATCCCGTTGAGGAGGCATAGCTCATGAGTACGAATGTGACCGAGACGCTGCAGTTCAACTGCACCACCTGCCCATCCGAGTGCCTCCTGACCGTAGAGGTGGAGCACGACGCCAATGGCACCGTGGTGGAAGTGCGCTCCGTAACCGGTAACAACTGCCCGCGCGGCGATACGTTCGCACATCAGGAGCTCACCTGCCCCATGCGCGTGCTCACAACGACCGTGGCCGTCTCCGGCGGCGACGAAGCCCTTCTCCCCGTGCGCACGGCCGAAGCCATCCCGCTGGAGCTTCACGCCCAAGCTATGGACCTCATCCGCGGCGTGGTCGTCGAGGCCCCCATCCGCATGGGCGACATCGTTCTGAAGAACCTCCTCAACACCAACATCGACCTCATCGCCAGCATGGACATCGAGTAGCTAATTTGGGACGGGCTCTTTTAGCTGCTTTTGCCTGCACGCTTGCCAGGCTGGCCATGCCAAGGAGTGTCCAAAGGTGCCGGCATAAAAGGAACGTCCCTATGTGCCGGGCTTGGGATACCATGGTGGCACCATAGTGAAAGGATGTTTCATGGCACATGTCGATGACCAGCGTGTGGCACGCGTGCTCGATGCGCTCGAGGCTCAGCACCCCGGCGCACAGCTGCTCGTAAACGACCCATGGTCGATCTATTACCTGACCGGCTTTTATGCCGATATGTTCGAGCGTTTTTGCGGCGTGCTGCTCGTGCGCGATGCCGAGCCGGTGATCCTGGTCAACGCACTGCATCAACTGCCCGAGTACGACAATGCCCGCGTCGCCTATCACACCGATACCGATGTCGTGGCCGACGCCATCGCTCGCGAGGTCGATCCGACCAAACCGCTCGGCATCGACACCGTCATGCGTTCCGGCTTTTTGATGCCGCTCATAGAGCACCACGCCGCAAGCGAGTTTTTCCTGGGTGACTTTGCCGTCACCGCCGCGCGCACCCACAAGGATGCCGCCGAGCAGGAGCTTATGCGCGTGTCCTCGGCCGCCAACGACGCCGTGATGGCCGATGCCATCAAACTCGTCCACGAGGGCGTGACGGAGCGCGAAATCGCCGACCAGATGCTCGGCCTGTACCGCAAGCACGGCTGCGAGGGCTTTAGCTTTCCGCCCATCGTGAGCTTTGGCGCCAACGCCGGCGACCCGCATCACGAACCCGACGATACCGTGCTCAAGCATGGCGACGTGGTGCTGTTCGACATTGGCGGACGCCGTCGCAACTACTGCTCGGACATGACACGCACGTTCTTTTGGGGCCAGCCGGACGAAGAGACCGCGCACGTCTACGACATCGTGCGCCGCGCCAACGAGGCCGCCGAGGCGCTCATCACGCCGGGCGTTCGTATGTGCGACTTGGACCGCGCCGCACGCGACGTGATTGAGGACGCTGGCTACGGCAAGTACTTCACGCATCGCCTGGGCCACTCGATCGGCCTGCAGGACCACGAGCCGGGCGACGTTTCCCTTGTCAACGAGCAGGTCGTAGAGCCGGGCATGACGTTCTCTATCGAGCCGGGCATCTACCTCCCCGGCCGCACCGGCGTCCGCATCGAGGACCTGTGCCTGGTTACCGAGTCCGGCGTCGAGATCCTCAACGCCTACCCCCACGATCCGGTCCGCCTAGACTAGCCAATGTGCCAAAGGGACAGTCCCTTTGGCACATCCCGTTAACGCAGTGCCACGAAAACGGGCCATCTACTACGTTTAACCCGCATGGGTCGACCATGCGGGTCTTTTTTTAAAAATGGCAAGCCCTTTACCTGCGGTTTTGATTTCGCAATTCTCGGTATGGTCGAGGGTTACCGGTCAAACGTAGTAAATAGGCCCATTTCGTGGCGAGCAAGTCAACTCGAGGCGCAGGGCAGCCAAAAAAGCCCCATTACAGTTTGAGTCGTCCGAAAGGGCGGCTCTTTTCCGTT
>NZ_QSCW01000021.1:0-30334 GCF_003463445.1 Collinsella sp. OF02-10
CGCACGGAGAGCATTTCCCAGTTGACAAAACTATAGGAACACCCCCTTTTCCAAGGGCCCTCGTTCAAACGACTCACACGTGGCCCCCATCAGTCTCGTAGTCATCTCCAAAATGACGCGCGATACGTTCACGCCCATCGCATACGACACGAAGGATGCCGATATCCCTATGCTGGCAACAAAGGCTGCAAATCATACGACGCGAGATGGATCCCTATTCGTCACGAGAAAATCTACAAACCCACCGTTTAAGGCGGGCATGACGCACGAGAGAGCATAATTCACCGACATGAGAATCACGAAAAGCCGCGACCCTTTACAGCGAAATAACTCGTTAACCGTCTTCTTAAACATGCCAGCCCCCATCAAGCGACCTTTTATCCAAAACTGAATTAGTTCGCCGCTTAATCGCTCCCATACACTCCTTATTGTTAATCCTCGCAAAACACTATCGCGGGTTGCGATGCCCAGGATTCCGTTTCGCCTTGATATACATACGAATAGACTCCCTATTTACATAGGCAAGTGCGGCGATTATTACGGCAGCCACCATCAGACCGAAAATCGCCCTTTTGTCCGGAAAAAGGGACGAAAAAAGGAGACATATTGCGGAGAAAACTATAACCGCCCCCACCGCTCGGTTTGTGCCTAGAGACTCGGCCGTCCGCTTTTCCTCCTCTAAACGCCCTCCCGATAGCGATGACATTCCAGCAAGCAATCCCGTGAGCTTGCCTCGATACATCATTATTCCGAACACCAGCAGCAGGCATGACCCCACCATTGGAACTATAACGTCCGACATCGCCATCACTCAAGTCCACTCCTTGTCATCGAATCCTTGCGGCGGCTCAGCGCATCTGGCGTCAAATGCAACCTCGTGTCAAACGGTCTGCTCGCAAACTCAAATACTTTGCATGAGCTCGAACGCGCCGGTTTAAACGGCATACAGTTTAGCCTCGATGGCCTACGCGATTCTCACGAACATATGCGAGGACTCTCGGGATTATACGACCGGGTGCTCGACGCCATCGATATCACGCTGAACGAAGCCTCACTGCACCTTTCAATTGCCTTTTGTCCGACATCGTTCAATGTCGACGATTTCAAACCAGTTTGCACGATGCTTCGAGACAAGCTGAAATCGTCGGGTAGAACTGACCGAATTGACCTTAGAGTTCAGCCGCTCATGCTCCTCGGTAGAGCCCGAAGAAACCGCACGATTCGCCCTTCGAATAATCAATACCGTCGGCTAGTCAACACGATCAACGACCTTCGATACGATCCGGACTATCGAGGCTACTTCATGCTTGAGTGGGGCGACCCCATCGACCACTTGGTCAGATTCCCCCAGCTGCAGATGCAATTTGACCAAGTGGCCATCCACGCCAATGGCGATATCGTCGTATCCCCCTATATACCTCTCATCATTGGAAACGTTCGCAAACACAGTCTTCAGGAATACTACGATGCCGGAATGGCAACCGTTTGGGATAAACCCGTTATTACCGCGTTGGCCAATCGCATGCACTCGATTGACGAGATGGAAGAGATCTCATCGTTGATTGCAGACATCAATATGGACGGCGACCTCTATATCGACCTAATCGATGACGATCTAGGCGACCTGAGCGTCCTGTCCCAACTCTAAGGAGATGTTCCCATGTACGAGACCCCAGAAGTAGAGAAGATGGATTCCAAAACCGGCCCCATTCCCGTTGTAGTCAACTTCGCAGCCGTCGTGGATAACGTAGTTGCAGCCGTCTACGATGCCGTCGTTGCGGCCTACGCATTCTGGTACTCGGCAGATAACGACGGCACCGGGGCAAGTACGGCACAAAACTAGTCGCCAACCCATCGAGCAATCACCTCGCCTATCGCTGCATGCGATTGACTGCGCAGCCCTAGCCAACGCCCAGAGCGCCTTGAAGAGCTGCTTGTAAAATTCGCTCATTCAACAACGCGATCTCTTCACCAATCTCGGCCGGCCCGACAGAACTGCACACCAGTCGGACCGGCCAGACCCATAAAACGCTGCGTCCCGTCCACACCACACCTCACGAAACTCGCGCTGCCACCACATGGGCGATTCGCGCCTCGATGTTGCGGCGCGATACTATCACGAATAGTCCCCGTCCAACAAGGCTATCCCTTCCACAGGCGTTTCAACTGTCAGTGGTAGCATTAAACTGAACGGTGAAAAATACACTAACACTAACAGCGGAGATGACGACGTCGATGCCCTTCATGCAGCTGAGCACGTCCATCGTCGGCTTCCATCGGGGCTGTTCCGACTGGGACTCCACCTTGGATTCCAGGTCCTTCTTCTCGTCTACCGCCCGCTTGACGCGCTCCTTATAGCAGTCGAGGGTCTGCTGGGCCGTGGGGTCGGCCATCTCCGCGGCTTCGATCCAGGCCCAGTGCGCCCTGGTCCACGTCCCGAGCCTCCTTCTCTGGTCGTCTCCGCCGGGGTGGCACTGCCCATTCCTGGGCAGGTACTTGGAGAGGCGCTGCTTGACGGTAACACGGTAACCTCTCCCGGGCATCGGCGGGGGCCTGGAAGAGGTCCCTGGCGCCCTCGCACTCGCAGTCGGGGACGTGGACCTCGACGATTTCGTGCAGTGCGAGCTGCTTGGCCGAAAACTCGGCGTCGCGCTTGTCGGTCTTGCGTCGCTTGTCGGCCGCGGGCCTCTGCATCTTGGAGACCGCGCCGATGACGCAGTCCACGCCGAGGCAGCGCGGCTCCCTGCAGAAGGGAAAGCCGGTGACGCCGGACTCGTAGACTGCCCCGGGCGACTCGATAGAAAGGATCGAGTCGGCGACGGAGGCGGGGTCGTAGGAGAAGGGGCTTCCCGCCGATCTCGCCCGTGAACGGATTGAAGGCGCATCCTTTGATGCTGCGGGCGTGCACCTCAAGGCCAATAGAGGCAACATGTGGCATTGTGAGCCAGTCTCGCATTGTGGCAACCTGGCTGGCTGCCGGATTTTAATGACGACGACCATTGTCAGCCTTGGCCCACGAATCAAAAGACGATACGAAGCAGGGGCTCACATTGTTCTGCTCATATCGTCTTTATGGCGCACTACCATTCACCGAAATTCGGCAACTTTTTCATTCTCTATATACATGTTTAAACAACATGTTCTACAATAGGGACAATAGAAATGGAAACTCGGGACGAGCCGTCTATCCATCTACGGCGCAGCCCCTTATTCAAAAGGACGGTGAGTGCATCCATGGAGCGTGCAAGCGGTGTTCTGATGCCCGTTTCGTCATTGCCCGGACCATACGGAATCGGCGGCTTTGGCTGGAATGCCTACGACTTCGTCGATTTTCTCGCCTCGTGCAAACAACATTACTGGCAGATTCTGCCCCTTACGACGACCAGCTATGGCGATTCGCCCTATCAGTCGTTCTCGGCCCGCGCAGGCAACCCCAACTTTATCGACTTTACCGAGCTTATCGAGGCAGGGTATCTGGAGCAGCGCGATATCGATGGCGTGTATCTGGGATCCGACCCCAGCAATGTCGACTACGGTGCTATCTTTGGCGGCCGCCGTCAGATTCTCGACCGAGCCGCCGAGCGCTTTGCTGCCGACAAGCCGGCCGATTTCGATGACTTTATCCAGGCCAACGAGGACTGGCTCATCCCCTACTGTGAGTTCATGACCGTCAAAGAGGAGTGCGGTCTCAAGGCGTTTTGGGAGTGGCCCGCGGAGCTCCGCACCCGCGGCGAGGCTTCCGCCAAGGTCTGCGCCGACCATCCGGCGCGTATGCTCTACCACCAGATGACGCAGTACTTCTTCGATCGCCAGTGGAGCCGCCTCAAGGCCTATGCCAACGAGCGCGACATTCTCATCATCGGCGACCTGCCCATCTATGTCTCGCGTGACTCCGTCGAGATGTGGGCGACGCCTGAGCTCTTTAAGATCGACGCCGCCGGCAATCCGGTGAGCGTCGCCGGCACGCCGCCCGACCAGTTCTCGGCCACCGGCCAGTACTGGGGCAACCCCATCTACGACTGGGACGCCATGGAGTCCGACGGCTTCTCCTGGTGGGAGGGCCGCATTCGCGCCGCCCTCGACATGTACGACGTCATCCGCCTGGATCACTTCCGCGGCTTCGAGGCCTATTGGGAGGTGCCGTTCTCCTCACCCGATTCGTCCTACGGTTCGTGGACGCAGGGTCCCGGCCTCAAGTTCTTCAAGACGCTCGAGGAAAAGCTCGGCACGCTGCCCATCATCGCCGAGGACCTGGGCTTCCTCACCCCCGGCGTCATCGACATGCGCGACAACTCGGGCTTCCCCGGCATGAAGATCCTGCAGTTTGCCTTTGAGGGCACCAACTCGTACTACCTGCCGCATAACTACATCGCCAACACCGTCGCCTATGTGGGCACCCACGACAACGAGACGGCGCGCGGTTGGTTTGAGGGAACGGCTACCCCGCGTCAGCGCGAGCAGGCAGCCCTGTACACCCATCAGCAGGCCGGCGAACCCATGGCAGATGCACTCAATCGCACCATCGCCGCCAGCGTGAGCGACACGTGCATCTACACCATGCAGGACCTGCTCAACTTGGGCAACGAGGCGCGCATCAACACCCCTGCCACGTTGGGCGGCAACTGGACCTGGCGCATGCTCGACGGCGCCATCACCCGCGAGCTCGAGCACAAACTCACCGACTGGACCGAGACCTACTTCCGCATCCCGTCGGAAGCCGAAATCGAGCTTCCTCAATAGGAGCTACCGCGCCCGACCCCTCCCCACCGTGCGGACGCGCTTGCTTTTTCCCGCGCGAGGCCACCCCAATCCCCTCGCGCGGGCTTCTTATGAATTGCAGACATGAAACAACCCATCACAGGAGAAAACATGCCCCAAATTAACCTCATGGAACTCGCCGAGCAGTCTTTTGGCACCTCGCTCGAGCAGCTCGACGACCGTCGCATTTACAAGCTGCTGGTCAAACTCGTGCAGGAGCGCTCCGCCGCCTGCCCGCTCAACAACGGCAAGAAAAAGCTCTATTACATTTCCGCCGAATTTTTGATCGGCAAGCTGCTCATCAACAACATGATCGACCTCGGCATCTACGATGAGGTTAAGGACCAGCTCACCGCCGCAAGCCACGACCTCAACAAGATCGAGGAGTTCGAGGTCGAGCCGTCGCTCGGCAACGGCGGCCTGGGCCGCCTGGCCGCATGCTTCCTGGATTCCATCGCCACGCTGGGCTTGACCGGCGATGGCGTGGGCCTCAACTATCACTACGGCCTGTTCCGTCAGCGCTTTGTCGACAACCAGCAGAAGGCCGTCCCCGACGAGTGGCTCGGTGAGCAGGACATCCTAGTCGACGACGGCCGCTCCTACACCGTCGAGTTCGGCGATTTTGCCGTTACCTCCAAGCTCGTCAACATCGACGTGCCCGGTTACGGCCAGCCCACCAAGAACCGTCTGCGCCTGTTCGACCTGGCGAGCGTCGACGACGGCCTGGTCCCCGGCAGCTCCATCGACTTCGACAAGACCGAGATCGCCAAGAACCTCACCTTGTTCCTCTACCCCGACGATTCCGACGAGCAGGGCCGCCTGCTTCGCATCTATCAGGAGTACTTCATGGTGAGCAACGCCGCCCAGCTCCTGATCGACGAGGCCGTCGAGCGCGGCAGCAACCTGCACGATCTGGCCGACTACGCCGTGGTCCAAATTAACGACACGCACCCCACCATGGTCATCCCCGAGCTCATTCGCTTGCTCACCACCGAGCATGGCATCGAGTTTGACGAGGCCGTGACCATCGTACGCTCCATGGTCGCCTACACTAACCACACGATCCTTGCCGAGGCGCTCGAGAAGTGGCCGCTCGCCAGCCTGCAGAAGGTCTCCCCTGCCATCGCCGACATTATCGTCAAGCTCGATGAGATCGCGAAAGCCGAGCACGATGACCCGCGCGTCGCCATCATCGACGAGCACGACACCGTCCACATGGCCCACATGGACATCCACTTTGGCTTCTCCATCAACGGCGTAGCCGCCCTCCACACCAAGATCCTGGAGGACACCGAGCTTCATCCGTTCTACGAGATCTATCCCGAGAAGTTCTCCAACAAGACCAACGGCATCACCTTCCGCCGCTGGATCCATGGAGCCAACCCCGCGCTCGCCAGCCTGCTCGACGATGTAATCGGCACCGACTGGCGCAGCACCGGCGATCTGAACAAACTCGCCAAGTTCGCCGACGACAAGGACGTTCTTGAGCGCCTGGCCGCCACCAAGGTCGAGGCCAAGGCCATCATGCGCCAGTTCATGGCGCTCGAGCAGGGCGTGACCATTCCCTCCAACGCCATCATCGACGTCCAGGTCAAGCGCATCCACGAGTACAAGCGTCAGCAGATGCTCGCGCTCTACATCATCTGGAAGTACTTCGATATCAAGAACGGCAACAGGCCTAAGCACCCTGTCACCATCATCTTTGGCGGCAAGGCGGCGCCTGCCTACACTATCGCGCAGGACATCATCCATCTGATCCTGACGCTGTCGCAGTGGATTGCAAACGACCCCGACGTGGCTCCCTACCTGCAGGTTGTCATGATCGAGAACTACAACGTCACCGCCGCCGAGCGCGTGATCCCCGCCGCTGACATCTCCGAGCAGATCAGCCTGGCCTCCAAGGAGGCGAGCGGCACCTCCAACATGAAGTTCATGCTCAACGGCGCCCTAACCCTGTGCACGCTCGACGGTGCCAACGTGGAGATTGCCGAGCTCGTGGGCGACGAGAACATCTATACCTTTGGTGCCTCGTCCAAACAGGTCGAGCAGCTCTACGCCGACGGCACCTACAACGCCGGTGCGCTCTACCGCAAGCCCGGCATTAAACTGCTGGTGGACTTCATCACCAACCCGGCCTTTATGGCAACCGGCAACGCCGAGCGCCTGCAGCGCCTGCACGACGACATTAAGGGCAAGGACTGGTTTATGGCCCTGCTCGACATTGAGGAGTACATCCAGGCCAAGGAGCGCGTGCTGGCCGACTACGAGGACCAGGACGCCTGGATGCGCAAGGCGCTCATCAATATCGCCAACGCCGGCGCCTTCTCGTCCGACCGTACGATCTCCCAGTACAACGACGAGATCTGGCACCTGAGCTAATTCGGTTTCATCGCCCATCCTCTTGAAAACGGAGCCACGGCAACGCGGCTCCGTTTTTTGTGCCCGCACGTTACCCTGTGATCCGACTCGGCCAAACAATCTCGATCCATAACAACTACTCAACCAAAACGGTCCCAGCTGTTACAGATTGAGACATACCGGCCCCTCCCCTTGGGTTTATCTCAATCTGTAACATCTAGCAGGTGAAATTCGCCTTTGGTGTTACAGATTTAGATGAAATGGTTAGCTCAGCGGAACCGCCTCGATCTGTAACATCTAACGTCCGAAATCGGCCCTATCCGTTACAGATCGAGACAAACGACCGGTCAGACAGTCCCAACACAAAGAAAGGCTCCCCTCTCGCCCAGTGGACGGGAGGGGAGCCTTATATGTGACCGCGGCAAAAGGATGGCAAAGCCGCAGTCGCCCAAAGGGAGGGCCTGGATGCACCGGGCCTAGATAAGGTTCTTGCCAGACACCTTATCGAAGAGGTGGGTCGCGTTCTTCTCGAACTTGAACCAGATGGGGTCGCCAGCCTTGAGCGCGCCCTTGGCCTCGAGGTCGACGACGGGGATAATCAGGACAAACTGGCCGTCGGGAGCGGTCACGTGGACATGCTCGGTCGAGCCCATGAGCTCGGTCACCTCGACGGTGCCCTGGAGCGCACCCTCCTCGCCCTTGTCGGCAAGCAGGATCTGCTCGGGGCGCACGCCGGCCGTAATCTCCTTCACGTCGCCGCCGTCCCAGTTGAGGGCAAGCTGAGCGCAAGTCTCCGGGGCGAGCGCCACGTTCATATCCTCGGTCTTGACAGTAAAGCCGTTGCCCGAGCGCACCAGCTGGGCATCGAAGAAGTTCATCTGCGGCACGCCGATGAAGCCGGCGACGAAGATGTTCGCGGGATGGTTGAAGACCTCCTGCGGCGTGGCGATCTGCTGGACGACGCCGTCCTTCATGACCACGATGCGGTCGCCGAGGGTCATAGCCTCGGTCTGGTCGTGGGTAACGTAGATGAAGGTGCCCTTGATCTCGTGGCGCAGCTTGATGAGCTCGGCGCGCATCTGGTTACGAAGCTTGGCATCCAGGTTGGACAGCGGCTCGTCCATCAGGAAGACCTTGGGGTCACGCACGATGGCGCGGCCGATGGCGACGCGCTGGCGCTGGCCGCCAGAGAGCGCCTTGGGCTTACGGTCGAGGTACTCGGTAATACCCAGGATCTCGGCAGCGGAGCGAACCTTGCGGTCGATCTCGTCCTTGGGGACCTTCTTGAGTTCGAGCGTAAACGCCATGTTCTCGTACACCGTCATATTGGGGTACAGAGCATAACTCTGGAACACCATGGCGATGTCGCGGTCCTTGGGCGCCACGTCGTTGACGCGCTTGCCATCGATGAACACATCGCCGGAGGTGATGTCCTCCAGGCCGGCGACCATGCGCATCGTCGTGGACTTACCGCAGCCAGAAGGGCCAACGAGGACGATGAACTCCTGGTCGTGAACGGTGAGGTTGAAGTCCTCTACAGCGAGCACACCGTCCTCGGTAACCTTGAGGTTGTGCTTCTTCTCCTCGGTCTTCTTCTTTTTGCCAAAGAAGCCCTTCTTTTTTGACTCGTTGTTGGGATACACCTTCTGAACATGTTTGAGAACGATCTCGGCCATGTCTTTACCTTTCGATACGCGGCGCCGCGCTGAGAGGCGCCGCCAAAACTTGCAAAACAGTTACGGCATCAGCCCTTGACGGCACCTGCCACCACACCGTCGATGATGTACTTCTGGCAGAAGATGTACATGATGACGATGGGGATGACGACCATCATGATGCACGCCATCATGGGACCGAGCTCGACGTGGCCATAGCCGCCACGGAAGTACTGGATCAAGATAGGAATGGTCTTGTACTTGGTGGAGTCGAGCGTAAGGTAGGGCAGCAGATAGTCGTTCCAGACCCACATGGTCTCAAGGATGCCGACCGAAAGATAGGTGGGCTTCATAATGGGAAGGACGATCTTAAAGAACACTTGGACCGGGTTGCAGCCGTCGATCATGGCCGCTTCCTCAATCTCGAGCGGGATGTTCTTGACGAAGCCGGCGAACATAAAGACCGCGAGGCCCGCGCCAAAACCAAGGTAGATGAAGCAGATGTTAAACGGCGTGTTAAAGCCGATGCGGTCCGCGAGGTTGGACAGCGTGAACATGAGCATCTGGAACGGTACGACCATCGAGAAGACGAACAGGTAATAGAAGAAGTTCGAGATCTTGCTGTTGACGCGCACCACGTACCAAGCGCACATGGAGCAGCACACCAGAATCAGCACGACCGACGTGACCGTGATGATAAGCGAGTACATAAACGCCGAGGCAAAGCCCTGCTCGTTCAGAGCGTGCACGTAGTTTGCGAGGCCGTTGAACGTCTCGGGCGTGAGCAGATCGAACGCCGTGGTGGTGCTGATTGCGGTCGCTTTCTTAAAGGAATTGAGCGCAATCATGAACACGGGGTAGATCCATGCGAGCGACAGGATCGTAAAGAAGATCGAGAGCGCGCGGTTGATAGCCTTATCGCGTTTCATTACTGCTGCACCTCCTTGGACCTCGTGGCCTTAAGCTGGATCATAGAAATAGCGACAACCAGGATGCAGAAGATAACTGCCTTGGCCTGACCGATGCCCTGCCATGCGATGCCAGCACGCGAATAGAACGTGTTGTAGATGTTCAGGGCGAGCATCTCGGTGGAGTGCGCCGGGGCGCCACCGGTAAGGGCAAGGTTCTGGTCGAACAGCTTAAAGCCGTTGGTGATGGACAGGAACAAGCAGATGGTGATGGTCGGCATCAGGTTGGGGATCTTAACCTTCCAAAACGTCTGCCATGCCGTAGCGCCATCGACCTTGGCGGCCTCAATGTAGTCAGACGGGATGGACTGCAGACCGGCGATGTAGATGATCATCATGTAGCCGACCTGTTGCCACAGGGTCAGGATGATAAGGCCCCAGAAGCCAGCGGCGGAGTTGAGGGCGATAAGCTGGGCACCCACGTTGGAGAGCAGGCAGTTGATCAGAATCTGCCAAATGTAACCCAGTACAATGCCGCCAATCAGGTTAGGCATAAAGAAAATCGTACGGAAGATGTTGGTGCCCTTGAGCGCCTTGCGAGTGAGCGCCTGCGCAATGGCCAGCGCGATCACGTTGATGAGCACCGTCGACAGGAAGGCAAACGCCACCGTAAAGAAGAACGACGTGGAGAACTGCGGATCGGACAGCGCGCGCACGTAGTTCTCGATACCGACAAAGTGCGCGTTATTGATGGTAATAAACTGGCAGAACGAGAGATAGAAACCCTGGATAAAGGGAATCACGAACCCGATCATAAACGCCAGGCACGTGGGCAGCATAAAGAGCGGCCACCAGCGTTTGAGTGCTTTGCCCATAGAAGGGTCCTTTCAATATGCAGGGGGCGGGCAAACCTACGTCTGCCCGCCCCCTGTCGCTAATCAGATAGCTTGGGCAGCAACTGCTTACTCGGAAGCAGCCTTCTCGGTCTTCCAGCCATCGACGAAGGCGTTCTTGACGCCGTCCCACTTGGTGTTGTCGGCAGCATAAGCGATGAGAGCCTGCTTGAGGTTCTTCTTCCACTCCTCAGAGGGGATGTAAACGAAGTCCCAAGCAACGGTCTTCTTGCCGTCCTTGGCCATAGCAACGGCCTGCTGCGAGAAGACGTTGGTGGTCTCCTTAGCGCTCTTGAACGGGGCGGTCAGACCCATCTTGTCAGCGATGATGCTGGTGGCGGTGTCAGAAGTGACGCACCAATACATGAAGTCCTCGGTGGCCTTCTGGGCATCCTCGGAAGCCTGGGAGCTGACGCACCAGTAGTTCTCGCCGCCGGAGCACAGGCCCTGGTTCTCCTCGCCGTCGACGCCGATGTAGATCGGCAGCATGCCGAGCTGGTCGTCGGTCATACCGGCCTTGGTGAGGTCGGCGTAGGCCCAAGAGCCGTTCTGGTAGAAAACGGCCTTACCGGTTGCGAACTCGTTGGTGGCGTCGTCACCGGTCTTGGAGGCAAGCTGCGAAGGATCGCAGGTGGAGTCGGTGATATACAGGTCGAAGATCTGCTTAAAGTTGTCGAGATACTCGCCCTTGATCTCGTCGTCCTCCTGGTTGTGCTCCTTCTCGAACTCGTAGTAGAGCGGGAGGTTGGCGAGGTGGGTGGTGTAGCGCCAGCTGGAGGAGTCATCCATGCCGGCGGAAGTGAAGGCACCGTCAACGCCGAGCTCGTCCTTGCGGGCCTGGATGTCATCGGCGCAAGCCTTCAGCTTGTCGAAGGAGTTGATGTCCTCGGCCTTGTAGCCGGCCTTCTCGAGGAGCTCCTTGTTGTAGATGATGCCGTAGCTCTCCTGAACCCAGTCGATACCCAGATCCTTGCCGTCGGACTGCAGCGCCAGGGAGTCGTCGATGAGCTCGCCGCGGAGCTTGGTGTCGGAAAGATCGGCGCAGTAGTCCTTCCAGTTCTTAAGGCCGGTGGGGCCGTTGACCTGGAACAGCGTCGGAGCGGAGCTCTTGGACATCTCGGACTTGAGCTTCTCCTCGTAGGTGTTGGAGGCGGCGGTCACGATCTTGACCTCGACGCCCTTCTCCTTCTTGTACGCCTTGGCGATCTCCTTCCACTCCTTGTCGACCTCGGGCTTGAACTGGAGGAAGTAGACCTCGGCAGCGTCACCAGAAGCAGAGGAGCCAGAGCCGGCAGAACCACCGCAGCCCACGAGGCCCAGACCAAGAACCGCAGCCGCGGAACCAGCAAAGCCCAGGAACTGCCTTCTGCTCATTTCGTTCTTCATTACAATCCACCCTTTCACACCGTGGCGGCACCCTTTGCCGCCGCCTTCGGAGATTGGCTCGGGGACTTTGCCCCTTTTGCTGACTTGTACAATACGCTATTTGGCTAGTTGTTTGAACAAGTATTACTAGAGCGGTAGAAAAACTTCCGTGAACGGTAATTTCGACTTGATACTTGACAAGTTTTGTATAAACAATTATTTGTTATCGAATGCAGAGAAAACGCCCGATCAAGCCGATGCATCGTCGGTTTGACCGGGCGTTTTCGCTTTGAGGGCATGAGTCTCGTCAGGCTGCGAGCTAGCCGGCTATCGCTTGGAATTGACGCGGTAATGGAAGATCTCGGGGTGTGTGCGGGCATGCGTGACCTCGAACAAGATGCCGTCCGAGGTGTACGACTGGCTCTCCATAACGGCGACGCAGTTGTACTTGCCAAGGTCCAGATAGCTGCAATCCTCATCGTTGGCGAGCTCGACACTCACCGTACGGCGGCTCGCCATCACTTTGATGCCGCGCTTGTGCTCCAGATAGCCGTAGATAGAATCCGCCGCGATCTCGGGGGTCAGGCCCTTGGCGATCGACGCCAAAAAGTAGCCGTGGTCCACCTGGCGCGCGCTGCCGTTGAGGCTTCGGACACGCACGACGCGAATCAGCTCCTCGCCCACCTTAAAGCCCAGGCGACGAGAGAGTTGCTCAGTGCAAATCAAATGTTCAAAAGACTTGACCTCGGTCGATGCGACGGCATTGTTGCGTTTTGCGAACTCGCCAAACGACTCAACCTCTTCGAGTGCGCCCAGCATATCGGTTTCGCCCTTAAGCCAAATAACGCGCACGCCCTTGCCGTGTATAGGCTGCACAAACATCTGGTCGGCCAGCATGCTCAAGGCGCGTCGAACGGTATTGCGCGTGCAGCCAAATTCCGCGGTCAGCTCGGCTTCGGTTGGCAGCATCTCCTGAAACGCATAGGTCCCGTTGATGATGCGCGAACGGATCTCGCGGTAGATTCCTTCGTAAATCGCTTTTGGCATGATTTCACCTCTAATGAATATGTATGGCTAGGCACGATAGCATTTCTTAAAGTTGTTTAAACCGATTATCGGTAAAGCACGGATTATTTACCGTCGACGGTTCCCCCGAAACCCAAATCGGACCGAATCAAAACCGTCAATGCGGCAAGCAGCCAGTCCTCTACAATGAGTTCATTGTTTAAACGTTCTTGCTCGCACAGCATGTTGCATCCGGAAGGCATATTATGCTGCAGAAAATCCAACGTTTTGGCGGAGCCATGTTCGCGCCCGCCATGCTGTTTTCTATATCAGGCCTCATGGTCGGCATCTCCGCCCTCGCCACGACCGTAGACATCGTCGGTGACCTCGCCGTATACGGAACCCCTTGGTACGTTTTCTGGACCATCATCCAGCGCGGCTCGTGGACGGTCTTTAAACGTCTCCCGCTCCTTTTTGCCGTAGCGCTGCCTATCGGTCTTGCCCAAAAGCAACCGGCGCGCTGCTGCCTCGAGGCACTCGTGGCCTATTTTGCCTATTGCTTCTTTTTGAGCGAGATCATTAAGCTGAGCGGCGACAACCTTGGGCTTAAGTACCCATCATCTTTGACCCCCGCCAGCGGTATCACCGTCATCGACGGCATCAAGACGCTCGACACCGGCATTATCGGCCCGCTGGCGGTGTCGGCAACCGTCGTCGCCATCCATGACCGCTTCTACGATGCCAAGGTTCCCGATTGGCTCGGCACCTTCTCGGGTTCCTCGCTGGTCTACCTCATCAGCTTTTTTGCCGTGTTTGCCCTTGCCGCCATCTCGGCCGCCATCGTGCCCTTCGCATACGCTGTGACCGAAACGCTGCGCCACGCACTTGCGGGCGTCGGCCCCTTCGGCGTGGGCATCTTTGTGTTTTTGGAGCGAGCGCTCGAGCCCATGGGGCTGCACCATCTGCTCTATATGCCCATCTATTACGACAATCTGGTCATTCACGACGGTATTTACGCCACGTGGACCAACCTGCTCCCCATTCTCTCCCATAGCACGCGCCCTTTAAATGAACTTGCGCCCTGGGCAGGTTTTACCGCCACCGGCTGGGGCAAGCTCTTTGGCCTTCCCGCCATCGCGGCAGCATTCTATTTCACCGCCAAACCCGAACGCCGCGCCGGCCTTAAGGTCATCCTTTTGCCCGCCATCGTCGCCTCGGTGGTCTGCGGCGTCACCGAGCCGCTCGAGTTTCTCTTTATGTTCACCTATCCCGGACTCTTTTTGCTCTACGCCGTCCTGTCCTCCTGCCTTGCCATGACCATGAACTTCTTTGGCATCGTCGGCATCTTCTCGGGCGGTCTCATGGAAATGACGGCCTTCAACTTCATCCCACTCATGCGAATGCATGCCGGCTCCTACCTTTTGGCGCTCGGTATCGGTCTTGCCTTTAGCCTCATCTTTTTTGTTAGTTTTCGAGCACTCATCTTGGTCTATGACCTTAAGACGCCGGGCCGCGAGAATCATGCCTCCAATCGCGCGGCAATCGATCGTTTAACGGGAAGCGGCTTTGTCAAAGAACAATCTCCCAATGGCGAGGTCAGTATTCAATCCGATCAAGATCACGTCCTCGCTGAGCGGGTAATTCAGCTTTTAGGTGGCGTTGGCAATATCGTGGGCGCAACCAACTGCGCCACGCGCCTGCGCGTCGAGGTCGTAGACCCTTCCATCGTTGCAGATAATGCGTCGTTTGTCGCGGTGGGCGCCAAGGGCCTCATCATTACGGGCAAGACCGCCCAGGTGATTATTGGCATCTCCGTTCCCCGCGTTAAAGAGCATTTTGACCAGATCATGGGCCTCGAGCCGGGATTTGTGCCCACCACCTCGGCCTCCCCTGCCGCCAGCGCAGCCCATAAGCGCGGCGATATCTGCTTCTTCGATATCGACGGAACACTCGCCTGGCAAGACCCTCGAGTGGCACAAGAGCTTCCCGAGAGCGAGCGAGACCTCTCCCCCTATCCCAATGAAGCGGTCTCGCAAGCCATCCGTGATTTTGTCGCCAAGGGCAATATGGCGTTTATCTGCACAGGGCGCACGCTGAGCTGCATCCATCCAAAGCTGCTCGAGCTGCCCTGGACCGGCATCGTCTGCCTCGCGGGTGGCTATGTCGAACTTGAGGGACACGTGATTCGCGATTTGGCGATGACGCCCGGCATGCTGCAGCGCCTTGCTCCCATTCTTGAGCAATCGGACGAAGTGATTCGTTTTGAGGGACTCAATGGCGTCGTTCGCATGAGTGCCGATGCGCCCGACGCCCCGGGATACGCCCGCACCGTGGGCGATGCAATTACGCAGCTGCAACATTACAGCGCCTACAAGATCTTAATGTCCACGTCGCTTGCCAACCGCATCGCTCAGGATCAAGCGTTTGAGCCGCTGCTCTGCTTTAACGAGCTCGAGCTCGAAGTGACCGAGATTTCGCCTCGCGAATGCACCAAGCGCGAGGGTATCCAGTCCGTACTCGACGCCCTCGATCCCCACCACGGAACCGTATACGGCATCGGCGACGCCAGCAATGACGTCTCGCTGATGAACGCCGTCGACGTTGGCATCGCCATGGGCAACGCACCGGACTTCCTCAAGGAAAAGGCCGACTATGTCACCGACAGCATCGACCACGACGGCGTCGTCACCGCGCTCGAACACTTTGGGCTTATCTAGCCAAGCCCCTACCGCACTTGCGGCCGCATGGACCAATCGTCTTCAACCGCCGCGCTCGACGCCCTAATGTGGCAATATGTTGTCTGCATAATGCAACGATGCAACCTATCAAAGAATGCGAGAACCCGTGTCCAGTCCGTTTACCAGCTTTTTAGCCCAGCACTTTGACCAGATTAACGACTATCTGGCCACGTTCTTTGACGGACAGGCGACTTCCGCCGATATCGAGCGTTACCTGTATACCCCGCTCTCGGCATTTACGGCAAACGCTGGCAAGCGCCACCGCCCGCTCATCTGCATGCTCGCCGCAACCGCAGTGGGCGGTAGCTTTGAGAGCGCCCGCAGCGCCGCGGCGGCCATCGAGCACTTTCAGTCGGGCGCACTCATCCACGACGACATCGCCGACAACGGGCAGATTCGTCGCGGCAAGCCCTGCATGCACCTTACCGAGGGTACCGGTCTTGCCATCAACTGCGGTGACCTGGCGCTCACCATGGTCACCAAGACGGTTCTCGACGACCCCACGCTCAACGCAGACGTGAAGCTTCGCGTGCTCCACGAGCTTACCGAGATGATCGTCCGTACCATCGAGGGCCAGGCGCTCGACCTGGGCTGGGTCCGCGACGGGCGCTTTGACATTTCGGTCGACGATTATCTGGACATGGCGACGCACAAGACCGCGTACTACAGCGGAGCCACGCCGCTTGCCGCCGGAGCCATTATCGGCGGCGGCAGCGAAGAGCAGGTCGAGGCGCTACGCGCCTTTGGCCTGCACACCGGCCTTGCCTTTCAGATTCAGGACGACCTGCTCAACTTGGTCGGCACCAAAGAGGCCGCCAACAAGGACTTCCGCACCGACATCACCGAGGGTAAACGCACGCTCGTTGCCGTGCACGCCCTGTCTGATGAGCGCCATCACGACGAGGTCGAGGCAATCCTTTCCTCGGGCACCGAGGACCCCGCGCAGCTCGCGCGCGCCGTGGAGATCTTCCAGCAGACCGGCTCCATCGAATATGCTCACGCCTACGCGCTGGACCTGACCGCAAAAGCCAAGGCTGCCATCGAGAACGTTGAGCTCGACCCGCATGCGCGCGAGCTCTTCCTCTCAATGGCAGATTTCTTTGTGGAGCGTCTTAACTAGCGGGGGTCATAAAACCTGTGGGCAGCGAGTTTGGGTACAAGTTGCTACACTATTGAGTGCATGTTTATAAATTGTCTCGCGTTGTCTATCCGACACACGCTCAAAATAGTACGAATGGTACGCCGAAAGGGGTTCGTTCATGGAACCTATTACCACGGGCATGCAGGGAGCAGCCGTCGAGGATGTTCAGTCCCGCCTTCTGCAGCTCGGTTACACCATCGATGCCGACGAGGTCGCCGACAAGCGCTTTGGCACCACCACCGAGCAGGCCGTTGGCACGTTTAGGCTCGATAGCGGCCTTGCGGCCGGTTATGCTGTCGATATCCCCTGCTGGAGCGCCCTTGTAGACGCTTCATACAAGTTGGGCGATCGCACGCTCTACCTTCGCATGCCCAATTTTCACGGCGCCGACGTCAAGGCCCTGCAGCGCGCTCTCAACGTTTTGGGCTTTGCCTGTGGCGAAGACGACGGCTACTTTGGTCCGCATACCGAGGCCGCCCTGCAGCAGTTCCAGGAAAATGTCGGCCTGTTTGCCGACGGCATGGCCTTCCAGGACACCTACGCCTACATCAACCGCCTGCACCATGTGTGGGAGGGCAAGCCCTCGGTCACCGAAGCCGAGTCTCGCATCGGTTTTGCGCGCGCCGCCAACGTGCTCGAGCGTTTCCAGATTGCCGTCATCGGCGAGGACCCTATCGCGCGCAGCGTAGCATCGCGCATGTGGAACATCGCCACGGCGACGACCGACAGCAGCGGCATGATGCTTTGCGATTCCGAGGTTCCGACCGATGTCGACCTGGTGCTCGAGATCGCAAGCGACGAGTTGCCTGCAGACGCCGCCCCGCGCGCCACGATCGCCCTCGCCGAGTGCCACAACCTGGCCCAGCGCATCCGTACCGCCAATGTCGCCGCACAGCAAAAGCCGGCACGAATTCGCATCGAGCTCACCGGCATGACGCGTTACAACGGCACCTTTACCGCAAGCGACGCGCAGACCCTCGCCGTCCGCCTTCTCGATGGCGTTTGCGATGCCCTCGCAGATTAGGTAAACTAGACGAGTTGCTTTTGGGCAACACCAAACATTGGGACGTAGTTCAACGGTAGAACTCCGGTTTTTGGTGCCGGCTGTTGGGGGTTCGAATCCCTCCGTCCCAGCCATTAAAAATGAGCGCCCTGAGCCCATAACGGCCCAGGGCGCTTTCTTGTGGGCAAGCGGAGAGATTCGAACCCGCAAGGGTGCGGAGCTGAGGAAACGCGAAGCGTTTTCTAGCGCAGCACGCAAGGAGCGAAGCGACACAGCGGGGCGCGGCCGCCGAAAAGGCGGACGCGGAATCCCACCGTCCCACATCAGCCCAGTTCCGAAAAGCGAGCCGCCATCTACAAAGTGCCGTGTGGCCCCGGCCGGCCGGGCATTAAGTTTGTCGCGAGTTCCGCACGCAAAGAAGGCCACTTAATGTGGCCTTCGTCTTGCGCAGGACTGTAGAGCAGCAAACTTAATGCCCGGCCCGCCGGGGCCACACGTCCCTAATTGTTGAGCATGCGGTCGAAGCTTCCTGAGTCGCCATCCCGATAGTCGGCGGTCATCAGAATCTCCTGCGGAATGCGCCCGCCCTCGCGCAGCACATTGCGGAACTGCACGCGCGTGACCATGGGCAGATCCTTGATCGTCGCCGCCAAGTTCTGCGGCACGCCCTGGTTGGCAGCCGCGGGCTCGCACTCGCCGCCGGCCTTCACGCGACGCTTATGCTCGGCGAGCATGGCGCGGTACATGCCGGCATGCAGGCGAATCTCAACCACATTGGCATTGCGAGCCTGCTCGACGATGCGCGCGCCCTCGCGGTCGATATCGCCCACGTAGTAGACGTAGTTAAAGCGATAGCCGATCTCAGCCAGATAATCGTCCAGGGCATGCGAGACGCTCGCCTTGCATCCGCCGCCAAAAATCACGCCGCCCACCTTGATGCCAAAGAGCTTGGCGTGCTTGCGGCCACGCAGCAGCCTGACGATCTCGTCGTAGGTGTCCAGGTTCTCGACCATAATGAACGGCTTATCGGCGCCCAGCGTAAAGAAACCCGTAAAGTGAACGGGGCGGTTGGGGGCGACCTTAATCGCCTGCATGCTGATGCCCTTTTCGGTCATACGCCGAATTAGGCGCTCGCCGTGCTTGCCGTCAAAGGCCTTCTCATCGTTAAAAATCTGGTAGGCACGCTGGCGGCGCGAGGCAACCGGCGTATCGGCACCTCGGTTTTGCTCGATCCAAGCCTGGATGATTGCGATTTCCTCGGCAATCTTGCGGTTGGACATCTCGTTGTGCTGAGTGCGCTGCGGCGCCTTTTTGCCGTCCTTGCCCTCGACCTTAACAATTTGAGTCTGCTGCTCCTTGATCTTAGAGAGCGCCGTAGGCGTAGGGACAACTTTGAGCAGCTGCCTGCCCAAAACGCGGGCAAGGGCAAACGCCGATACCTCGCCGTGGACGGCCGACTCGGGCTGCTGGGTAGCACTATCAGCCGCGGCAGGCTCAGCCTGTGCATGAGGCTTACGCTTGGAATCTGCCCGGGTATTACGTTCCTGCTTGGGCGCAGACGAGCGCTTTTGCGGACGATCGGACTTGGCCTCCTTCGCCGGCTGGCGCTTGACCTGATCCACCGGAGTCTCGGCCTTCTCATCTCCGTTTTGTGTCGCTGTCTTCTCGGCCGCGGCCTCGGCATTTGAGCCACGACCGCCGCGGTGACGACGACGGCGGGGCTTGCCTGAGGCGCTCTCCCCAGCCTGCTTATCAGCGGTCTGTTGAGCTTTGACCTCAGTGTCAGCCGCAGGCTGCGACTCGGAAGGTTGCTGCTCGCGAGCCGCCGGCTCAACGGCCTTCTCGTCCTGGGTGGTCGAAACCGACTCGCCCTTCTCCTGACGCTTTACGGGATACGCGCGTCCCGCAAAACCGCGGCCGGGACGACACGAACCCGGAGCCTTCTTGGCAGACTCCTCAACATCGTCTGCAACCTCAGAAGACTCTTCGACCTCACGCGCGGCACCCTGCTGTGCAGCCTTAAAGTGAGCACCGCGGCGGCGCTTGGGCTCTTGGGCCTCCACGGGCTTTTGCTCCTTCGTGGGCTTCTGCGACTCGGCAGCAACCTCGGTCTCAACAGCCTCGGCATCCGTCTCGCCCTTTCGAGCAACGGCGCGACGGAAGCGCTCCTGCTGGGCGCGGCGCTGTGCATCGCGCTTGCCGCCCCCGCCAAAACCGCCGCGTCCTGCCTTGGCCGTAAAGGCACGCACAACGTTCTCATCGAGCAACTCATCGGTATCGACATGCTCACGCGGAGCAGCTTCTTCCACAGCAGGCACGTCAGCGAAATCCTCGACGACAAAATCTTCGACGGACTCGGCAGGCTGCCCCTGGGCATCGCGGATCTCGGCATTGATGGTATAGAACGCCGGGCGCCCGTTAATGCCGCTGCCCTCGATCTTGGTAACGATCTTTGCCGCGATGAGTTCGTCGCGCATCGCCTTGGTGTCGCATTCCTTATCGACGGAACGGAAAATCTGCGCCAGCGCGCTCGACTTGATCTTGAGCGCCTTGCGGCAGAGCAGGTCGTAGGCAACCAGCTTGGCGCGCTCGGCAGAAAGCGACGTCTGGCTGCTCAGGCGCTCAGCCAAAGCATCGACATTGTTTTGGTTATCGGAATATACCGTCTTGGCCACGGGGCCCCTTTCATATGCACACATATACGTCTATATGGTACAACGCGCGAGCCTATCCACGCAAAACATCTGCGAGGACGCCCTTGCATCACCCGTTCTCGCAAGAAAAAGACCGAGTCCGCATCGTTGCGGACCCGGTCTTTCCGAGTCATATGGATGGAACGGTCACTCCATCAAGTCGACTAGGCCTTGACAGCCTCGGCGTCGGCGGGAGCCTCCGCAGCAGCGGCGCGACCGTACTCAGCCTTGCCCATCTCGGACCACTCGGGCTCCTCGTCGGGCATGGAGCCGGCCTCTTTGCCGAAGAACTCCTTGAGGCAGTTGACGGCAACGATGAGGCCCAGGACCATCAGCAGGACAGCGAAGACGAGCTGCAGGCCCTTAGTGGCAGCGACGGAGACGGCAGCCGTGGTGGCGGTAGCCGGGATGGTGCCAAAGAAGCCATAAGCCTGGACGGCGGTCATGCAGCCCATGGCGCTCTGGACCAGCGAGGTGAATGTGCAGCAGAGCAGGAAGGCGACGGGCACGTAGAGCATCCAGCCCTTGCGACCGGTGCACTTGCAGAACACGGCGAGGGTGATCATGGTCATGCCGCCGAGCAGCTGGTTGGAAGCACCAAAGAGCGGCCAGATGTTGGCATAGCCACCAAAAGCGAGGGCGAGACCGGGAAGCAGGGTGACGACCGTGGCAAACCAGGGGTTGCCGAGGACCTTCATATAGCCGGCCTTGGACTCGATGGCCAGAGCATCGTTGGTCTGGGCAAAGAACTCGGAGAACGAGGTGCGGGCGATGCGGGCGACGGCGTCGAGCGAGGTCAGGGCCAGAGCGGAGACGTTCATGGTCATGAAGACGGTAGCGAGCGTGCCGTCAACACCGAAGGCCTGCATACCGCGGGAGATGCCAGCGGCGAAGATCTGGAACGGGGTGGAAGCGACACCAGCGTTGAGGGCGCCGGTACCGGCGGTGTTCATATCGGAGAACATGATGCCGGCGACGATGATGGCAAGGATGCCGACGAAGGACTCGACGATCATTGCGCCGTAACCGACCTTGACGGCGTCCTGCTCCTTCTCGACCTGCTTGGAAGAGGTGCCGGAAGAAACGAGGCTGTGGAAACCGGAGAGAGCACCGCAAGCGACGGAGACGAACAGGACCGGGAACATCATGCCGGAGGCAGTGGAGAAGCCAGTGAAGACCGGAGCGGTGATGGTGGCCTGACCGTTGACGCCCAGGACGACGATGCCGAGGACAGCGCAGGCGATCATGACGATCATCATGATGGAAGTGAGGTAGTCACGCGGGGTCTTGAGCATCTGGATGGGCATAGCGCCAGCAAAGACCAGGTAGACCATGACGACGGCGAACCACTGGAACTTGTCCAGGTAGACCGGGAACTGCATGCCGACGGCAAACATGAGAACCATGAGCACCACGCCAGTGACAAACTCGGCAGCGCCGGTGAGGTTGAACTTCTTCTGGGCCCAACCAAAGGCGATAGCGACGAAGGTGAACAGGATGGAGATGGTACCAGCGCAGCCGGCGGCATAGGACTTGGTGAAGTCGATGGCACCGGTAGCAGCACCAGAAGCGTCAACGGCCGGGGTGAACATGAACGTCTTGCAGACCATGTCGGTGAAGGCGGCGATGACGATGATGCAGAACAGCCAGCAGAACAGCAGGAACAGGCGACGGCCGGTCTTGCCGATGTACTTCTCGATGAGCTGAGCGAGCGACTTGCCGTTGTTCTTCATCGAAGCGTACAGAGCACCAAAGTCGTGGACGGCGCCAAAAAAGATGCCGCCGACGAGGACCCAGAGCACGACGGGCAGCCAGCCAAAGGCCATGGCGACGATCGTACCCGTGACAGGGCCAGCACCGCAGATCGAGCTGAACTGGTGCGAGAACGCGGTGAAGGCAGAGACAGGCGAGAAGCTCTTGCCGTCCTTCATGCGTTTGGCCGGCGTGAGGGCCTCTTTGTCAACACCCCACTTGTTGGCCAGCCAGCGGCCATAGCCCAGATAGCCGCAGGCGAGCACCGCCGCGGTCACAACCATGAGCAAAACTCCGTTCATGTCATTTCCTCCTCTAAAAAGAACTTCTCAGACATAAAAAATGGGGGCCGTCGGTTGCGCTCGACGGCCCTCATCTTCATCAGCCGCCCGTTATCGTACGGGCTAGCTGTATGTACTAACCCGCATCAGATAATTACTACGCTGATAATGTTTAGCTGATGCGTGAACATGTCTAAAAAATCCTCTTCAATCATGATGCGAACGATCCGTGCGTGTTCACATCCCCCAGTGGTTGAAAAGGAGTATGAAACTTTAGTTACCTAAAGTCAACGCAAATTTGTAATGGATTTTCAACTTTTTTGAATTTCTCGTTATAAAACGCCACTGACCTCGGACTTTACCCAACAAAAGTTTTTGCATGAGAGATGCCCCTCGGGAGCGGGCGGGCGTATACAAGGTTTCCTGCTCTACAGTCCTGCTCGCACGGAGAGCACATTAAGCGCTCTCCGGCTCGTGCGGAACTCGCGATAAACCTTGTATACGCCCGCCCGCTCCCGAGGGGCTCCCATCCCAAATGCGGAGCAAAGCTCCGCATGCCATCTTTTCTTTCAGCTAAAGCACGCCGGAAATTCAACGCTGGCTTGTTAACCTTGCTGGACGTTGTCGACGCCGATCCAGCTCAGAAGCTATATCGATACAGAAAGGTCCCCGGCGCTGCCCGGGCGCCAACGGCCGCATATGAACTTTATCGCGAGTTCCGCACGAACAGGAGGCCACTTAATGTGGCCTCCGTCGTGAGCAGGACTGTAGAGCAGGAAAGTTCATATGCGGCCGTTGGCGCCCGGGCAGCGCCGGGGATCGCACCTTTGCAACTACAGCGTCATGTTCGGATCGGCATCGACGTCGAACGGCGAGATTTCACCTCGGTCGAATTTACGGCGAGCGACCTCCGCGATCATGGCAGCGTTATCGGTGCAGGCAGACAAGGGCGGCACCGTCACGCGGATCCCCTGACGCCCGAGCTTCTTGATCATCATCTCGCGCAGATGCGGATTGGCCGAGACACCACCGCCGATGCAATACTCCTTGCACCCGGTGGCGTGCAGGGCGTTTTTGGCCTTCTTGTACTGCACGTCAAAGACCGCCGCCTCAAACGAGGCCGCTAGATCGGGCAGGTGAATCGTGCGCCCGGCCTTGGTCTCCTGCTCGATGTAGAGCGTCACCGCCGTCTTGAGGCCCGAAAGCGAGAAGCGGTAGTCTCCCCTGCTGTTAAGCGCGCGGGGAAAATCGATCGCCTTGGGGTTGCCCGTCTCGGCAAGCTTGGAGATGATGGGGCCACCGGGATAGCCCAGGCCCAGCGCCTTTGCCACCTTGTCGAAGGCTTCGCCCACGGCGTCGTCGAGCGTCTCGCCGAGCACCTCGTAGTCGCCCCACGCCTTGACGTGAACAAGCATGGTATGACCGCCCGAGACGAGCGTGAAGATAAACGGCGGCTTGAGGTCGGGCTGCGCCAACAGGTTGGCAAACAGGTGCCCCTCCAGATGGTTGACGCATACGAGCGGCTTACCGGCAGCGTAGGCAAAGCCTTTGGCAAAGGCAACGCCCACCACGAGCGCGCCCACCAGGCCCGGACCCTGCGTCACACCCACGGCGGCAAGCTCACTTGGTGCAATGGCTCCGCCCGTAAGGCCCAGCGATGCTGCGGCATCCTCAAGCGCCGCATCCACGACACTCACAATCACCTCAACGTGTTTGCGCGAGGCGATCTCGGGCACCACGCCGCCAAAGCGGGCATGAAAATCAATTTGCGTCGACACCTGGTTGGCCAGCATATTGCCATCCGCATCGATAATCGCCACCGCCGTCTCGTCGCAGGAGCTCTCGATAGCGAGCACTAGGCGGCGATGCTCAATCTCGACACGTTCCTCGGCAGAGCGCCCAGGCGCAGGCAGCGGCCATACGCGCTGCTCTGCCGCCGTCGGCTCGGGCGAAGCATTGTCGACCGGAAGCACCAGGGGCAGCGGAGCCGTCATGACGATGGCGTCCTTGCCGGCACCATAATAGCCGCGGCGACGGCCAGCCTCGGTAAAGCCCAGAGCGTTATAAAGCGCGGTCGCTCCCTCGTTACCGTCCTCGACCTCGAGCGAAGCCGTAGTGCAGCCGAGCATCTGGGCATCATAGCTCACGTGCGACAGCAGCTTGCGGGCAATGCCCTCACGGCGATGTGCCGGGTCGACGGCGACATCCAGAATCTGCACATCACCGTCCACGACCATACCGCCGGCAAGGCCCAGCAGCTTGCCGTCGTCGTGTGCCACCCACCAACTACGCGGCGCAGCGACGTCCTCGCCCAGTTCGGACAGGAACATGCCCGGCGTCCATGCCTCGTGTCCGGCACCTTCAAAGCAGGCAGCCTCCAGCGCGCTCGCGCCCTCGGCATCCGCCGCGCCCATGGGACGGAACTGCAGATGACGACCGGCGAGCTCATCGGCAACACCCGTAATTTCGCTCTGCGCACTCTCGGCAAGACCAAGACGCTTGCGCTCGTTTTCCTCGGCATCCGAAAGGCGCGTGTAAATCGGCAGGACGCGGGCCGGATCGCCGTCACCCGCAGCGTGCGCGAGCAGCAAGCCCTCGCCCGAAGGCCACCACAGGTCGCGCTCCACGCAACGGGCGGCCTCGTCCTCACCCAGCAGCTTGCCATAGCGCACGAGACCGTCACCGGTCAGCTGAACCTGGCCCCAGTCCGCTGCTTGGCGCCACTCATCGAGCGCCACGGCGGCCTTGACCACGTGTTCGCGCTCAAATTGACGCTCGAGACCCTCATCGACCAGCATATACAGCGCCGGATATACCTCACCGCGCATAGCATCGGCCAAGATACCAAGCTTGCCGCGCACGCCAGCCTTCCACGCCGTCCAAGCGCAAGCGTCGAGCGTCGACACGCCCAGCAGCGGAACATTGGCACCACGCGCGAGGCCCTTGGCAGTGGAGATGCCGATGCGCACACCCGTAAAGGACCCCGGGCCGCGGCCGACCACATAGCAACCAACATCGCTGCGATCCAGACCGGCTTGAGCCAGCACGCCATCAACGGTATTCACGAGCTCAACGTTGGCGTGACGGCGACACATGCGGTCGCCACTCACGAGCTTCGTCTCGCCCGTCTGCCCATCAATCCAGCTTGCCGCGCAGGCAAGCATGTCGGTCGAGGTATCGAGCGCCACCACCAGCGCGTTGTCGTTATGCAAGCTCATCTTGTACAGCCTTATCAATCAAATGGGAAAGCTCCATTGCGCGGTCACCGTGCGCCTCAAGCGTTATCGTTCGCACATCGCTGTCGCCCTCATCACGCTTGAGCGTCACCGAAAGATACTCATCCGTCAGCTCGTCCTGGAATTGTTCGCCCCATTCCAGCAGGCAAGCACCCTCATAGCCCAGCACATCGAAAATGCCCGTATCCTCGAGCTCGTAGGCATGCTCCAGGCGGTATAGATCAAAGTGAAACAGCGGAATACGACCTTGATCGTGAACGGCCATGAGCGCAAACGTAGGGCTCGTAACCATATGCCCATCGCCCAGCCCGCGCGAGACGCCCTTGGTAAAGTGAGTTTTGCCCACTCCCAGGCCACCGGTCAGGATGAGCACATCGCCGTCCTCAAGGCACGGTGCAATTAGCTCGCCAAAGTACTCCGTATCGGCAGCACAAGTCGTTTTGTAAGTACCTACCCCCAGGCGCTCCAGGGACATATATGCTCCTTATTATTCCGAGGCGTCCTCTGGCGCGGGATGTCGCTCCAGATAGTCGCCCAGCATCTTAAAGTCTTCCTCCAGTAGCTCCTGCCACGCCGGATTGCGTAGCGCCGCTGCCGGATGGAACGTGGGCATTACCACAAAATGCCCCATCTGGTGGAACCTGCCGCGCAGCTTAGTAATGCCGATCTCGGTCTTAAGCACAAAGTGCGTCGCGGGATTGCCGAGCGTCACGATGATATCGGGCCAGATGCTTCGAATCTGCTCACGCAAAAACGGCGAGCAAGCCAGCACTTCCTCGGGACGCGGATTGCGGTTTCCCGGCGGGCGGCACTTAAGCACGTTGGCAATGTAGACGTCTTCGCGTTTGAGCCCCGCCAGCGACAAAATGCCGTTGAGGTCCTCGCCTGCCGCCCCCACAAAGGGCTCGCCCTGCAAATCCTCATTGCGGCCCGGCGCCTCGCCAATAAACATCACGCGAGCGTGGGGGTTTCCCACGCCAAACACGATGTTATGGCGCGACTGGTAAAGCTGGCAAAGGTGACAATCGCCCAGAACGGCCTCGATCTCCTCGAGTGCGACCTCACGCGGCGCCTGATGGCTATGGCCGGGGATGTGCATGACGCCCATAGCGACTCCTACACGTAGACCTTGTCGAGACGCATACCAAAGCCGCAAGCGACCTCGTAGTTAATCGTGCCGCGTAGGCGCGCCATCTCGTCCATGGTAATCTCGGCATCTCCATCGCGGCCGACAATGATCATCTCGTCACCATACTCGGCCTCGGGAATCTCATGCGCCGGGTTGGACTGAATGGCGACCATAAACTGGTCCATGCAGATATTGCCCACCTGACGCACACGCTCGCCGCGATACAGCACGTCCATACGATTGGAAAGCGTACGCGAAAGGCCATCGGCATAACCGATCGGAAGGGTGCAGATCTGAACGCGCGTGCGCGGTACGCGGTAGGTAAAGCCGTAGCCCACGCCCTCGCCCATCGCAGGATGCGCCACGCGCGTCACACGCGCGTGGACGCTCATGACGGGATCAAGCTGCATCACGCGACCACTCAGCTCACATGGCTGCAGACCATACAAACCGATGCCGGCACGAATCATGTCAAAGTGCATTGAAGAATCGAGCATCGAGGACGGCGTATTGGCACAATGCACGATACCGCATTCAAAACCTGCGTCCTTAATGGCCTGAACGGCCTCGGTAAAACGCTGGCACTGCAGCTTGTAGTCCCAACCCGAAGGTTCATCGGCCGTGGCAAAGTGCGTAAATACGCCGTCGCACTGGATGCCGCGATGGAAACTGATGCCGCGTACAAAGTCGAGCACCTGTGTGTAGTGAACACCGATACGATTCATGCCCGTCTCGATGGCAAGATGGTACTTGCCCACCTTGCCCGCCGCGACGGCGCATTCGCCATACGCAAGAGCAAAATCGGACGTATAGACCGAGGGCATGATATCGAATTCGAGCAATGCAGGAATAGCCTCGATAGGCGGCTCACTTAGAATCAGGACGGGCTTAGTAATCCCGCCCTGACGGAGCCCAACGCCCTCGTTAACCGTCGCCACGGCAAACATGTCGGCACCGGCCGAATACATGATCTTGGCACACTCAACAGCTCCATGACCATAAGCATCGGCCTTGACCACGCAGCACAGGCGCTGACGCGGATTCAACAAGTTCTTATAGGCCCTCGTGTTGCGACGGAGCGCCCCGCGGTCGATCTCGACCCAGGACCAGCGCGTCAAATCGGCTTTATTCATGATTAGTCATCCGACCCTTCGTCCATGATTCCCAGATCTTCGAGCGCATCCTTTGCCGCCAGCTCCATGGCAGGACCGATCAAGTCGATAAGATCGGTCGCGATGACGCTCTTCTCACCATACTCCGTCGCCGCGGCAAAACCGGCGTAGCTGTGAAGTGCGACGGCGTACGAATACAGCAACTCCCAACGATCCATCTCGTCGCGCATGGTGGCAAGCGTGCCGGCCAAAATACCCGCGAGAACATCACCCGAACCGGCAGTTGCCAGAGAAGCCGGACCCGAGAGCGGCAGCAGCACACGCTCAACGCCACAGATAGCCGTCGTCGGCCCCTTGGCAATGACCACCAGATTGTCGGAGCCTGCAGCCCAGACAACCTTCTGCGCGGCCGCAATCGCGGTACCAAGGTCGTTCACCTCGTCACCGGCAACCAGGCGCGAAAGCTCACGATAGTGCGGCGTCATAACCAACGGCTGCTCGCGGCGATACATCTCGGGGTTACTATCAATACCGTCAATGGCAATCTTAGCAAGGCAGTTGAGTGCATCGGCGTCCAAAATTAGCGGTACATCAAGCTCGAGCAAGCCCGAAACCACCTGCATAGCGCCGGCAGACGTCGTCATACCGGGACCGCACAGCACGCAGCTGTACTTCTTTGCGATCTCGCACACCGTCATGCGCGCAGCGGCGCCAAAGGAGCCGCGGGAATCAGACGGAATAGCAAAGACCGGAATCGAAGGAAGTGCCATGCGAATGAGATTGGCGCAGGCGTCAGGAGCCGCGACTGCCACGTAACCAGCACCCGCGCGAGCTGCAGACTTGGCCGCCATAATGGCAGCACCAGGATATTGCGCAGATCCGGCGACAATAAGCACGGAGCCACGGGAATACTTATCGATATTCGATGGTAGCGGAGCAAAGTAATCAACTAAGTCACCGGGCTCGACAATCTCGGCGGCGTGGTCGACATCATCGATGACCTCGTCAAGACGGTCGTAAAGATTGCCGCAGATCAAATCGCCAGCATACTCAGGACCATCAGCGCTATACAGACCAATCTTGGGCGCAATCATCGTCACCGTGCGCTCGGCACGAATGCAGTCGTCATCAACAACGCCCGTCTCTGCATTCAGGCCCGAGGGGACATCAATGGATACGACACAATCGGCGCATTCATTGACCGTAGGAATCCAAATGGAGAACGGCGCACGCAGATTCCCGTGGAAACCGGTACCAAAAATGGCATCGACAACAACATCGGCCTTATCGATCAAAACCTCGAGTTCATCACGCGAGGGGCCGACGCAAACGTGCACATCGCGGCCGGCAGTACGACGAGCAACATGACGTGCCAGAGCAGCAGGAATCTCATCCGGTTCAACCGGAGAAACGATATCCACGTCCACACCCTTATGGCTCAGGATATCGGCGGCAACCCAACCGTCGCCGCCATTATTACCAAAACCGACCAAAACGAGAACCCGATCGGGATTGAGCTTCAAAACCTCGTTAGCGGCAAACTCACCCGCTAGCTCCATAAGCTCGGCCTTCGAAGTCCCTTCGCGTTCGATGATATCCTCGAGACGAACGACTTCTTCGGTACTCAAAACCGGTTTCATCTATGCTCCTAGCGTATCTTGCGAAGCATCGCCCAGGTGCTCCGTCAATGCTGAATTCTGCAGCTGCTCGAGCTCATCTAATACAGAGCGAGCCTCTTTAAATGTCTGCGCAACGCGTTTCTTGGTGCTCACCTTTTCATCTTTTGGCTTAGGCCGAGCATCTTCGGTAATCGCGATGGCATTCGCAACGGCCAAGTCTCCCGTAAGCGTAATGGAAAGAGCGACCTCAACAACGCCCAGTTCTTGAGCGATCTCGAGAGCACGGCCCGAAAGCAGCGCCTTCGGTTTGCCGAGTTTATCACGCGTTACCGAAACATCCTTGCGACCCACGCCTTGACTAAAACCCGTGCCGAGAGCTTTAAGCACCGCCTCGCGCGAAGCAAAGCGGCTCGCATAGTGAGCAGCGGGACGCGATGATACATCGCAATACGCACGCTCTTCTTCGGTAAACACACGCCGAGCAAACGACGGCGTCTTTTCAAGAATTGATTTCATGCGGGAAATCTCGACGATATCAACGCCGATACCAGCTTCAGCCATGTTCACCTCCATATCGCACAGACTAAGTTATTGTAGCCCGTTCGCAGAAGATGCGACAAACGAGGGTTATAAAACACAGCTACTATGTGAGACAAATTGCCCGAGATACAAAAAAGGGGGGGGGGGC
>NZ_QSCW01000022.1:0-6451 GCF_003463445.1 Collinsella sp. OF02-10
GGGCGTGCGCGCCTATGGCGTGTGTCTGCTGGGCGGGGCTGCCGGCGGTGGCGCGGCCGGGCAGCTTACCGTCGATGCGTCCTGGCTGGATGCGTCGGGCGCCGACGGCGGCGTCGCCTGCCTGGGCGGCTCGCTTGCATCCGCGCGCTTTGTGGCTCCTGCGGGCGGGGCCTTTGGCGCGGGCGGCGTGGTGGATGCCGACGGGGCCGCGGCAGCGCATGTGACGATCGAGCCCGAGGGCGCTGCTGGCCCGGCGGGGGAGAGCGATGCGCGCGATGTGCCGGGGGATGGTCCTTCCGTCCCTGGCACTGACCCCGCTACCGGAGAGCCAGCTACGGATCCGTCGACGAATCTCACTCTGAAGCCAGCGGCCGCGACTAAGACAGTGACCACGACAACAGTGACTAACAACACGGCCGCCAAGACCTCCAGGCTCAAGGCCGCCACCGCGACTTCCTCGTCACTCCCCAAAACCAGCGACAGCCATTGGATTGCCGTGTCCGGCTTGCTTTTCGTGCTGGGAACAGCGGTTCTTAAAGCTGCGCGCCGTTGCTGATGCTCCCGATTTCCGTATGTGCGGGAAAACCGGAGCCCGCCGAGCGCAAGCCAAATTCTGTTAATAAAACCGCAGGTCGCGAAAGCGCAAAACCGGGTTCTGGTCGGCAGAACTCGGCCCCCACCACTTCTGGACAAGGCCAGCTGTCAGAGTTCGTGTCTTATAGGAATTATTTAATTCACGCCGCGTTAAGTCTAGTCTGCTCCTTATACTCGAATATAAACACTAAGGAGGTAGTCATGTTTTGGAGCTATGTTCAGCTTGATGATGGCACCCAATTTGCCTACTCAGAGACAAGAGAAGACGGAACCGTTCGCGTGGCCGTCGAGCGCCCGGTTGACTTTGGCTTTGACCATGCGGAATGCTTCTTGCCTGCGGTCAAATGGTTCAACGTCGAAGGATTTACTGCTGATGACCTCAATTTCTTGACCGAATTTGTTAGATCAAACGCCCCGTTTATCTTCGAGCTCGCCGAACGCCAAAAAGCCGGACCGGCGGTGGCATAATGCCTCGAGTTCTTATTTTTGGGCAGTACGTTCTGTTCTTTTGGATTTCGGAAAACGGAGAACCAATTCACATACACGTAGGTGTAAAGAGGGCGGCTGCTAATTCGACCAAGTTTTGGCTGACGAAAGACGGCGGATGCAAACTTGCCAACAACGAGAGCAAGATTCCGGCTAAGGATCTCAGAGATCTTTCAAAACTAATCACCATGAATCATCAATTCATATGTGACAAGTGGTGTGAAACCTTTGGTGATGATTCGCTGACGTTCTACTGTTAAACGCCCAATTGAGACATGGTTTCACTTGCTGACATATCATCTGCGGCCTCCCGCATGCTGGTTCAATACGACGTCAGCGAGGCATATTTATTTGGTTCGTTTGCTCGAGGCGAGCAAACGCCTGATAGCGATATTGACTTGCGCCTAGTCTGCGGCAACACCATGACGTTCGGCACGCTTTACGAACTCTCCCATGAGCTCGAGAAGGAGCTTGGGCGAAAGGTTGATATCGTCACCAACCCACCAGAGCACATGCGCCCGGCCTTCCGCAAAAGCATCGAACAGGATGAGGTGCGCATCTATGAAGTGCTGTAGCAGGCTGAGGCGTTAGTGTGCTCCGGCGTTATCAGCAAGTCTTAATTTTGCCGCATACTTCCGGGCTCGGCGAGTCTTAGAAGTCAGTATGGATCTCAAACTCTGTTCCAGACATCCTCTTGCTCTTTGAATACAGGTATCGCTCTAGCGATAGTGTGCTATACTATCTCTAGAGCGATACCTTTTAGGAGGCTCGCATGGAACTGTGGCATGGTTCTCAGAAAATTATTGAGACTCCCCAGCTTGGCCTGGGGAAAGTCCATAACGACTATGGACGGGGATTCTATTGCACAGAGAGCCTCGACCTTGCAAGGGAATGGGCATGCTCGCGTGATGCCGATGGCTTTGCGAATCGCTATGAACTCGATATGGCCGATCTCAAGGTACTCGACCTGCTATCGCCGCATCATTCAGTTCTGCATTGGATTGCGTTGCTTGTAGAGCATCGTTCTTTTCGCAAGGACACCGCTATTGCCGTGGGGGCGTGCGAATATCTCTACGATCATTTTCTACCTGACACTAGCGTTTACGACGTGATAAGGGGATGGCGTGCGGACGACTCGTACTTTAGCTATGCCAGAGCTTTTGTGAACAATACGATTACCGTCGATCAGCTTGGTCGATCTATGAGGCTCGGCAACTTGGGAGAGCAGATTGTACTTAAAAGCGAGCGCGCGTTTAAGAGCATTCGTTTTGCTGGATTTGAACGTGCGCCGCAAGCTATGTATGGTTCATTGGCCAAGGAGCGAGATGAAGTGGCAAGGGCGCAGTATCGGGAGCTACTTACCGAAAACCCGTTTGAGGGAATTCGTATCGTCGATATCATTCGAGAGGGGATGACGGGCGATGACCCACGCCTACAGTGAGATGTATCTCGAGGATGCCATGAGAACGCTGGGCGAGGCGGTCGATTTTGCCCTCTGTGACCAAGGGCTGACTCCAGCTGAGTTGACGGCGATCCTGTCGAACGCTTTTGAGATGAAACAGTTAGAGCGCGGTATGCCTCGTGTTGTCTGCGGCATGGCGGGCGACGAGCTCGCGCGCGATATTATCGCCCATGCGGGACTGGTCCCCGTCGAATGCAGGGAGACCTATCCGTTCGACCGTTCGCCCCAGTATTGGGCGGGCTGGGTTTTGGCCTATACGCAATGGATGTGCAGCCTGGGCTTTAATGAGCTACTCGAAGTCGCTCCTCTTGATTGGATCATCGGCTCGTACCATCCGCTCCACGAGGCCTCCGAAGACAAGTTTGCCCAGATTGTCATTGATAAATGGAACGATGCCCAGGCAGACAAAAAGGGCCTCAAAGCGGCACGAAAGGCGGCCGGCCTAACGCAAAAACAGCTCGCCGCCCAATCGGGGGTTAAACTTCGCGCCATACAACTCTACGAGCAGAACCAGCTCGACCTACGCCGCGCCTCGGTCTCCTCGGCATTGGCGCTCGCAAACACGCTCGACTGCAGTATTGAAGACCTCATCTGGCAACCGATCGTTCTGGAGTACGACTCGCAGTCTTTTCCATCTACGAAGCTATAAAGGAGACGCACATGCTTTGGAGTCATGTTCAGCCAGATGACGGCACTGGTCGCGCTACTCAAGAAGATTACTCAGTAGTGCACGAGGCAAATTCAGCATCACCGATTTTGCTCGACGGCTTTATGTCGATCGACCATGCAGTTGAGTTAACCATCGCCGCCATGCCCAACGCGCTCAGACTCTTGGAGAACTCATGATGGCGACTACGCAGCGAGGCGCGCATCCGTTAGCGCCGCTCGTACTCGATGATGCCGGTTCGCTCGAAGCTATGGCCGCGGCCGTGATGCGCCTACACAGCACGCTGATGACGGTCGGGCGCTGCTATACGACCGACGCCACAGGCGACCGGGCCGCGCTTGAGCTTGGACGCATCGAGTCCGTGCTTGCGGGTGCATTCTGTACGATATTCGGCCAATCGCCAACCGATCGCTTCGCAGACATCTTTGACCAGGCCACCTACGTCGCCGAGCACATGGTCAAGGACCACATCTTTGAGGACGGCAACAAACGCATCAGCCTTGTCTTTGCGTTGGCCGTTCTAAGGCTCGTCGGCAGTCCGGTCGTCCTGTCCGACAGCCCGGAGGCAAAAGACAACCAGTACTACGCTTGGATCCAGGACCTCGTTTCCGGAAACCGCTCTCGCGCCGACCTCGCCGAAGAGCTGCGCCGCGGTTGCGTTGCGGGCACGGGCGACCCGTCGCACGTATAGAACCAAAGCATCCGCACGCCGGTAATTGAATTGATTGGACACCACATGGATATCCCCAGCACCCTGCGCTGCCGCCCCGAGACTTCTTGGATAAAGCGGTAAATGGTGGTTTGGCTGCGGTTTTGCCGATTGTTTTGCTTACTTTTGCTTGGCTTGCACCCACGAATTTAAAATCGGGGGCAAAAAGTTCTTGGTAAACCACGCGCGGCTATGATAGTATCTCTTTTGCCGAAAGGCGACGGGCGATTGGCTCAGGGGTAGAGCATATCCTTCACACGGATGGGGTCACAAGTTCGAATCTTGTATCGCCCACCATCAAAAGCACAGGTCAGAGGTGTTAAATCTCTGGCCTTTTTCTTTTTGACACCAAAGGTGACACCACAACTAAATCGTGGTCGTCTAAGGCATAATTTTTTATCACAACCTTTTTTGCTGACGTCATTGCATGTTTTGTATAAAACGCATGCGTATTTTCATTGAATTCCCCATGTGATTCATGCGCAAATGTGAAGACAGGGACCACACGCCCAGAACTCCTTCCAGCTGATTTCTATCACACGAGGGATTTTCGGCAGAACTCGTCAAGCTATTGGTCAGTGTTTGGTCAGCTTCCGGTACTTACCCGCATGATGCCCCAGTAGATAATCGGCGATGTCCGCAATCCGCACGGCCTATGGCCGATACCAGGGGAGACGCAAATGGACGAAATCATCTGCGCAAACACCGCATTCCGTTACTGGCGCTGCCCACCGCAGGTGCGCGATCTCTATCCGCGCCTGCCCAACTCCGAAGACGGCTGGCGAGCTCTGTCCCAAGCCCCTTTCGTAACCGAAGTCCTCAAGACCCCAATCATTACCACGACAGCGCCTGGTGGCGTTAACTACCATTCGGGTTTGCGAACGACAATCCACTGCGAAGACGCTTCGGGGGTGGACAGTACGTTGGAAACCACATTGGGCTTTAGGGTAACCAACCCACTTTCGACGCTATTTACCATGGCGCGCTTTGTGTCTCCATTCGATCTTGTCCTTGCCATGTACGAATTCTGCGGGTGGTTCTCCGTCTTTAAGCCCACCGCTGCGATAGAAGCGGAACTACGGAAAGCCGATGACGCCGTTAAAGGAGCCACCACCGAATCCCTCTTTGAACTCGATGAAAGCCAAGACGAAGCGCCGTGGAAACGCGTTTATGCGCGCATAAAAGTCAGAGAACAGGTGAATGCGAAGGGGCCCAATGGACAAAAGAAAACGAATGAGGTCACAAAGCTAAAGGGCACTTCGCTCTGGATGAGGAAGCCGCTCATCGAAATACACGAGCTTCATGAGTACGCCAGTAAGATGAAAAAACGAAAGTGGGGTACGAAGTTTTACAACGCCGCGCAGCTGGTGACGGGCATAGCCGCTTCTCCGCTCGAAGTTGCAGGAATTTTATTGCTATCGCTTCCTCGCTCTCGCGGCGGCGCCGGTTTTAGAAACGTTTACGTCAACGACCTTACGCCGCTAACCGCATCGGCGCAGAGCATTGCAGGGCAAAAAGTCTGCTACGGGGATATCGTGATCGTGAATCCAACCATAATGAAGGCGGGCATCGTGGAGATTCAGGGCGAGGTCATCCACGGATCAGGCGCCGTGCTCGACCACGATGCCAAACGCATGACGGCGCTGCAAAGTATGGGGTATGACGTCTTCCTGGTTACGCACGACATGCTTAACGATGCCGAGCAGCTTGATGCGATCGTGCGAAGTCTTTGCTCGCGCTTGGGTTTGCGCTATAGGCGCAAAACTAAGGCGCAAAAGACAACGGAAATGGAGTTACGAGCCAACGTATTGTGCAATTGGATGGAAATCGGTCGTTAGATGGGTGCCCTACTCACTTCCGGGCGCCCTCGGTCGGCTGCGCGCGACGCTGCCGCCACGGAACCGGCCCATCTACTACGTTTAGCCCCGACCCCTCGACCATACCCCGTATTTCGCGAAAACCGCAGGCCGTCTACCTGCGGTTTTATTTTTGCCCGAGACGTCATGGTCGGGGGATGTGGGCCAAACGTAGTAGATGGCCCGGTTCCGTGGCGTGAGGTCCCCGGGGGCGGCCGGGCGGGTGCCGGGAAGGAGGGCGGCGGCCACGCCGCCGCCCGCGGGGCGCGCCCCGCGGGCAATTCCGGGCATCGCGTGTCTCTTCGGCCTCGTGCCCGTTCCGCGCGCCGCAGAATATTTTCCAAAATTGTCCTTGCATCGTCGTCCGAGTTCCCGTATAGTACTTTTTCGCACGGGGGCGTAGCTCAGCTGGGAGAGCGCTTGACTGGCAGTCAAGAGGTCAGGGGTTCGACCCCCCTCGTCTCCACCCGAGCATTGAATGAGGCTCCAACGCAAGTTGGGGCCTTTTTTCATATAGGCACACAAGGTCAAAGGCGGCACCATGATCCTCCTGGTCGACAAGATCGAAAAAAGCTTCGGCGCGCGCGTCCTCTTTAGCGGCGCGTCCTTCCAGATCAACCCCGGCGAGCGCTTCGCGCTCGTTGGCCCCAACGGCGCCGGCAAAACCACCATGCTCA
>NZ_QSCW01000022.1:6461-25351 GCF_003463445.1 Collinsella sp. OF02-10
TGCGTTGAACGGGTGCCGCGAGCATGGTAGTATTTCACGACGTGGTGCAACGCTTCTCTACACGGAAGTCCTCCATTACCTTTGCAACCACTAATCATAAGGGCTCTTGGCGCAACGGTTAGCGCAGGGGACTCATAATCCCTGGGTTCTGGGTTCGAATCCCGGAGGGCCCACCAGGTTTTTCAACAGACCAGGCAATATGTCTGGTCTGTTTTCTTTTTCATCGCAGTGGTTTTCACTTACAAATAGCCTGCCTACTAACTTCCGGGCGCCCTCGGTCGGCTGCGCGCGACGCTGCCGCTACGGAACCGGCCCATCTACTACGTTTAGCCCCGACCCCTCGACCATACCCCGTATTTCGCGAAAACCGCAGGCCGTCTACCTGCGGTTTTATTTTTGCCCGAGACGTCATGGTCGGGGGATGTGGGCCAAACGTAGTAGATGGCCCGGTTCCGTGGCGTGAGGTCCCCGGGGGCGGCCGGGCGGGTGCCGGGAAGGAGGGCGGCGGCCACGCCGCCGCCCGCGGGGCGCGCCCCGCGGGCAATTCCGGGCATCGCGTGTCTCTTCGGCCTCGTGCCCGTTCCGCGCGCCGCAGAATATTTTCCAAAATTGTCCTTGCATCGTCGTCCGAGTTCCCGTATAGTACTTTTTCGCACGGGGGCGTAGCTCAGCTGGGAGAGCGCTTGACTGGCAGTCAAGAGGTCAGGGGTTCGACCCCCCTCGTCTCCACCCGAGCATTGAATGAGGCTCCAACGCAAGTTGGGGCCTTTTTTCATATAGGCACACAAGGTCAAAGGCGGCACCATGATCCTCCTGGTCGACAAGATCGAAAAAAGCTTCGGCGCGCGCGTCCTCTTTAGCGGCGCGTCCTTCCAGATCAACCCCGGCGAGCGCTTCGCGCTCGTTGGCCCCAACGGCGCCGGCAAAACCACCATGCTCAAAATCATCATGGGCATCGACAGCCCTGACGCCGGCCAGGTCCAGTACGCCAAGGACTGCCAGGTAGGCTACCTAGAGCAGGAAACCAACCTGGAGCAAAAGGACACCACCATCCTCGCCGAGGTCATGGCCGCTGCCAAGGAAATCCGTCGCATGGGCGAGCGCGCCAACGAGCTGCAGGCCCAGATCACCGAGCTCTCCGAGCAGGGCAAGGACGTCGACGCGCTCCTAAACGAGTACGGCCAGGTCCAGGACCGCTTTGAGCACCTGGGCGGATACGAGCTCGAGAGCAACGCCCGCAAGATTCTGTCCGGCCTGGGCTTTAAGGTCACCGACTTTGAGCGCCCGTGCTCCGAGTTCTCGGGCGGCTGGCAGATGCGCATCGCGCTGGCTAAGCTCTTCCTGCGCCACCCCGACCTGCTCCTTCTGGACGAGCCCACCAACCACTTGGACCTCGAAAGCGTCCAGTGGCTGCGTGGCTTTATCGCCAACTACGACGGCGCCGTCCTCATCGTCAGCCACGACCGCGCCTTTATGGACGCCTGCGTCGACCATGTCGCCGCTCTCGAAAACCGCCGCGTGACCACCTACACCGGCAACTACAGCAGCTACCTCAAGCAGCGCGAGGACAACCTGGAGCAGATGCGCGCCAAGCGCGCCGCCCAGGAGCGCGACATCGCCCATATGCAGGTCTTCGTCGACAAGTTCCGCTACAAGCCCACCAAAGCCGCCCAGGCCCAGGAGCGCATCCGCAAGATCGAGCAGATCAAAAAGGAGCTTGTCATCCTGCCCGAGGGCCACAAGCACATCGACTTTAAGTTCCCCGACCCGCCGCGCTCCGGCGACATGGTCGTGGGGCTCGAGGGCGTCTCCAAGTCCTACGGCGACAAGCACATCTACAGCAACATCGACCTCAAGCTCTACCGCGGCGAGCACGTGGCACTCGTCGGCCCCAACGGCGCCGGCAAGTCCACCCTCATGAAGATCCTCGCCGGCCTGGAGCCGCCCACCACCGGCACCCGCGATCTGGGCACCAACGTGGGCGTGGCCTATTACGCCCAGCACGCGCTCGAGGGCATGACCGAGTCCAACACCGTCCTGCAAGAGATCGACACCGTCACGCCCAAGTGGACCGTGCCGCAGCAGCGCAGCCTGCTGGGTGCCTTCCTGTTTAGCGACAACGACGCAATCGAAAAGCAGGTACGCGTCCTCTCCGGCGGTGAAAAGGCACGTCTGGCCCTGGCAAAGATGCTTGTGGCCCCCGAGGCGCTCCTGTGCCTGGACGAGCCCACCAACCACTTGGACATCGACTCGGTGGATATGCTCGAAAACGCCCTGCAAAACTTCCCCGGCACCATCGTGCTGATCAGCCATGACGAGCACCTGGTACGCGCCGTTGCCAACCGCGTGATCGACATCCGCGATGGCAAGGTTACGGTCTATGACGGCGACTACGACTACTACCTCTACAAGCGCGAGGACCTTGCGGCCCGCGCCGCTGCCGAGACGGCAGGGGAGAGTGCGCCGGCCACGGCCAAGTCCACCAAAGCCAGCGCCGCCCAGGCCGACACCCCCGCAGCTGCCCCCAAACCCGCCGAGGGCAAAAAAACCAAGGAGCAAAAGCGCGCCGAGGCCCAAGCCCGCGCAGCGCTCAATAAAAAGCTCAAGGGCGTGCGCAACCAGCTCAAGAAGATCGAGACGGAGCTCGACAAAAAGCGTGCCCGCTATGACGAGCTTATGGAATTGATGGCAAGCGAAGAGCTTTATGCCGATCAAGACAAGTTCAACGCCGCGCTGGGGGAATATAACGGCCTTAAGCAAGAGCTACCCAAGCTCGAGGACGAATGGCTGGAGCTTTCCACCCAGATCGAAGAGGAGACCGCGCGTGAACTCTCGTAAGGCCGCTGCCGTGGCGATGAGCATCATCGCCATCGCCTGTCGCATCTGCGGCATCTTTATGAGCGCGATGACCGTGCTGCTGTGCTTTAGCGGCCTCACCGCCAAGCTGCAGATCGTGGGCTTTGTCGTTGAGCTTTCGCGAGCGCTGCCGAGCGCCATCGCCGGCTACGGCGTCATCACGTCGCCTTTTGGCGGCGTGTTCCGCCTGGATTACGCCATCGTCGCCGTGATCCTGTTTGCGATCGACTATCTGCTCACGCGCGCCTCGCGCCGCGTCCGCTAGTGGGGCGCCATGTCCAGCAGCTACCTCATGAACCTACTCGCCAGCGCCGTCGCCGTCATCGTGGGCATCGTGATCCACGAGAGCGCGCACGCCGCCGCGGCCTGGGCACTCGGCGATAAGACGGCCCGTTCGCGCGGACGCGTCTCACTCAACCCGCTCAACCATATCGACCCGTTTGGCACCATCATCCTGCCGCTGCTCATGCTTGCCGCCGGCGGCCCGGTGTTCGCCTTCGCCAAACCCGTACCCGTCTACCTCAACAACCTCAAACACCCCAAGCGCGACGAGGTCCTGGTGAGCGCAGCCGGCCCCGCGTCGAACATCGCACTCGCGTGCCTCGCGGCCGCCCTCATGCACGCAGCGTACGGCAACCTCTACACCAGCATGTCCTTTGCCGTGGCGTCACAGATCATGAACTTCGGCGCCACGTTCATCGTGGTCAACCTGTCACTCGCGTTCTTCAATCTCATCCCGATCCCGCCGCTCGACGGCTCGTCGATCATCGTGCCGTTCCTCAAAGGCAAGGCGCTCGCCAGCTACTACCGCCTGCAGCAATACGCCATGCCCATCCTCATCTTGGTGTTGTACCTGCTGCCCATGTGGACCGGCATCGACGTGATCGGCCGGTATTTCGACGTTACCGTGTATCCGCTGGCAGAGCAGCTGCTCACCTTCGCAATCGCCGGTATCTAGGGTAAACTTACAAATCGACCGTGCAAATCGGTCGCAACATGCACCCAAACCGCGCCGCGAAGGCGCCGTCAAAGGAGGTCGAAGATGTCGTATCGCGTGTCGACGCAGGTCTACAGCGGACCGTTCGACCTGCTGCTGCAGCTGGTTACCCGCCAAAAAGTCGATATCGGCGCTATCTCGATCAGCGAGGTGGCCGAGCAGTACCTTGCCGAGGCCGAGCGCATCGAGGCGCTGGACCTGGACGTGGCGAGCGATTTTTTGCTGGTCGCAGCAACCCTTTTGGACATCAAGGCCGCCTCGTTGGTGCCGCAAGAGGCCCCGCGCAAAGCCGATGACGATGACGAGATCGACGATGACCTCGAAGAACTTAGCGCGCTCGACGGGGACGCCCTACGCGAGGTCCTGATCCAGCGCCTGATCGCCTACAAGCAGTTTAAAGGCGCGGCTGCGGCCCTCGGTGCCCGCATGCAGGCCGAAAGCCGCATGCACCCGCGTGTGGCCGGCCCCGACCCCGAGTTCCTGGGGCTCATGCCCGACTACCTGGCCGGCATCACCCTGCGCGGTCTGGCCGTCATCTGTGCCGACCTTGACGGCAAGCGACAGACCTTCTTGCTGGAAGCCGAGCACGTGGCGCCGCATCGTGTGCCGCTCGACCTGACCGTGGCCTCGGTCGATCGCTTTACCATGGCACACCAAACCTGCACCTTCCGTGAGCTGCTGGACGGCGACGCCACCACCGAGCAGCTCGTCGTCACCTTCCTGGCCATGCTCGAGCTCGCCAAGCGCGGCTCGCTCACGCTGAGCCAGGACGAGATCTTCGGAACCATCTGCATCAACCGAGTCGAGGGCGCCGAGGCATACGTGCCCGGCAAGGGCCCCGAGCTCACCGAATAGGAGCCGCAACCATGTCAACCCTTTCAACGCTGGAGGCAAACAGCCTCAAAGGCGCCCTCGAGGCGCTGCTGCTGGTGTCGAGCGACCCGGTGAGCGCGCCCGCGCTGGCAGGTGCGCTGGATATCGCCCCCGGCGAATGCGCGTCGCTGCTCGCCGAGCTCAAGGTTGAGTACGAGGAGGCCAACCGCGGCTTTCAGCTGCGCGAGGTCGCCGGCGGCTGGCGCTTGTTTACGCACCCCGCCTACCACGACGTAGTCGAGGCCTATGTGTTGAGCTGGGACACGCAAAAGCTGTCGCAAGCGGCGCTCGAAACCCTGGCCGTCATCGCATACCACCAGCCTGTGACGCGCGAGGTGGTCAAGGGCATCCGCGGCGTCAATTCCGACGGCGTCATCGCGTCGCTCGTCGACAAGGGCCTGGTGCGCGAGCTCGGCCGCGACCCCCAGCGCGGTCAAGCCATTATCTACGGCACGACCAACGCCTTCTTGGAAAAGTTCGGTCTGCGCTCCACCCGCGACCTGCCCGACCTGGAGCAGTTTGCCCCCGACGAACAGTCGCGTCAGTTTATCCGCGAGCGCCTGAGCGGCCGCAGTATTCAGTCCACGCTCGAAGAGCAGGCTGAGGACCTGGACGAAGAGCGCGAACTGCTCGATACCGATGTTGAAGATGTTGAGGCAGTCGAGAACTTGGAGACCCTGGTCGTCGACGAGACCTCGGAGGATTTGCATGACGAGGACTAACGAAGTAGGGGAGACGCGCGCCATGGGCAACGCAATACCCGCAACCGACACCCAGCCTGTCTATCCGCACACCATGCGCCTGCAGCGCTTTTTGGCGCGTGCGGGCGTGGCGAGCCGCCGCGGCTCGGAGGACCTGATGACCGCCGGCCGCGTGAACGTCAACGGCCAGGTCGCGACCGAACTAGGTACCAAGGTCGACGTCGACCGCGACCATATCGAGGTCGACGGCATGCCCGTCAAGCTCAACCAGGGCGCCGTGTACCTGATGCTCTACAAGCCGACCGGCTACCTCACCACCATGAGCGATCCGCAGGAGCGCCCTTGCGTGGCCGACCTGGTCCCCCGCGACCGCTTTCCGGGACTTTTCCCGGTGGGCCGCCTGGACCGCGACACCACGGGCCTTTTGCTCTTTACCACCGACGGCGACCTGTCGCAGGACCTGCTGCACCCCAGCAAGCACGTCTACAAGACCTACCAGGCACTCGTTGACGGCCAGCTGTCCGACCGCGATCTAGACCCACTCCGCCGTGGCATCGAGCTCGACGACGGCCTGTGCCAGCCGGCGATCTGCCGCGTCATCAACGCGCGCGAGGCCGAGGCCGTAGCTCCCCAAGGCATCAAGCCCGGCACCACCGCCGTGGAGGTCATCATCCGCGAGGGGCGCAAGAACCAGGTCAAGCGCATGCTGAGCAAGATTCACCATCCGGTGATCCGCCTGCACCGCTGCAACTTTGCCGGCCTTGAGCTCGAGGGCGTGGCCAAGGGCTCGTGGCGCGAGCTCACCGACCGCGAGGTGCAGATCCTCAAGGCCGGCGGCATCCCGCCCAAGCAGGCGATCGACAAGCGAAACGGCGGCAAGCCCCAAGACACGCCCGCCAGTCGCACGCGTCACCACGGTAGCCACGGCTCCGCACCCAAGCGCAACACCTACCGCGAGCGCTACACGGGCTAGACAACCCGCCGTGCCCCCAGCGCCCGCGAACCATACCAGCACGTCAACCATCGAAAGGAAGCATTGCATGATCGTCGCCATCGACGGCCCCGCCGGTTCCGGCAAGTCCACTATCGCCAAGGAGATCGCCCGCCGGCTGGGCTTTAACAAGCTCGACACGGGCGCCATGTATCGCGCCGTCACCTTCGCCGCGCTCGACCGCGGCATCGATCTGGACGACGAGACGGCCATCGACGCCCTCGCCGAGCAGATCGAGATTCGCTTTACCAACGGCACCGGCGAGGACACGCGCCTGACCATTGACGGCCAGGACGCTTCGGCCGCCATCCGTACCCCGCAGGTCGACGCCAACGTATCCAAGGTCTCGGCCTACCCGGGCGTGCGCGCCGCCATGCTCATTCACCAGCGCCGCGCCGCCGAGGACCGCGATATCGTGGCCGAGGGTCGCGACATCGGTACCGTCGTATTCCCCAACGCGCAGGTCAAGGTCTTCCTGACCGCTGACCCGCGCGAGCGCGCCCGTCGCCGCGTGCTGCAGCGCCACCAGAACGACGCCCAGACGCTCACCACCGAGCAGCTCGAGGCCGAGGTCGACGAGACCCTCGACGCCCTCAAGCAGCGCGATAAACTCGACAGCAGCCGCGAGGTGGCGCCGCTCGTGCCCGCCGAGGACGCCGTGCACGTCGACTCCACCGCCCACACCATCGACGAGGTCGTCTCGATAATCGAGGACCTCATCAACCAAAGGAGGTAGGCCATGCGCCTGTTTAAGCAGACGCCCGAGGATTATTACAACGCTCCCTATGCCGAGTTCCCGGCGCTCATCCGCGGCACCGTCGTCGTAGTCATGGCCATCCTTTGGGCCTTCTCCAAGCTCATGTGGCGTTGGAAGGTCGAGGACGCTGACCTGCTGTTTGAGCGCCAGGACGGACGCGGCAGCGTGGTCATCTGCAACCACACCTCGATGGCCGAGCTCTTGGCCGTGGAGACGGCGCTGTTCTTTGGCGGGCGCCGCATCCGCCCCATCTTTAAGTCCGAGTTCGCCAAGAGCAAGATCGTACGCTGGGCCTTTAGCCGCGTGGGCGGCATTCCCGTGGAGCGCGGCACCGCCGACATGAAGTGCCTGCGCGCCGCCCAGCATGCGCTGCAGCGCGGCGAGGACGTCCTGATCTTCCCCGAGGGCACGCGCATCCGCTCGCGCGAGATCAAGCCCGAAGTCCATGGCGGTTTTGCGCTCATCGCTCAGATGGGCAAGGCGCCCGTCAACCCACTTGCCATCTGTGGCTGGTCCGACATCACGCCCGCGGGCAAAAAGCTCATGCGTCCCAAGAAGTGCTGGATTCGTGCCGGCAAGGCCGTCTCGCTTTCGGACGCGCCGGCCGGGCTTAAGCGTACGGAGCGCCTGGCCTGGTTTGAGTCCGAGGCCATGAACCGCGTCTACGCCATGCGTGACGAGCTGTGCGCCGAGCATCCGGGCAGGTTCTAGCCATGATCGAGAACGTGACGAACACCGCCGCGACTGCGTCCGACCACGCAACCGCACCTACCATCGAGATCGCCGCCCACGCCGGCACTTGCTACGGCGTACAGCGTGCGCTCGATATGGCGCTGGCCGCTGCGCCGCAGGCAGGGGAGTGCAATCAGGTCCATACCTTGGGTCCGCTCATCCATAACCCTATCGTGGTGCGCGAGCTCGCTGAGGCAGGCGTTAGCCTGGCTGAGAACCTGGATAGCGCCGCAACCGGTACCGTGATCATCCGCGCCCACGGCGTGGTGCCGCAAGTGATCGATGCTGCCCGCGAGCGCGGCCTTACCGTGGTCGACGCCACCTGTCCCTACGTGAAGAAGGTCCATGTGGCCGCCGAGCGCCTGGTACGCGAGGGCTACCGCGTGGTAGTCGTAGGCGAGCCGGGCCATCCCGAGGTTGAGGGCATCTTGGGCCACGCCGGCAATGATGCACAGGTCGTGAGCTGTGCCGCCGACGCCACCGCCTTGTCGCTCAAGGGCAAGGTAGGCCTCGTCGTGCAAACCACCCAGACTGCGCAGAACCTCGCCGAGGTCGTGGCTGCTATCACCCCGCGCGTGCAGGAGCTGCGCGTGATCAACACCATCTGCGCCGCCACGAGTGAGCGTCAACAGGCAGCAGCCACACTTGCCAACCGCTGCGACTGCATGGTCATCGTGGGCGGCAAGAACTCGGGCAACACCCGCCGCCTGGCGCAGATTTGCGCAGACGCCTGCGAGCGCACGCATCACATCGAGGAAGCTTCCGAGCTCCAGGCCGCGTGGTTTGCCGACGCTCACCACATCGGCATCACCGCCGGAGCCTCCACCCCGCAAGAACACATCGAACGCGCCGTCACGCGCATCAAGGAGCTTTGCCGCTAACCATGGACCAGACCGTACCCGCATACGCCGCCGAGGTGGCCGATTACGGGCGCAGCCGCGACCCCGAGCCGGGTGAGGGCGCGCTCGTCAAGAACGTGCGTCCCGAATCGCCCGCGTGGGATGTGGGTATCGAGCCGGGCATGCGCGTGCTCACGGTCAACGGTGAGCAGCTTACCGACATGATTGTGTGGCTCTGGGAGGCCGACGATGATACCGTCGAGCTCGAGGTTTTCGACCCGCGCGACGGCACCGTCACCCCCGTCGAGCTCGACCGCTTTCCCGGCGAGGATTGGGGTTTGGAGTTCGATGGCCCCATCTTCGACGGCATGCGTACCTGCGTCAACGCCTGCGTGTTCTGCTTTATGACCATGCTCCCCAAGGGCGGCCGCTCCACGCTCTATATTCGCGACGACGACTATCGCCTAAGCTTTTTGCAAGGCAACTTTGTCACGCTTACGAACCTCACCGACGAGGACGTGCAAAGCGTCATCCAGCGCAACATGAGTCCCATGAACGTGTCGGTCCACGCTGTGAGCCCCGACGTCCGCCGTCGTATGATGGGCCGTAACGCTCAGCGAGGCATGGACGTACTCGAGACCATCATGGCCGCCGGCATCGAGATTCACGCGCAGATTGTGCTGTGCCCCGGCATGAACGACGGCGAGGAGCTGGAAAAGACCCTGCGCTTTTGCGAGGAGCACGAGCAAATCACAAGCCTGGGCATCGTGCCGCTCGGCTTTACCAAGCATCAGAACCGTTTTAGCTGGTCCTACAGCGACAAGCCCGAGCTGGCGCGCGAGACCATTGCCATGATCCGTCCCTACCAGGACCGTGCCTTCGAGCGCTTTGGCCGCCACACCTTCCAGATGAGCGACGAGTTCTATCTGGACGCCGGCATCGATCCTCCCGAGGCGGACTTTTACGACGGTTACCCGCAGTACTACGACGGCATCGGCATGATCCGCTCGTATCTAGACGAGACCGACGACGTGCTTGCCGCCGATACCGAGCGTCTGGCCCGCGTCCGCGAGGCCATCGCCGCCCGCAGCCAGCACCTGCTGTGCCTCTCGGGCGCCAGCGCACGCGACACGGTGGCCCGCTTTGTGGAGTCGCCCCAGGGACTCGCCGGCACTGTCACGGCCATCAAGAACCGCTACTTTGGCGGCAACGTGGACGTGACCGGCCTCATCGTCGCGTGTGACATCTTGGAGCAGCTGCCCCAAGATCTGTCGGGGGTTATGCTCTTTGTGCCTAAGCTCATGTTCAACGCTGACGGCATGACGCTTGACGAGTATCATAGTGACGATTTACTCGCAAGCCTTACCAGTCGCGGCGCCGAGGTTCATGTGGTGTCGACCATGCCGCATGAGCTGCTCGATACCCTGGAGCACATCCTTGGCATTGTGCCTGCCGACTCTACTAATTCCGCTGACCCTACCCATTAAAGGAGAGCAGATGAAACCTATCGTCGCCGTCGTCGGACGCCCCAACGTGGGCAAGTCCACGCTCGTTAACCGCCTGGCCCAGACCTCGGACGCCATCGTCCACGAGTCTCGCGGCGTCACGCGCGATCGCTCATATCACACGGCCGATTGGAACGGCCGCGAGTTCACCATCGTCGACACGGGCGGTATCGAGCCGCTCAAGAGCGACGACGTCTTTGCCACGTCCATCCGCGACCAGGCGCTCGCCGCCGCCGAGGAAGCCGCCGTCATCCTGTTTGTGGTCGATGGCCGCACCGGCGTCACCGAGGAGGACGAGTCGGTCGCTCGCATGCTCAAGCGCTGCGACAAGCCGGTCTTTCTGCTGGTGAACAAGCTCGACAACCCCGATCGCGAGAACGACAGCATCTGGGAGTTCTATTCGCTCGGCATCGGTGAGCCCACGCCGCTCTCGGCCCTGCATGGTCATGGCACGGGCGACCTGCTCGACGATATCGTGGCCCTGCTTCCGGAGGAAGAGGACGAGGTCGCCGACGAGTTCCCCGATGCGCTGAACGTGGCCATCATCGGCCGCCCCAACGCCGGCAAGTCCTCGCTGTTCAACCGCATCCTAGGCGCCGACCGCTCTATCGTGTCCAACATTGCCGGCACGACGCGCGACGCCATCGACACCGTCGTGGAGCGCAACGGCAAGCACTACCGCATGGTCGACACCGCGGGCATCCGCAAGAAGAGCACCGTGTACGAGAATATCGAGTACTACTCGATGGTCCGCGGCCTGCGCGCCATCGACCGCGCCGACGTGGCGCTGGTCGTCGTCGACGCCTCCGTGGGCGTTACCGAACAGGACCAGAAGGTCATGGGTCCTGCCATCGAGCGCGGCTGTGCCATCGTTGTGCTGCTCAACAAGTGGGACCTGCTCGACGACGACCGCAAGCGCGAGGCCTGCATGGAGACCATCGACCGCCGTCTGGGCGTCATGGCTCCCTGGGCCCAGTACCTGCGCATCTCTGCCCTCACTGGCCGCAGCGTCGAGAAGATCTGGGCGATGGTCGACGCAGCCGAGAAGACGCGTTCGCAAAAGATCAGCACCTCGCGCCTCAACACGTTCCTCACCGACCTACGTGAGTTCGGCCACACCGTGGTGGACGGCAAGCGCCGCCTGCGCATGCACTACGTGACTCAGACGGGCGTCAATCCGCCGACGTTCACGTTCTTCGTCAACCACAGCGATCTGGTCAACGACACCTACCAGCGCTACGTGGAGAACCGCATGCGCTCGACCTTCGATTTTGCCGGCACGCCCATTCGACTCTTCTTTAGGAAGAAGGAACAAAAGGATGCATAATCCGATTCTGCTGACCGCCATCTGCGCCGTGGTCTCGTTCTTTATCGGAGCGATTCCGTTTGGCCTGATCCTGGGCCGCGTGTTCAACCACACCGACATTCGCAAGGCGGGTTCCGGCAACATCGGCACAACCAATGCGCTGCGCGTGGCCGGCCCTAAGGTGGCCGCGCTCACGTTGTTGCTCGACTGCCTTAAGGGCGCCATCTGTGTCCTTATCGCGCGCCCGCTCATCGCGAGCGTGGGCTATGGCTTCCCCGTGAGCATCATGGCCCCCGGCGCCGCCGGCGACTGGATGCTTGGCGTCGTCTGCCTGGCAGCCGTGTGGGGCCACATCTTCTCGCCCTACCTCAACTTCCATGGCGGCAAGGGTATCGCGGTTGGTCTGGGCGTCATCCTCGCTTGGTACTGGCCTATTGGCCTGTCGCTGCTGGGCATGTTTATCGTGGCCGTCGCCATCACAAAGTTTGTGTCGGTAGGCTCGCTTGCCGCGGCCATCGGTCTTCCCATCGCCGTCTGCGCGGTCTTTCCGTACAGCAGCCTGGGCCTCAAGTTCTGTATGGCGATGATCGGCATCACCGTGGTGTGGGCCCATCGCTCGAATATCCAAAAGCTCATGGCCGGTAAGGAGTCCAAGCTCTCGTTTACCAAGCGCGTCACCGAGCCCGACGATAAGTAGGAGAGAGTCATGAATGTTGCGCTGATTGGCTCCGGCTCCTGGGGAACCGCCGTCGCCGGCCTCGCCGCCGAGCGAGCCGAGCGCGTGACCATGTGGGCCCACAGCGAGCAAACGGCCACCGGCATCAATGCCGAGCACCGCAATCCCCGGTATCTGGTGGACTACGAGCTGCCCGGCAACGTTGTCGCCGCCACAGACCTGTCGCAGGCGCTCGACGGCGCCGAGGCCATCATCTTTGCCGTGCCCTCAACGCACCTGCGCAGCGTATGCCATCAGGCAGCACCCTTCATCGCCGCCGACACCCCGACACTCTGCCTCACCAAGGGTATTGAGCCCGAATCCGGCCTGCTTATGAGCGAGGTCATCGCCAGCGAGATCGGCAACGAGTCGCGTGTCGCGGCGCTCTCGGGCCCCAACCATGCCGAGGAGATCTGCCGCGGCGGGCTTTCTGCCGCCGTCATCGCCAGCAAAGATCCGCAGGTAGGGGAGACCTTTAAGGACCTGCTCCTATCCACGGCCTTCCGCATCTACCTGTCGCAGGACATGATCGGCGTCGAGGTTTGCGGCGCCATGAAAAACGTCATCGCCATCGTGTGCGGCATTTCCGGCGGTTCTGGTGCGGGCGACAACACGCTTGCCCTTATCATGACGCGCGGCCTGGCCGAGATCAGCCGTCTGGTGCACGCCCGCGGCGGTCAAGCCATGACCTGCATGGGTCTTGCCGGCATGGGTGACCTCATTGCCACCTGCACCTCCGAGCATTCGCGCAACCGCACCTTTGGCTACGAGTTTGCCCACGGCGTCTCGCTCGACGAGTACCAGGCACGTACGCATATGGTGGTCGAGGGCGCCGTCGCGGCCCGCAGCGTCAGTGAGCTTGCCCGTTCACTGGGCGTAGACATTCCGCTCACCTTTGCCGTGGAGCAAACGCTCTACAACGGTGTTACGTTGGATAGGGCGCTCGAGGTTCTTACCGACCGCGTACCCTCCCAAGAGTTCTACGGACTCACCGACTAGTGCAGAAAGGCTACTACCATGGGTTCCATTAAAATCGCTCCGTCCGTCCTCTCGGCCGACATGGCCAACCTCAAGGGCGAACTCGACAAGATCGCCGGTGCCGACTACGTGCACTTCGACGTAATGGACGGCCACTTTACCGGCAACCTCACCTTTGGCGTTGACATCCTCAAGGCCGTCAAGCGCTCCACCGACGTGCCGGTCGACGCGCACCTGATGGTGTCGAACCCCGACGAGACGGTCGATTGGTACGCCGACGCCGGTGCCGACATGATCACCGTGCACTACGAGGCTTCCACGCACCTGCACCGCACGCTCACGCATCTGCAGCAGCGCGGCGTCAAGGCCGGCGTGGTGCTCAACCCCGCCACCCCCGTGTGCGTGCTCGAGAGCATCATCGACGTCGTCGATATGGTGCTGCTCATGAGTGTGAACCCGGGCTTTGGCGGCCAGAGCTTTATCCCGGGCACGCTGCCTAAGCTGCACGAGCTTACGGCCATGTGTGAGCGTCACAGCGTGTCGCCCCTGATCGAGGTCGATGGCGGTATTTCTTCCAAGAACATCGCCGAGGTCGTCAAGGCCGGCGCCAACGTGCTCGTAGCCGGCTCCGCCGTTTTTAAGTCCGAAGATCCCGCCGCCGAGGTTGCGCTGCTGCAGAAGCTGGGCAATGAGGCCGCACAGGAGGCATAAACCCTTATGACCGCAGGTCAAAACCGCATACCCGTGAATCTTGACTATGCCGCCTCGACGCGCATGCGCGCCGAGGCGCTCCTTGCGCAGCGTGAGTACGATGATAGCGAGCTCGCCGGCGTCAACCCCAACTCGCTGCACTCACTTGGCCGCAAGGCCGCCGCACGCCTGGAAGTCGCCCGTCGCGAGATCGCCCGCAGCTTTGGCGCACGCGTTCGCCCGTCCGAGATCATCCTTACCAACGGCGGCACCGAGGCCAACCAGCTGGCGCTGCTCGGTCTTGCCGAGGGCGCTCGTCAGCGCGATCGCAAGCGTAACCGTGTGATCGTATCTGCCATCGAGCACGATTCGATTCTGGACAACCTGCCGCTGCTGCGCGCCGCCGGCTTTACCGTCGATCTGGTGCAACCCTGCCGTGCGGGCTACATTGAACCTGCCGCGCTCATCGAGCTGCTCGGCGACGACGTGGCGCTCGTAAGCATCATGGCCGCCAACAACGAGACCGGCGTGGTACAACCTATCCGCGAGCTTGCCTCGGCCGCGCATACCGCAGGCGCCCTGTTCCACACCGATGCCATCCAGGGCTACTTGCATATTCCGCTCGATGTCACCGAGCTGGGCGTCGACGCCATGTCCGTCGCAGCCCACAAGATTGGCGGTCCCGTGGCATCTGGCGCACTCTACCTTAAGAGCCGCACGCCGCTGCGCCCGCGCATCTTTGGGGGCGGACAGGAGGCCGGTCGTCGTGCCGGCACGCAAGACCTGCGAACGCAGCTCGCCTTTGCCGCTGCCGCCTCGTCTCTGACGCCCCATGTGGCTCAGGAGCGCGCGAAGCTGCAAACCCTTTCCGACAAGCTCTACGCCACGCTTACGGCCCACCCGCGCATTCACGCCACCATGGGTGACTACGCGCAAGCCGACCGTCTGCCCGGCATGGTATCGATCTACATTGACGGCATGGATTCCGAGGAACTCATCATCAAGCTCGACGCCGCCGGCTTTGAGGTGTCGGCAGGCTCGGCATGCTCGAGTGGCAGCATGGACCCGAGCCACGTACTCAGCGCGATGGGCATCGGCCGCGAACAGGCGCTGGGTGCCTTGCGCATCTCCTTCGATGATCGCGTGAATCCAGGCGATCTGGACGACTTTGCCCAGACGCTGCTCTCGATCGCAGGTGCCGCATGATCGTCGCCGAGCTCGAGCGCGCCCTACTGGCACGCTATCCCAAGGCGGACGCCGAGGGCTGGGATCACGTAGGACTCTCCGTGGGCGATCCGGCCGCGGAGATCACCGGCGTTGCCTGCGCACTCGATGCGACCGAGGCTAATGTTCGCCGCGCCCAAGAAGCAAGCGCCAACGTGCTGCTGACGCATCATCCCATATACATCAAGGCACCCGAGGCCTTTTGTCCGGCGGATGCCACACGCCCCCAGTGCAGCGCGGCGCTCTATGAGGCAGCCCGTTGCGGCGTGAGCATTATCTCGCTCCACACCAACCTGGACCGCTCGCACGAGGCACGTATCTGCCTAAGTAGGCTTTTGGACGCCGCGCCCGCAAGCTCGTTGGAGCACGTGGACGACCCCGAGGCCTGCGGACTGGGCGCACTCGCGACCCTCCACGACCCCTGCAGCCTGCGCAACCTTGCCGCACGCGCCGCAGCGGCGTTTGGCAGCGACCCGCGCGTGTGGGGCGAGGCCGATCACCCGTGCCGCACCATCGCAATTTTGGGCGGTTCGCTGGGTGACTTTGGCGAGCTTGCCATCGCCGCCGGTGCGGATGTCATCGTGACGGGCGAGGCGGGCTACCACGTGGCACAGGACCTTGCCTTGCGCGGGCTGCCGGTGATCTTGCTCGGCCACGACCGCTCCGAGGAGCCGTTCGTTGATATATTGATGAACTCTGCAGTTGACGCCGGGGTCGACCCCCGTCATGCAATTAAAATACTGAACCCTTGCCAATGGTGGACTGTGACAAAAGGAGAGAACTTATGAGCGCCGGCGCTACGCTACTCAAGCTGCAACAGATCGATTTGGAGCTCGCCCGCAACAAGAGCGAACTTGCCAATATGCCGGAGCTCAAGGAGCTCGCTTCCAAGCGCAAGACCTACGTTAAGCTCAAGGCCGAAATGACCAAGCTCTACGCCCAACGCAAGGACCTGGATATTGAGCTCGACGATCTCAACACCACCGAGATCCAGACCAATAACGCCATCGAGGCCGCTAAGAAGCGCCACGTTGACGGCTCCGACTACCGCGAGGTACAGGACCTGGAAAACGAGCTCGCCACCCTGGCCAAGCGCCTGGACAAGATTGAGCACACCCGCAAGGATGTCGTTGTCGCCCACAAAGAGGCGCTCGACCGCGAGACCCGCGCGCAGGCCATCATCGCCAAGTTCGAGGAGGGCGTGAAGGCCGATACCAAGGCCGCCCGCGCCAAGGCTGCCGACCTGCAGGCTCAGATCGAAGCCGCCACTAAGGAGCGCACCGCTCTTGCCGCCACGCTGCCGGCCAACGTGCTCACCGACTACGAGCGTCTGCTCAAGCAGTTCCGCGGCTTGGCCGTCGAGACCATCCAGGGCAACATCCCCACGGTCTGCCACACCGCGCTGCAGGCATCGTCCATGAGCGACCTCAACCACGACGGTAGCGAGATTACGCACTGTCCGTACTGCCACCGCCTCCTGGTGCTCCCGAGCAAGGAAGCCTAGCGATGACGGCGGCATCCAACAATTCAATGCAACTTGAGGGAAAAACGATCCTGCTGGGCATTACCGGCGGGATCGCCGCCTATAAGTCGTGCAATATCGTGCGCCTGCTGCAAAAGCGCGGCGCACGTGTCAAAGTTGTTATGAGCGAGCATGCCACGGAGTTCGTGGGCCCGCTCACGTTCCGCGCGCTCACCAATGAGCCGGTCGCGGTTGGGCTATTCGACGACCCGTCTGACCCCATCCACCATATCTCGCTTGCGCAGGAGCCCGATCTGGTGGTCGTGGCGCCCGCGACGGCCAATATCATCGCCAAGATGGCCAACGGCATCGCCGACGACCTCATCTCCACCACGCTGCTTGCCACGCCGCGCCCCATCGTGATCGCACCGGCCATGAACAATGGCATGTGGAAGGCACCGGCCACACAGGCCAACATGGCCACGTTGCGCGACCGCGGCGTTCACGTGGTGGGACCCGGCAGCGGCTACCTTGCGTGCGGCGACGTGGACACGGGCCGCATGAGCGAGCCCGAGGACATCGTCGAGGCTGTCTGTGAGGTGCTCAACCCCGTGCCGCAAGACCTGACGGGCAAGCGCATCGTCATCACCGCCGGCCCCACGCACGAGCCGATCGACCCGGTGCGATTCATTGGCAACCGTTCTTCGGGCAAGATGGGCATCGCCCTGGCGGGGGAGGCCGCACGTCGCGGTGCCGCCGTCACGCTCGTGCTGGGACCGACATCGCTCGATGTTCCCCGCGGTGTGGAGTGCGTGCACGTACAGACCGCCTCAGAAATGCTCAAGGCAGCGCTGAGCGCCTTCCAGACGGCCGACGCGGCCATTTGCGCCGCCGCCGTCGCCGACTACACGCCGGCGGCCCCGGCGGACCATAAACTCAAAAAGGCCAACGAGCGCCTGGATCGAATCGAGCTCGTCGAGACCGTTGACATCTTGGCCGAACTTTCACGCCAAAAGGGCGATCGCCTCGTAATCGGCTTTGCAGCCGAGACTGATAACGTCGTCGAGTACGCCGAGCGCAAATTGACCCGCAAAGGCTGCGATGCCATTATCGCCAACGATGTCTCACGCGCCGATTCGGGCTTTGGAACCGACACCAACAAGGCTTGGATCGTGAGCATAGCGGGTACGCAAGAACTACCCGTACTAACAAAACCCCAGCTCGCAGATACAATTTTGGACTTGCTTCAAAATTTGTAAAAAAGTTCTTGCACAAGGACAAAGTTTCGGGTTAATATACTCCCTGTTGCGAGCGAGAGCAGAGCAACAAACAAAAGCTTCGGGACGTGGCGCAGCTTGGTAGCGCACTTGACTGGGGGTCAAGGGGTCGCTGGTTCGAATCCAGTCGTCCCGACCAGAAGTTTGCAGGTCAGGCACTTAGTGCCTGACCTTTTTTGTTTTAAGCAATTGCTTAATTTTCAGTAAGCAACAGGGTGCCAAAAATCTACCTACGCGATAATCGCCTTTTGCGGCTACTTGCGCGTTTTGTACGCGCTTGAGCCGATTTATTAACGCGATATGATTCTACATACGCGCAGCAGGTACACGCCGAGAAAGGGCTGCATTTATCGCGGCGATTAACACAGATATAGCGACTATAACGGACAAGCGTGTCGCTGTATTTATTCCAGTAGTTCACTTGATCGGTGGACGAGTGGGCTGTTGCAGCGAAATGCCAAGCAGGATGAGCTCTACACGAGGACCCCGCAGGGTAATGGCGGGGGAGTGCGGCGGGCGCTCTGAGAGCCGCTGTATGAACCCATGTCTCCTTAACTCGATAATTTGTGTTTCAAGCCACGAATCGGTCGAGCAATTGCCAAAAGAACGGCCCATGCAGGATTGCACGGGCCTTACATCAGATCAAATTTGAGCTAGAAGCACCAAGCGGGGCAGACGCAACACCATCTCGTCGCGGCCTCGGCGAGCGACATATCGCAGTCGAGGTAGACATCGAGGAAATCGTCAGATCCCGCACAGGGGGACCGCGATGGTGGCCACCGCGCCGCCCGAGGGACTGTTGGCGAGCGAGACAGAGCCCCCGTGGGCGCTCGCGGCCTCGGAGGCGACGTGGAGGCCGAGCCCGTAGTGGCGGCCCCCGTCGCGCAAGGAGCGGGAGGAGTCGTCTGTGAAGAGGCGCTCACAGCCGCGTTCGAGGGCAGCGGGAGAGAAGCCCGGTCCGTCATCGGCCACCTCGATGACGAGGTG
>NZ_QSCW01000023.1:0-835 GCF_003463445.1 Collinsella sp. OF02-10
GCGAACTCGGCGGTGTCGATGATGTTGATGTCGGTGTCGCCGGTCACGCCGCGGGTCAGGAAGGCGCGGACGCGCTCGTCGAGCTTGCGGTTCTCGTCCTCGCCCATGAACAGGAAGACGGGGACGCCGGGCTCCACGAGCTCGAGGGTGCCGTGGAAGAAGTCTGCCGAGGTGATGTAGCGGGTGCGCTTCCACTGCATCTCCTCGAGGATGCACATCGAGAAGAGGATGGTCTCGCCCCACAGGGCGCCGGAGCCGATGAACATGGTGTAGGGGGCCAGGGCGTACTTCTTGGCGAGCTCCTCGGCGCGCGGCTCGAAGCGCTTGCGGATATCGAGCATGTCCTTCCAGATGTCCTTGGTCTGCTCGATAAACAGGTCAAACTTGGGGAAGCATCCGCGGCGGTTGAGCAGGCGCAGGCCGAAGCAGTCGGCGAGGTAGTAGCCCTTCTCGCAGCCGCCTGAACCATGGTCAGAAGCCATGGCGACGCAGTTCTCGGCACCCACAGCCTGGCCGATGGGGCCCTCGGGCTTGGTCATGGCGTAGACACGAATGCCCTTTTCCTTCATCTTCTTGACGGCCTCGAGGACCTCGGGGGTGGTGCCGGACTCGGAGGCGGTGAGCACAACGGACTTCTCGGTCATGCGCTTGTGGCCCATGACGTTCCACTCGGCGGCGTGGATCAGGTAGACCTCGAGGTCGCGGTCGCCGAACTTGTTCATGAGGTACTCGAGCTGCATGAGCTCGTCCCAGGTGCCGCCGACGCCCATCAGGAACACGGCGTCGTAGCCCTCGTCGGCGACCTTGTCGGCGAGCGCGGTCATCTTCTTGCCGG
>NZ_QSCW01000023.1:845-24503 GCF_003463445.1 Collinsella sp. OF02-10
CGTCGTAGCCCTCGTCGGCGACCTTGTCGGCGAGCGCGGTCATCTTCTTGCCGGTCTCGTAGAGCGCCTTGCCGTCCTCTAGGTAGCCCTCCTGGTCGAAATGCATGATCTCGATCTTCTCGGTTTCCTTCATTTGTCTCTCCTTTCTGGGGTTGTCTCCACATCCCCCATGCCAACGGGCATCAAAACCCGCTTACATTCCGTAACACTCAGCCGCTTTGGCCTTAAGCGCATTGACTGACTCTTCGTAGCCCTCTGCCTTGACCTCCATTTGCTTGGAGACAGCATCGAGATACGGGTGCACGTCCCATGACTTCAGACGCTCGGCGATTATGGCCGCAATCGTCTGGAAGAACACAAGATTGGGAATTGCGCTGAGCAGCGGAGCCACCTGAGGCACCGCAACCTCGTGAGCCCTACCCCTGGGATGGGCCGTGAGCAGCACCGTTTTTGCCGTAACGTTCGACAGCGCATCGGCGATATTCGCAAGACGCTCCGACCCCTGCGGATCGTCGACGATAAACACCAGATAACCCGGAACGATCTGCATCTCGGGACCGTGGACGAACTCCTCGCCCTCGTGATGCATGGCAGGAATCTTGATGGTCTCGCTCAGCTTGAGGGCCGCCTCTTCGGCAACGCCATAGTTGGGGCCGTTGCCGACGACCATGGCGGGCATGTGCTCAGAAAGCTCGAGCATGCGGTCTTGGACATATGCCTCGGCCGTCTTGCACATCACGGCATTGGCATGGATAGCCTCGCGCAGGTCGTCTAAACGCTGGGCAACGCCCTTGGCGTCAATCGTTCCGTGCGCCTGACCGCCGTAAATACCAAAGAGCACCAGGTACTCAACGAGGACCTCGACGCCCAGAGTCACAAAGTCCACCGACTCGACGCCCACACCGTAGTCAAGAACGATATCAGTGTGCTCCTTGATGGGCGCCTCGACGTTTGCCGTGAGCGCAACTGCTGCCATATCGTGTGCACGCATGTAATCGAGCGCTGCAATCGTATTGGTCGAATAGCCACTCTGCGAGACGGCGATGTTGAGCGCATGCTGCGGATAGGTGTGTTCAAAATCGACGAAGGCCTCGGGCGTCACAACGGACACCTGCATCTGCAGCGCATCTTGCAGGTAATCTCGGGCGCAATCGGCGGCATGGCGCGACGAACCCGAAGCAACGATGCGCAGCGCGTCAAAAGAACCGGACTGGATAATATCAACGAGCTGCGCTACCAGCTCAGACGAACGCTCGAGGTTCGCTCCCATACGCACATGGGCAAGCTGAACGTAATCGAGCATCTTCATCGTCTCACCTCGTAACAAATCATTAGTATTTGATAACAATCACATTTACAGGTTACGGCTTTTTGATACCTCTTTGTCGATTAATTTCTCCCCATCGGCGAACGGTCGATTTTGAGCCATGTAAGGTTGTATATGTAGTCTGCTCAACGAATCAAAATTCCGTCAGCTTTTCAGCCCGTTATGCAAAAAAACCAGCTAGTACGTATAGGTATATCCACCCGCATCGCCGCGGTTAAACGACTTGACGTACTCGATCGCCTGGCCACTCGCATCGAAGCTCACGCACTCCAGCGTCAAGGCAAGATCGCCCTGCTCCAGTCCAAGCAGGCCGGCATCTCGCGCGCCCAGCGCTTCGATATCGAGCTTTTCCTGCGCCATGACCGGCTTTCGGCCCAACATCTCATAGGTCTCGTACAAACTGAAGACCGACACGTCAATATCTTCGATTGTGGGAAACAGCAGGCACGGGATGAACGCCGTCTCAATCGATACGGGATCGCCGTTGACGCAGTTCAAACGCCGAATCGAATACAGCAAATCATCCTCGGCAATGCCAAACAGGTTGGCATAATATGGGCCCGCATAACGCTTGGAACGCGCGAGGATACGGACGGACGGCTCGCCGCCCGAAGCACGAACCGATTCGCGAAAGCCTCCCGTTCGCTCGTAGGCAACGGGCACCTTCTGTGCCACAAACGCGCCTTTTCCGCGGACGCGTCGAATCTGCCCACGCCGAACCAGCTCATCGACAGCACTTCGGATGGTCAAGCGTGTCGTACCGAATTCCTCGGCGAGGTCTTTTTCGGACGGAATCATGGAACCCGTGGGATATATACCGCGCTCGATACGCTCCTCGATGCGGCGTCGAATGCGCATATAAACCGGGGTGGCATCTACTGTTTCAGCCATTGTTCACCTGCCACGCTCCTCATGCCGTTCTTTTCGCCGTTGTCGGCAAAGCGGAACTTTGTGGGCAAAATCACCGATTTGCAATGCTCCACAAAACACATGTCCTTATCAAATTCCATCGTGCTCTCATAGAACATCGGCGTTCCCTCTTCTTGTTGGAGCAGCTCGGCCTCTTCGGCGTTCAAACGCGAGATGGAGATATGCTCACGTCCATGCTCAACACGCACGCCACCTTCTTTGAGCAAGACATCGTAAAGGCTCTCGCACTCAAAATCGTGCTCGGGAAGCGATGGGCACAGGGACAGGTTAACGTGAGCCGTCTCGATTGACGCCGGCTCGCCCTCAATAAGTCGAACGCGCTGCATGCGGAGCAAAGGAGCGCCTATAGCCACCCCAAGCTTGTCGGCAAGCGTCTTATCCGCCTCGATGGTCTCGGTGGAAACCAGACGAGAAGAGGGATGCAGGCCGGCAGTCCGCACGGCATCGGAAAAGTTATACGTTTCCTGGAAGATGTTCAGCGGCTTAGGAGGACACACATACGTACCCGATCCGCGACGGCTCTCGAGCGTTCCACACGAGATGAGCCGCGTGATACCGGCACGCAACGCCGTACGCGAAACGCCGATCTCTTCGCACAGCACGCGCTCGGCCGGCAGGCGATCGCCGCCGGCAAGCTGATGGTGCTGGATATACCATAGAATTCCCTCAACAGCACGATCTTTAGGGGGAATTGCATAAGATTCGCCTGCCATTGCACAGACTCCTCATTCAGAAACGTATGCCGCCAAAATTAGACCAGCCCTCCCATGGCATCAAATTCGGCCTTGATCTTCTCGGCGACATTCCGATACGACTTATATAGGCTTGAATCGCGTTTGACTTCGTCGGTCATAACGGGAATCTCTAATTTGGAAACCTCGTCTTTTCCCGTCTGAACCGCCACAACAACGCCCATACCAAGACACATATTACGCTTGGCAGCGTTTATTTTCGCCGCCTTGGCAGGATTTGCCAGGATACGCTGGGCAAATTCCTGTTTTGAGGCCACTTCCTCGGCCTCCGGATCGCCCGCCTCGGCCACTTCGCACTGCAACACGTCCGCATAGGCAAAAATCTTCGGCTCGCCGCCGCGCTGATGTACGGCCCACTTGCGACGCGTGGCATCCTGGTAGATAGCCGGCAAAAACGTAAACCGCGGCGGGTCCAAAATCGTATCCGTGATGGTAAACACATCGGGATCAAAGGCATCCTGCGGGTTTTTCTTCTTGAACAGCCCCATATCAGCCTCTCCTACTAACATTTAACAACTCAAGCTGAATATAGCACCAATTTCAAGCCGCCACCTCACCCTATCGGTACGCGGCGTCTATGGCTCGCCCAGCGGAAGAGTTCACGGACGAGGGCCGGGGAGGCATACTTTGTTTTGAGAAGTGGGCTTCGCGAACTTCTCAAAACAAAGTATGCCTCCCCGGCCCCGGCAATGTATCGTAGGCTGACCAAAGTAAGATATACAGTTTCCAAGGCCGCAACAGCAACAGCCCCATCACATTAAAAAATATCAGCGCCGCATATCGAAACGGTCGAGAGGGCCTTGCCCGGCGCGAGGCCGTCCCGGATGCCTACCTACTCGTTGTCGCCCGCGGTCATTTGGGTTGCGGAGAGTGCGCCGTCGGCTGCCGTTGCGGCAGCGGCGTCGGGCCAGACCCAGTCGGTAAAGGCCGGGTGATCGAAGCCCTCGTTGCACGCGAACTCAAAGGCCTCGGTGCGGAATGCCTCCCACTCGTCAATCTGCTCGGCAAACTTGTCGGCGTCGACCATGCGCAGCACGTCGGCGGCCAGGGCCCAGCGGTCCATGTTGTTCAGGCGCAGCATGTCGAACGGCGTGGTCGTGGAGCCCTTCTCCTCGTAGCCGTGGACGCGGAAGGCATCGTGGCCGGGGCGGTTCCAGATCAGGCGGCGAATCGTGCCGGCATAGGCGTGGAACGCAAAGAGCACGGGCTTCTCACCGCGGCCAAACAGCTCGGCCCAGCGCTCATCGCTGATGGCTTGGTCGTTCTCACAGACGTTCTGGATCTTGAGCAGATCGACCACGTTGACGAACCAGACCTTAATGCCCAGCTTGCGCAGCATATCGGTTGCAGCCAGGGCCTCGAGCGTCGGCACGTCGCCGCACGTGGCGACCACGACGTCGGCCTCGGCGAGCGAGCTGGCAGTCGATGCCCACTCCCAGGTCGCCACACCCTCGGCGAGCTCGGACTTGGCCTCGTCGACCGTCTGGAAGGTCGGGGCGGGCTGCTTGCCGCAGAAGATGGCGTTAACGCAGTCGGTGGACTGGTAGACGCGCTCGGCAACGGCAAGCGCCATGTTGGCATCGGCCGGATAGTAGGCATTCACGATATGCGTGTCGTTGGCCTTGTTGAGCAGCAGGTCGATAAAGCCGGGGTCCTGGTGCGAGAAGCCGTTGTGGTCCTGACGCCAGACATGGCTCGACAGCAAAATGTTGAGGCCGCTAATGGGAGCACGCCACGGAATCTCGCGCTTGGTGGCCTCGAGCCACTTGCAGTGCTGGTTGACCATGGAATCGACCACGTGGACAAAGCTCTCGTAGGAGCTCCACACGCCGGAGCGGCCGGTAAGCACGTAGGCCTCGAGGAAGCCCTCGCACTGGTGCTCGGACAGCTGCTCGACAACCTTACCGGAGCCGGCGAGCAGCTCATCGTTGGCATCGTCCTCATAGAAGCCGGCATCCCACTGCTTCTTGGTCACCTTGTAGGCAGCCTGCAGGCGGTTGGACGCGGTCTCGTCGGGACCGAAGATGCGGAAATCGTCCATGTTCTTGGCCAGAACATCGGCAGTGTACTCGCCAAAGACGCGGGCGGCCTCGGTGGAGCCCCAGCCATGGCCCTTCTCGGCAACGGGGATCTCATGGGCGTGGATATCGGGCAGCTCGAGCTCGCGACGGACCTTGCCGCCGTTCGCGTTGGGGTTGGCGCCAATGCGCAGCTCGCCGGTCGGCATAAAGGCCGTCACCTCGGGGCGCACCTGGCCCTCGGGCGTAAAGAGTTCCTCGGGCTTGTAGGAGCGCAGCCACTCGCGCAGCACGCGGAAGTGCTCGTGGGTGTCCTTGGCACTCGCCAGCGGCACCTGATGCGCGCGCCAGGAGTCCTCGGTCTTCTTGCCGTCGATGTGCTTGGGGCAAGTCCAGCCCTTGGGCGTACGGAACACGATCATGGGATAGGCCGGACGGACCACGGTCTCACCCGCGGCGGCCTGAGCCATAGCGGTGGCCTTGATGTCGCAGATCTCATCGAAGACCTGCTCGAACAGAGCGGCAAAACGCGCGTGAATGCTTGCGTGGCTCTCGTCGTCAAAGCCCGCGACAAAGAAGTGCGGCTTATAGCCCATGCCCTCAAAGAACTTGGTGAGCTCCTCGTCGGACACGCGGGCGAGGATGGTGGGGTTGGCGATCTTGTAGCCGTTGAGGTGCAGGATCGGCAGGACGATACCGTCGGTTGCCGGGTTCACGAGCTTGTTGGACTGCCAAGAGGTCGCGAGCGGACCGGTCTCGGACTCGCCGTCGCCCACCACGGCCACGGCCAACAGGCTCGGGTTGTCCATGACGGCGCCGTAGGCGTGGCTGAGCGTGTAGCCGAGCTCGCCGCCCTCGTGGATGGAGCCGGGCGTCTCGGGCGCAAAGTGGCTCGGGATGCCGCCGGGATAAGAGAACTGGCGGAAGAACTTCTGCAGACCAGCCTCGTCGTTGGTGATGTCGGGGCGGATCTCACGGTAGGTGCCATCGAGCAGCGACTGGGCGGTGCCGGCAGGGCCACCGTGGCCCGGGCCCATCAAGAAAATGGCGTTCTGGTTGTGATCGGCGATGAGGCGGTTGACGTGGCCGAACAGGAAGTTGATGCCAGGCGTGGTGCCCCAGTGACCGACCAGACGGTGCTTAACGTCCGGACGACCAAAATCGCGCAGCTCACCGGTTTTCTCGTCGACAAAGTCAGTGCGCATCAACGGGTTAGAGCGAAGGTAGATCTGACCGACGGACAGATAGTTCGATGCGCGCCAATACAGGTCGACACCCTCGAGCTCGGAAGCGGGAACCTCATGTCCCAGTTTTTGCCACGGCGTTCCCAGTGTTTTAGCCATTGTTTATGTCCCTTCGCTGCGCGGTCACCTTCCGATACGGCAACCTTTCGTTGGGACTAGTATATTTGCTAAAACGTTTTATCATGATGAAAAAACGTTTTATCACCCTTATCAATCCCATCGATCAACAAAACGCGACATTCACCTGCGGCGTTGACTGTCACAGGTGGTCCACATTCGGTTTCTGCAAATTGATAAACGTGTTTAGTTGTGTTTAGTAAGCTCGAGCACGCTGCCCTTAACGATAAGCGCCGGCTCCAGAACGACCTCTTCGGCACGCCTACCGCCCCTACCGGCAAGACGCTTGGACATGCAGCCAAAAGCATGCTCCGCAAGGACACCAGGGTCCTGCTCAATGGCGGTCAGCGCCGGCTCAAAGAGAACGTCGGCTGCCGAGTTGTCATAGCTCACCACCGAGATATCGCCCGGGATGCTCTTACCCATCTCGTGCAGGCGCTTGAGCAAACCGAGGGCAATGTTATCCGAGCTTGCGAACACAGCAGTGGCGTCGGTTGCGAGCACCGCCTCCGAGGCCTCGTAGGCACTCGGAATGTAGTACTCGCTCTCAAACTCCAAACGTGCGTCGATCGGCAGGCCAACCTCGCGCAGCGCGCGCTCATAGCCGGCAAGACGCTTACGACCCGTATTGGAACGGCGCGCATTAACCAAGCAGGCAATGCGACGATGCCCCTGCTCGATCAAGTACCGGGTAGCCATGTAGCCACCCATCTCGTGGTCGAACATCACCTTGTCGCACTCGAGTCCCTCAATGGCACGGTCGACCATTACAGCTGGGATAGGCAGATGGCTGACCTCTTCGCGCAGGGCGCGGTCGTCAGAGAACTCGTCGCCTACCACCAAAAAGACGCCATCGACGCCGCGCGTCACCAGCTGGCGCAGGAGCTCCAGATCGTCCTCGGCACTTCCACCCGAGCTGGTAATAAAGAGCGCGTAGCCGTCCTCGCGGCAGCGTTTTTCCAGGCTGCCAGCAAGCGAGGCAAAAAAGCGGCTCTCGATGTTGGGAACGATAAGGCCCAGCGTGCGCGACTCGCGCATGACCAGGCTGCGCGCAATCTGGTTAGGAACATAGTGGTTGCGCGCCGCGACCTCTTTGATGCGCTTGCGGTTTTCTTCCGAGATACGACAAGGCCGATTGTTGAGAACAAGCGAGACCGACGAGGGGGAAAGCCCCACCTCCTGGGCAATCTGCTTGAGAGTAACTTTGTTGCCCATCTCGCTCCTTCCGAGTATTCGCGCAATCTCTTGAAAGTATAGCGACCGTCCCTCTACCTCGATGATAAACACTTTACCAATCCGGTAGACGGCTGTTTTATCGCCGCGATTGGTGTAAAGCAACCTGACCCCTTTGCACTATGTGATGCATTGGGGTCAGGTTACTTTGCACCAAATCCATCCGGGTGGGGTATATTGCATTCGATTGATGAAAACGACCACCATAAGGCGGATATTCGTATGCACGAGAATGATTTTTTTAACGAGGACCTGCTCTGCGCGCTCGCCGGTGTTGCCGGCGAGGACAACGTGCTCATGAGCGAGCCCATGCGCGAGCACACCACGTTTAAGATCGGCGGCCCGGCCGACGTCTTTGTCACGCCCGATACCGAGCAGGGACTCGTCGCCACGCTTGACACCTGCTACCGCTGCGATCTGCCGCTCACCATTGTAGGCAACGGTTCCGACCTGCTCGTCGGTGACAAGGGCATCCGCGGCGTCGTCGTAGCGCTGGGCGAGGGCCTCTCTAACATCACCCTCGACGGCACGCATGTTACGGCAGCAGCCGGCGCGCTGCTCTCGGACGTAGCGGCCGCGGCAGCCGAGGCTGGTCTTACCGGCATGGAGCCCATTTCGGGCATCCCCGGATCGGTCGGCGGCGCCTGCTACATGAACGCCGGTGCCTACGGCGCCTGCATGGCCGATGTGCTGGAGTCTGTGCGCGTCTACAAGCCCGCCCGCATGCTCGACGACGGCACCCGCGGCAGCGGCAACATCATCGAGTTCGATGTCGACGAGCTTAATCTGGGCTATCGCAAGAGCCGCATTGCCGACGACGGCTTCATCGTGCTTTCAGCCACTTTCAATCTCGCCCCGGGCAACGCCGCGATGATCAAGGCCGACATGGACGACTACCGCCAGCGCCGCGAGGACAAGCAGCCGCTCGACATGCCGAGCGCCGGCTCCACTTTCAAGCGCCCCGAGGGTTACTTTGCCGGCAAACTCATCATGGATGCCGGCCTGCGAGGACACGCCGTTGGCGGCGCGCAGGTGAGCGAGAAGCACTGCGGCTTCATCGTCAACGCCGACCACGCCACCGCAGCCGATGTCGACGAACTCATCCGCCACATCCAAGCAACCGTCAAAGACCAATTCAACGTAGACCTCGAACCCGAAGTCCACCGAGTCGGCGAATTCCTCTAACAAAGAAGGCCCCGAAAGGGGCCTTCTCCATATTTATTTAGATAAACCAGTCCGGTGTGTGACGTATTGGACCCGAGAGGTCCGTGGCTGCCCGAAAGGCATTAGGTTGATCGCGAGTTCCGCACGAGCCGGAGAGCACTTAATGTGCTCTCCGTGCGAGCAGGACTGTCCGAGCAGGCAACCTAATGCCTTTCGGGCAGCCACGGACCAACTTACTTCAAACCGCCGTTACGACAGCGCAATGCCGCCAAGCCAGCCCCAACGCACGCCAGAGCCCGTACCGTAGAACGAAATAAACGAATCGAGCGACTTCGACGTAATGGGACCCTCGTTACTCATAACGATGCCACCGCCGATATAGATGCCCACGTGGCCATACAGCAGGCCCGGCGCACCGGTGCCGCTATGTGAGGAGTCGGCCACGATCATGCCCACCTGCAGCGCCGAGCGGTCGGAGCTATAGCACCAGGCGTTAAACATATCGCACGCGTTACCGCCAAAGTAGCCAACGCCGGCGTTACGGAAGACATTGGTAACCCACGCCGCGCACCAGTTCTGACCCGGCGAAGGTGTGGAGTAGCACGCGTTGACGACAGCCTGCTGCTTGCCCGAGCCGGCATTCTGCTGCGGAGTTCCGGGCGCATACGATCCACCGCCCGAGCTCGAACCACCCGAGTAGGAATTGTTCTTGTTCGCGGCGGCCGCGGCAGCGGCGGCCTTCCTAGCGGCCTCCTCGGCCTGGGCGGCAGCGAGAATCTCGGAATCACGCTGAGCCATGAGCTCCTTGACGTCGTCGGAAAGACCGTTCAGCACGGTCTGGACCTCTTGCTGCTTGGCCTGCATATCCTGCATCTGAGCCGTCTGCTGATCCTTGAGTTTCTCCAGGTCAGCCTTTTGTGCTTCGAGCTCGGTCTTCTGTGCGTCGAGCTCGGCCTGAATCGTCTGGATGTCCTCGATGGCATCGCGGTCGCTCTTGTTGATCTTCTCAACGTAATGCGCGTTGGCAACGAGCTCCTCAAACGAGCCAGAGGCCAGCAGCAGCGACAGGATGTTCGTGCCGCCGGACTTGTAGCTGGCGGCCACGCGATCGGAAAGGTCGTTACGCTTCTTCTTGAGCTCGGCCTTCTTTTCATCGATCTGAGCCTGTGTGTCGTCAATCTTGCCCTGAACATTCTCAATGTCGTTGAGGGTCTGGGCATTCTTGTCGGCCAGCGCCGCATACTCATTTGCGATGCTGTCGAGCTGGGCCTGAACCTCGTCGAGCTGGGCCTGGGCGGCATTCAGTTTATCGGTGGTTTCTTTTGAAGCCTCCGCCGCATGGGCGCGAGCGGGCAGGCCAAAAAGAACTGCCGCAGAAGCGGCGCCGAACAGGACCTTGAGGGCAGTGCGGCGCGAGAGCTCCTGGGAAAGGATGGAATCGCTGTTTGGTGACATATGTACTCCGTTACATGTTTATTTATATGTCGCTCAACTCATACATATTAGCGTACATATGGCGCGTCCCAACGATTTCCACGAACGGCAGGAAACTACAAGGTCAGCGGCTCGTAAGCAAATGTCAAAGATAAGGTTATGCGTACGCAAGCTCTTATATGAGTACGTTAACATAATCCTCTGCTTTTCCTACAGTGCACCATTTGGGCGTCCCCGCCTGCGCTATACTCCCCTCTAGAAGTGTTCCTGATTCGATAGGAGACTACATGTCCAAAGCACTCGACCCCAAAGACACCTGCGTCCTCGTTACCGGTGGCGCCGGCTTTATCGGCTCGCACACCGTCGTTCAGCTGCTCGAGGGTGGCTACCAGGTCGTCATCGTCGATGATCTCTCCAACTCCAGCGCCGTTGCCGTCGACCGCGTCAAGACCATCGTGGGCGACGAAGCCGCCAAGAACCTCACCTTCTACAAGGCCAACGTGCTCGACCGCGATGCGATGAACAAGATCTTCGATACCCATCAGATCGACCGCGTCATCCACTTTGCCGGCTTTAAGGCCGTCGGCGAGTCGGTGAGCAAGCCCGTCGAGTACTACCACAACAACATCGAGAACACCCTGGTGCTCATCGACGTCATGCGCAACCATGGCTGCAAGTCCATCATCTTCTCGAGCTCCTCGACCGTCTACGGCGACCCGGACAACCCGCCCGTCACCGAGGAGGATCCTAAGAAGCCCGCGACCAACCCCTATGGTTGGACCAAGTGGATGATCGAGCAGATCCTTATGGACGTCCACACCGCCGACCCCGAGTGGGACGTCGTGCTACTCCGTTATTTCAATCCCATCGGCGCCCATCCGTCGGGCCTGATCGGCGAGGATCCCAAGGGCATCCCCAACAACCTGGTGCCCTATGTCGCCCAGGTCGCCGTGGGCAAGCTCGAGGCCGTTCAGGTCTTTGGCAACGACTACCCCACCCCCGACGGCACCGGCGTGCGCGATTACATCCACGTGTGCGATCTGGCATCTGGTCACGTGGCCGCCCTCAACTGGATGAACGGCAAGACCGGCGTCGAGATCTTTAACTTGGGCACCGGCACCGGCACCTCGGTACTCGAGGTCGTCGCCGCCTTCTCCAAGGCTTGTGGCAAGGAGCTGCCCTACGTGATCCGCGAGCGCCGCGCCGGCGACATCGCTGCCAACTGGTGCGATGCCTCCAAGGCCGAGCGCATGATGGGCTGGAAGGCCCAGTACGACATCGCGGACATGTGCCGTGACAGCTGGAATTGGCAGAGCCACAACCCCAACGGCTTCGCCGACGCCGAGTAGCCACTCCCCCCCGCTAGGTTTTGTGGCATGCCTCAAAACCTAGCACGCGACATGCTCGGCACATGCCGCTTCCCGCATGGGTAGATTTCTAGACATGTCCCAAAAATCTACTGGCCCCGGCCTCCAATGTGAGGTCGGGGCTTTTTAGGAACTCGTTCTCGAGCTCGAGCTCGCGCATGCACTTGCGGGCGGCCCTCATCTCGGCGGTCTCGGTCTTGGCCGCGGCCGCCGCGACCGGGTGGTTGCCCAGTTCCTTCTTTCTGACCGTCACCCATCTTCCCAGGATCTTCTCATTGATGCCGAGGTCGGCGGCCACTTGGGCGATGGGCTTCCCCGACGCGACGGCGAAGTCTGCGGCCTCGGTGCGGTGCCCCGCTGTGCAGGAGAGCCTATCTGCCATGACTGAACACTCCTTTCTTTTTGGCGCTGGAACGATTATCGCCGCTCAACGCCATTCCTCTAAGTCAAGTGTCCTGGGATACAATACAGTTCAAATGGACGAGGAGGATCCGGCGCTCCTCTTGATGAGCCCGGAGAGGCCCCTGGTCGTCACCCTTCCCCGCGCGAACGCAAAGCGGACGGCGGCGAGCCATGTCCTCCCCGCGCGTTCCATTTAGGGAGTCCTCGAGAAGTCGATCTCCCTGTGCGATAATCGAGCTATTGAGTCTCGCGAGTTTAGAGCTGGTGATATGCATTGAAAATCAAGGTGAAAAACATCGGCAGGGTCGCTGAGGCCGATATCGAGATTAATGGCATTGCCGTGATCGCCGGGGAGAACGGGACGGGGAAAAGCACGGTTGGAAAAGCGCTTTATGCGGCCTTCAACAGCATGTCCGATTCGGAGAACAAAATCGACCGCATGAGGCGCAATAGTGTTGAACGCGCCATCAGGAAGGCATATGTGGGAGGCCCTCTCGACTCCACGTCTCGCCACAGGCGAACTGCTGGAAGAATGAATGGTTTCATCGACAGGGTTTTTTCGGGCGAGTGCACGAGGGACGAGCTTATTGATGAGATAAAGGAGTATTACGGGGAGGAGATCTCCCGTGAGATCGAATCCGATTTCACGAATGGCGTAGCAGGAGTTGCCGATCAGATTATCGAGATCATGGATATCTCCGATGATGAGGTATTTCGTGCGATTGCGACAAACAGGTTCCAAAGCGAGTTCAACGGCCAGATCAATTCGGTTTTCGGCGAAGAGCCCGGGAAGGTCGAACTCCAGATAAAGGACGCATCTACGGTTTTCTCGGTTGCAGGTGACGAGGTGGCGGAGGTGCACGATAGGAGGGTTTTGCGATTCAGGGCGCATTATCTGGACGACCCGTTCCTGATCGATTCTCTCGGAGGGCCCTACGGCCCCGCTTTTCGGTTCAGGCCCCTCCTTGGACACCAGGAGGAGCTGCGGCAAGATTTGATTCAGGCGACCATCCGTAACGATGACAGCGAGTCCTCGCTGTTCGACGAGATCGCGAAGGAGCGGCACCTGAAGGTTCTCATGGACAAGGTCTCCTCCTTATGTCCGGGGTATTTCGAGAGGAGCGAAAGTCGCGGTCACCTTACGTATCTCGAAGAGGGCTTCGCTCGGGGGTTGGAGCCTGGGAACCTTTCTGCTGGCTTGAAGACGTTCGCCATCATGAAGGTGCTCTTGAAGTCCGGCGCGCTAGATGCCGGAGGGACTATTATCCTCGATGAACCCGAGATTCATCTTCATCCTGCATGGCAGCTGGCCTTCGCCGAGATAATCGTGCTGCTCCAGAAAGAGCTCGGGATGCACGTCTTAATGAGCACCCATAGTCCATATTTCTTGAATGCGATCGAAGTGTATTCTAAGAAGCACGCTGTTGATGGATTGTGCTCATATTATCTTGCGGAGACCTGCGCTGATGGACGCTCTCGCTTTGCCGAAATAACCGGCTCGACTGAGGTCGCCTACGAGAAGCTGGCGGCTCCTTTTGATACGCTTGAGAGGGAGGAGTACGGCCTTGAGTAGCGACCTGTGCGCCTCCTGCCCTCATCCGAACTCTCCCGTGGTGCCAGATGGCAGCGATGGTTGCTCCCGTTGCAGGACCTGTATCCTAAGGGACTGCACGTCGACCATCTCCAAAACATCCAGAGACGGGAGCGTCTCTCTTGTGGATGACGATTTGCCTGTTGTCAATTTTGACTCTGTTAAAGAATGCTACTGCAAGAAGGTCAATAGGTGGATGCAACTCCCGCGCTCCGCCGATGCGCTGTATTGCGATCGGGAAACGTTATATCTAGTCGAATTTAAAAACGGCAGTCTGAAGGAGACGCTGGGGAAGAGGCTCAATCCCAAGGATGACGAAGAGCTTGGTATCAATCTTGGCCAAAGGGACGCCCTCATCGAGAAGTGCAAGGACAGCGTTTTGATCTGCTCGGACCTGTGGGGAAAGAGGACGAGATGGTTTCGCGAGCACTGCGTCTTTGTTTTGGTATACAACGAGGACAAGAACAAGACCGCGTTGAAGCGGGTTGCCAGCTCGATTAGGAAAAAAGCGCGTTTTGGGCTTCCTGACAAATTGAAAGGTTTTTGCGTGAAGGATGTCTTGACGCTAACCGAAAAGGAGTTTTCGACATCGCTCCTTTCAACTTGGCGAGACGCAGAAGAAATCGCGGAGGTCGACGCGTAGGAGACCGAAAAGCATCCGGTGGCTATTTGCTCCCGATATCGATCGTTCGTCTGCAGTCGGTTTTCTTTCCGCTGCGCCCGCCAGTTTGCGATGAGTCGCGCACCGTGTGAAGCTCAACACGGATGAAATACAAATATAATCCCCCCTTGCACTGTGTTGATAAATATTGCTCGTCGAACTCATCTGAACTGGGCTTTCTTGCATAGAACTGCCTGAACCTGAGCGTTTTCGGGTATCGCATTGCCCGATCGAGCACCATCGCGACCTTCTCAAGCTTGTCCTCGGGCGGACTCATAGCCACAGCCCCGCATGTCGTCCCGGTTGGAGCCGGGATGAGCCCTCAGGAAGCACTGCATGAAGTAGCGCATCCGGTTCACGGGCCCCAGCGGGTTCTGACCGCCGGGAACGCCCTTGAGCAGCTTCGCGTTGTAGTGCTGGCTCTTCAGTGACAGATTGTTGACGGGAGCCGTGTGGCGCCCGGCTCCATGTCGTGGATGAGCGTGGAGCCGGGCGCCACACGGCTCCCGAACGTCGCCAAGGTCTTCGCCCTGCTTGTCTTGCCAAGGCCCTCCCGGATGAAGATTGAATTGCCTGGCTCATCGCAGCCGAGCGCGGCACGGCCTCTACCCGAGACCATCATCTCTACACATAGCCCATCATTCGACAAGAACGCGCAGTTTGTCCTGCATAGGCGCATGGTGTCCCCCTCCGCCGCAAGAGGTGAGCAAAAGAGAGGCTCCCCTCGCCACTACCGGACAAAGGGACCTCTCTGGGGAAACACGCTATAAAACCTTCTTGCCGGGCGGTCGAGTACAGCACCGACGGCGTACCCGTGGAGACCTACCCAGAGCCCACGCCATTTCAAGTTTCTTGGTCTTCAACGCCACAATCCGATAATCATCCAGCCGTCGAAATGACCTCGTCACAGGCGGCAAGCATCTCCTCGTCATGAGTGACAACGATTACAATATGGTCTCTCTTAATTTCATGAAGCAATTTGATCAGCGCGCCTCGACTCTTCGCATCAAGTGCTGAGGTCGGTTCATCAAAAAGCATAACGTCCGGCGATTTCAACAGCTGTCTCACAATTGCAATCTTTTGCTTCTCGCCGCCGGACACCCCTCCTTTCCCGCCGTCAAGCATCGCCGTTGCCCCGTTCTCCACAGAAGCAACCATTTCGTCTAGCCCCAATATGACAAGCATCCGATTCAGCTTATCCATCTCGTAATCATCAGAAAGCAGCGTAAGATTATCGAGAATCGTCCCCTCAACGATAGGGGGTTCTTGCTCCGTAATGCTGACTCGACACCGCCGCAATGCATATCGATCGATGCAACGCTGTGACACCCCGTTGTAGCGAACGGCCCCTTCTGTGTCATCTGGATATAGCCCCAATATCACTGACAGCAGCGAGCTCTTCCCCGAACCATTCGGCCCCGAGATTCCATATAGCCGACCCCTGGAAAACGCGAGCCCCTCAATGCTTAACGCGACCCTTTCCGCCCCTGGATAACGTAGCTTGATGTTCTCTAGACGGATTTCCTCAATCGGACCAAGCGCCAATTTGCCATTCGCTTCCACCGGGACATCCCAAATTCTTTTCAGCCGCTCATAGCATACGCGATTAGTCTGGTAATCCCTTCCCCAGCCCAACAAATACTGTACCGCTGAGCTTAAGTTCGAATAATATCCAACAGCAGTCACGAGAAAACCAGGCAACAGTCTCCCGCCCATCACTTCAACCGCGCCCACAGCAAGAAGACATCCTTGAGCGGCGGAAGCGACCAACGCGTTGCCAAAGGTAAATCTAGACCCTACTTCCTGATTTGCTCTCATCGTTGGATAGAGCCCATTAAAAGCTTCGACCAGTACAGCGCGGGACCTATCGAACAAAGCATGTTTGCGGATGAAATCAACTTTCTCCAACTGATCTTGTAGACAGGAAAAAACCTCGCGCTCTGCTCTTGTACGTCAAAACTTCTCTCAAACAGCCTTGCGCGTGAAACCGCATAAAAAGCGGCACTCGCTGCCGCAAGAACAAGGCAGACCACACTCAACTTGATATTCAGGCTACCGAGAACAAACAGGGCGGACAAAAGGGTGATAACGTTGCTTGAAACCCCCACAACCGAGTTGATTACGAAGATGACAAGGTCATTAGCGTCGTGATTGATTTGCTGGTTATAATACGACGCGTTGAAGCCCTCGAAGAATGCCTGGGGAAGGTGCTTCACGTGCTCAAGCGTATCCGCATTTAAGCCGAACCCCGCATGCGACTGAAGGTTGATGTACAGCATCTCTGAGCAATACACTAGTCCCGCTCGAACCGCTTGGACCGCAACCAAAATAAGGCAACAAACGAGAACGGCGGCAAGATCGGCGCTGGCCGGCATCGCCAATCGGTTTACCACTATGCCGGTAAGAAAGGGACCCGCAAGCGCAAGCAGCCCGACCAAAACTGTTACGACAAGATAGGCGTAGAATCGACCGCCCAGTATATATTTTCTACAGAGATTAAGCATCAGCCTCATTTTGCCCCGCACCCCGTTTTGCCGTATTCATCATCTGGGAGAGCAGCATTTTTTGCTCGGCATCATACCGGAAGGAAACGCAACGTTTCCCCTCACCGTTTAAGGCGTGGTTGGGGCACCCTCCCATGCACATGGGAAAAGCAAAGCACTCTTGGCATTCCGGGTCATCCGGCTCATATGCCATCCAGTTAATCATGTTCTTGCTCAACATTGGCGGCTCGAAAATAGTTCCGACCCTCCGCTCCTTCATTCCAATGTCATCCCAGCACTTATACAAATCTCCGACGGGATCAACCACGTACGAGTTGATTCCAACGGCGCAACATATCCCGAAATTCGTCCCACCAAAAGGTTGAACTTTGAAGCCCCGCGCAATTGCCCTTTTATAAAACTCAGTCTCCTCATACGAGAACTCTTTTACAGTAAAGCAGTGGCTGTCGTTCGCACATACCTGATTGATATCGTCAACAGGGGCTAAATAGAAGTGAACCTTATTCATCAGGCCATTTAGCTCGAGATAATCCAATAGCTCTTGAGCGGCCTCGATGTTGGTCTTGTCGACGTTGCTCCTTATCGAAATATCGATGATGTCGGCACACTCTTTGACGTTCTTGAGAATACGTTCGTATGTAGGGCTTCCGTCGTGAAGAATCCTCCTCGAATCGTGATCCGACTTCGATCCATCTATAGTCACTTGCGCGCTCGTCACACCACATGCCGCGAGCCTCCTTGCAACATCAGGCGTCAGCAGATAGCCATTTGTCACTATCGATGCGGAATATTCACACGTTGGCCCCACGACATCTTTCAGATCCGACGTAATCCGTTCGATCATCTTCATTCCGAGCAGAGGCTCGCCGCCGTACCATCCAACTGAGAGACTTGCGACACCAGGATAGTAATCTTTCACGAACTTGGAGAGCTGTGTCAAAACCTCCTCGCCCATCGTCGTGTACGCCTGTCCCTTTTCATAGCAGTAGGGACAGCAAAAGTTGCAAGCCATCGTTGGCGCAATGGTAAGGGACAGAGCAGTATTCGCAAAGCGCGCGGCGCGACTTTGCAACCTGATCTCCCCAAGCTCGTCCCTCTCCTCATTGACTAGGATGCCTCCCCTTATCAGCTCCGCGACAAGATCATCGGCATCCCGAACGTCCCCTTCTTGAATCCTTTTGAATTTCTGCGCGTATTCCGGATTTAACGACAGGATGCCGCCGGTTCGCGCATTCATGATAAGAAGACTTCCGTTATGTTCATGCACCACATTAAATTGCGACAGTTTCACTTCGCACCATCTCCATTTCCAATCAAATCCATATCGACCCTCAGACGCTGCGCATACGCCAGCGCACTACCTTCTTCGATAAAAACTGCACGAAAGCAGCAATAGACATGCGAGCGACACGATGACCGCATGGCCGCATGCAGCCATCAGGACCGTCCCGCCGGCAGCCCCGCACGCCCTCATCCAATAAGCCATGTGAACCGGGGGTAAAACGGTTGGGAAACTCATCGCGATAACAAGGCCCGCGAACGTTGCGACCAGCAAGGCTCCCGACACAAGAGATCTGATCCTGAACACCTCATATGCAACCGCAACCATCAGCGTATAAGCGGCGTCTATAACGATATTCGACAGGAGTGCCGAGGTCACATTACCAACCGTAAGGCTGTCTAGACCGCTTCCGGAGCACACGGCAAAGACCGCAGCGACACCGAGAGTAAACACGATGTAGGGGCACAGCGTATACACTTCGCAAGCCAATGTCTTTGCCGCAAACAGCTGCCAGCTGCGGAAGCCCCGAGCAATCGAAACTCCCCTTGCCGACACGCTCGTCGCATCACCGAATAGCGTCCCCGCCACAACAACAGAGACGATTGGGAAGAACACCGTATGCGCCATGGAGACGACACTTAGCCAGGAAGAGATACCCGTTGGCCCAACCCCTATCGAGAAAAGATAGCCCGGATCGGCGGAAAAGCCAAAGAACTGGCCCTCTCCCCCTGCGGAGACCCATGCGCCGGACCCGGCAAACACATAAATCCCCGCGATGCCCAAATACATCAGCGCTATTATCACGGCGAGTTTCATTCTCCTTGCGCGGAACAGTTCCGCCCTGACCGACATCCCAAGATTCATCGAACCGCCGTCCTTACAAATAGCGAGACGAGCGCAACTCCAACCGACACAAGCACAGTGCCGCCCGCATACAGCAAAACCTGAATTACACCAACATTCTGCATACTCAGGGAACACAGGTTCATCAGGTAATACACGGGCGAGAGCATGAGCAGCAAGCTGGGCTGACCGCTTCCGTATGTACTTGGGAACCACACCATCACAAATATCGAAACCGCTATTGCAACGACGCTGCTCGCCACCACACTCCTCGTGAGCAAATACAGGGCGAAGGTAGCGGCGTACATCGAAATGAGCAGCAGCGCGATCATCAGCGCAATCGATACAAATTGGGCAAACCCTGAGCACGAGGCCCCAACGTCCCATTGGGCCATCTTGGTTAAATACAGCGCAGTCGTAGAAAGAAGATACACGGCACCGACCAGAGTGCAGTTCACCAACAGCTTCGTGATCACAATCGCCGCCTGCGACACCCCTCGCGATCTCGATACGGCGTAAGCCACGGATTCAAAGTCTCTCGACGTAGCGTAAACCGCGTAGAGAATCGTCACCGGAATCCAGACCACTGTAGACGCAAAAGACGTCCGGGCAACAGAGCCCAAAACGTCCCCTGCGTCCACTAGGTTTCCAATAAAACCTATAGCCCCTCCAAGCGTATACGGGTCATCACCGGCGACCATGATCAGCACCTCAGACGAAGTCGCAGCCGCAACCACATGCAGCACAGCCGCAAGCGCAATCATCAGAGCGGTCGCCGGGTGCCTGGCGAGCAACCATACCTCGCTCCGAAAAGCTGAGATGAACTCGCGTTTCATCACAGCTCGCTCTCTCGACCGATGAGCTCCGAATAAAACTCCTCAAGGCTCTTCCTATGAGAATACGCCTCCGCAACCCTCACACCTGCGGTCGAGAGCGCTTCGATTGCAATGCCCCGCCCTTCCTTTTTCTCCTCATAGCGCATAAGGACGCTGCCGTCCGGCAGAAAAGAATGTGAGGTCTCATCTCCGAGAACCGATCTCGTTCGCTCCAGATCGTCCACATGCAACACGAAACCACCGCGGCATGACTTTTCCAGCTGAGGTGCGGTCATCCTTCGAATGAGGCGACCATGACTTATGAAGAGGTAATCAGTTGCCAGCTTGTGCATCTCCTCAAGATTGTGGCTGGATACGAGAATCGTTTTACCTTGATCTTTGTTAAGATGCGTAAGGATTTTTCTTACTTCGACTATCCCCATCGGATCCAGGCCGTTTGTCGGCTCGTCCAGGATCAACAGCTCCGGATCGCCCAGCAACGCTATGGCCAGATCGAGACGCCTCCTCATTCCCATTGAGAAGTTCTTCACTTTCTTCCCGCCGGCCTCCCCCAAACCGACGGTTGATAACACACCGTCGATGGAACGATCGGTGGGAAGCCCCCACTCAATACAGCGAACGACCAAGTTGTCTCGCGCGGTCAGATTAGGATACGAAGCATTGAGGTCGGGCATATAACCCAGCCTTTCCCTGCAGCTCCGTATTTCACGTCTCCCGGTTTGCCCAAACATCGAGATCGTTCCTGACGATGGCTCCGAAAGCCCCGTGATCAATCGAATTAACGTGCTCTTGCCGGCACCATTCTCCCCAATGAGTGCACACAGCTCGCCTTCCATTAAAGAGAACGAGACTGATTTAACCGCTTCAAACCCGCCATATCTCTTGGATATGGCACGCAATTCAACTGGGACTTCCCGCATGGACGACATCCTCCCCGTCAATAAAAAGGGACGACATGGCAATTGTGCGGGGTTATAGGTAACGTCGGTTCGCCCCCCCATATTGCAATGCCACATCGCCCCTCAGGCGCTGCTGGCCAAAATATCTTTGAACAGTCTGTGCACGCCGTACGGCGTGCACTATCCGCTTTTAGCGGATAGTGCACTCCTGTGAAGAACACTTGGTGCTGCAGCTGCCGTGCGCGTAAAAGAAGCAATTGTTGCACATGGGCTCAGCCCCGGCTGACGGCTCGGTAATCCATTCCATTTCATTCCCCTCCTTTCGCGGTAGAAAGCCAGTTCATCTCTGCCCCCTAGAAACGGAACGTGCAGGACTGATTGGGGCACCTCTTCGTGCATCCCCCGTGCGCGTAGAAGAAGCAGTTGCCGCACGCGGGTGCAACGCCTTCCTCCGGCTCGTTAATCCAATCCATCTCTCCCTCCTTTCCTTGCATACCGAATTGATAATGTTATTCTAATTCGATATGTGTCATATTTCAATATAAGCTTATTTATATATTACACAAGGTAAGCACCCCCCTGCATCCAGCACAGGAAATGACTCTCTCGTTCCCCAGTGACGCGGCGAGAAATACAGGCCACTGCAGGACGTTGAATGAACAGCCCGTGAAAACCGTTGTTTTCACGGGCTGCACCTGCTCAATACTTTTTTATTCTCCAGCCTCAGTCGTCTCTAAGATCGACCACGTAAACATGATCTGACTCCAGGACCGGGTCATCACCCGTCGCGGTCGCCCTGCTCAGCGCGTTGCGGGCGCGCCGCGTCGCCAGTTCCTCAAGTTCTCTTTCGTTGACGCGCTTAATAAGATCGCCAGGCTGGCAATCAAGCTCTACGCAAATATCCAGCAATGTCTTTAACCTAATTGCCTTCACCTTGCCATTTCGTATTTTTGAGATACTTGCCGGTGTGTGCCCGGTCGCCCGAATGATATCCGTACTCGTCTTTCTGCGTCGAAGCAATAAGCTTTCAAGCTCAATAATCAGATAGTCCATGCCGCCCCTCACACCAAATCCTCGGTCTGGTCTTGAAGCAGAGCTCCGTAGCGCCATATCGCAGAAATCGAGAAGCAGCAAACGGCCCCCAGCACAGCACCAATATCTATGGGCAGGGCCAGGTTTTCAAACATCGAATAGGCGTTCCCCAGCAAGTCGAAGGGGCCAATCACTATCGAAAGAAACCCCGGAGAAAACAAGAGGTCACCTATTGCTGCTGCAACAAACAGCCACCCGATAATCGAGATTCTTCGAGCATGCGAAAGGGTAAAGGGCGATTCGCCATGAGCCATGTCCATGCTGATTCCCCGCAGGGTCCATGTGGCCCCTCCGGAAATCAGAAGATACATCAAAGGAACCACTACGGAAACCGTCTTTGATGGATCATATAGGTTTCCTTGAGCAGCCATAAGCCCAATGGAAATAACCACCACCACCGAACAGCAACACACCGCTATAAACAGCGCCGTAAACAGAATCCCAAGCCTTCTTCCGAGAGTCATCATCTTCTGGATGGACTTATCGATCTTCTGGGCGCTATTCACCACAGCTCCTCCTAAAGCAATCAGAGGTCTTCTTACTTACTGTTTTTCCTACATTGTAACGAACTCGATAAGAAGAGGGTCGCTTCACGCCGCGCAATCCCGAACTCCAAGCGTTTCTCATCAGCATTGCCCATCTTTCGAGTCGAAATTCAAATCCAGTTTCTTATCGCATGCCAAAATCAAATCCTGATCGTGGCTTACAACAAGAATTAGCTGATTAAAGGGGTTTCGAGAGACATACTCCGTGAACTCCCGACGGCTTTCTTCGTCTAAATCGTTCGTCGGCTCGTCAAACACAAGCACTTCCGGTTGCCTGCAAAGTGCTGAGATTATCCTTAGCTTCCGATACTCTCCACCAGAAAGGTCCCTACAATTCTTACCTTTTAACGATTCGACGGTTCGGCAGAAACTCGGCACAAGCTCGCAGAGATGCTCGCCCGTTCCCCGAATCGATGCCCTCTCAAGATAGTGTTCCACCGTTTCATTCGGAATAAAGAGCTTTTGCGGGCACACCGCAAACAGGTCATGTCGGATCGTCTCCATATCGAGCTCTTCATATGGCACCGACCCCAAAGTCCGATGCCCCCCAGCAGAATATAGTCCAAGAAGCACCTTCAGAAACGTGCTTTTGCCGCATCCGTTCGGCCCGGTAATGGCATAGGTTTTCCCCCTCTCGACCTCCACGGAGAGATCGCGGTACAAGTAGGGCTTTCCCGCATATCGGTACGCGATGTTGGACAACGATATGCTCTCCACGTGCCCAACCGAGATGGTGCCGCGGTCCTCGGCGCCTTCCGACAGAGCCTCCAATCGGTCGAACGAGGCCCTCGCGTCCTGATATGATTTGAAATAATTCAAATAATATTTGAAGCATCCGAACGCCATCGAGTAATACGATTTCACCATTGTGAACTCGCCAATGCTCATTCTTCCGCTTAATATTTCCATTCCGGAGATCACAAGCAACGCTCCCCGGAACACAGATGAGATCAGGCCGTCGCTCGAGGTGGCCAGATTCGAGACCCTACTTGCTTTCATGTAAATCGGGTAGTACCCCTCGAATATCCCCTTGAGCGTACGGGCACTCTGGTCATATGCCCCATCGCACTTAATGTCAAACAACTGCGACAGCTCGCCGCTCACGGATGCGAACAGCTTGCTCAACCCCTCTTTGTTCGCAAGCGAACTGTTGTACAGCGGCTTTTTCAACACCCTAAATAAAATGAAGTATGCCCCAAGCGAACATGTACTTAACGCCAGAAACACCGGGTTAATTGAAAACAGAATGATGAAAATAAACACAATCAGAACGATGTTAAGCCCGATTGTCAGGAAGTTGTTCACGACAAACGATGACACCGCATTCGAATCCGCATACACCCTCTGCGTTGTATAGGATGAATCCGCCTGCCCATTACAGTCTGAAATAGGCCATCGATAAATTTCGATGGCGAGC
>NZ_QSCW01000024.1:0-23494 GCF_003463445.1 Collinsella sp. OF02-10
CATGGTGACGGGCCTTCACGCATGCAACGACTCAGCGTACTGGTTCAACTCCTCCGGCGCCATGGCGACCGGGTGGGTCCTCGACGGCGGGACCTGGTACTACGCGACTGGCTCCGGTGCCCTCGCCTCCGGCTGGCTCAACCTAAACGGTACGTGGTACTGGCTCGATCCCTCGACGCACGTCATGGCCACCGGGCTCCATGGGTGCAACGGCTCCATGTACTGGTTCAACGGCTCCGGCTCGATGGCGACCGGATGGGTCCTCGACGGCGGAACCTGGTACTACGCGACGGGCTCCGGCGCGCTGGCCTCCGGCTGGGCATATGTCGGCGGCGCCTGGTACTGGCTCGATCCCTCGACGCACGCTATGGTTACTGGTGTTCAGCAGATCGACGGGGCACAATACTCTTTTGCTAGTAATGGTGCTTGGCTCGGCTAGCAACTCTTCTTTAATTGCTTTTTTCTAATTACATATTGCTCTTAGCTATCCATTTGTAGACTATGTTTATGTAAAAATTGGTTACTACTGGGGGCTGACATGGCAAGGAAAAAGCGAATAACATTAATTCTAATCATTCTTTCAACTCTACTGCTCGCTGGGCCCGGTGTGGTTGATATCGCGAACGCAGAATCCATAAGCTCCTTCATCCCTACTGATTTTGAGCAGCAATCCGTCTCCTCGACTCTTAATTCTTCCGATTCAATCAATGATGGGTCTGCTCAAGAATCCGTTAAATGGAATCAGGGTTGGAATTCGTTTGACGGTAACTGGTTCTATGTGGATTCAGTTAATCCAGTCTCGCCGCATTCTGGCTGGCTCTATACCAATGGGGCCTGGTACTGGCTCGACCCCTCGACGCATGCCATGGCCATCGGGCTCCATGAGTGCAATGGCTCCGCGTGCTGGTTTGACGCCTCCGGCGCGATGGCGACCGGGTGGGTGCTCGACGGCGGCACCTGGTACTACGCGACGGGCTCCGGCGCCCTCGCCTCCGGCTGGCTCAACCTAAACGGTACGTGGTACTGGCTTGACCCCTCGACGCACGCCATGGCTACCGGCCTTCACGAGTGCAACGGCTCACTGTACTGGTTTAATGCGTCCGGCGCGATGGCTACCGGATGGCTCCTCGACGGCGGTACCTGGTACTACGCGACGGGATCCGGCGCGCTGGCGCGCGGCCCCGTATCCGTCGGCGGCGTGCCCTACTGCTTCGACGCCCGGACGGGGGCCATGCTGACGGGCTACCAGACCGATGCGCAGGGCGTCCGCCGCTACTTCGGCAGCTGCGGCCCCCTTAACGGATGGGGCCTCGTCGACGGCTCCTGGTACTGGTTCGCGAACGGCATCGCCTCGACCGGCTGGCTTTACACCGGCGGCTCCTGGTACTGGCTCGACCCCGACGCGGGCGGCGCCATGGTGACGGGCCTTCACGCATGCAACGACTCAGCGTACTGGTTCAGCGCCTCCGGCGCGATGGCGACCGGATGGGTGCTCGACGGCGGGACCTGGTACTACGCGACGGGCTCCGGTGCCCTCGCCTCCGGATGGCTCAGCCTAAGCGGTGCATGGTACTGGCTCGACCCCTCGACGCATGCCATGACCACGGGCGTTCAAACTATCGGATCATGTGAATACATATTTAATAGTACCGGCAAGATGATGGCTAATTGCTGGTCAAACGGTGATGGGTCTTGGATGTATCATTCGTCATCCAGCGGCGCAATTGACCTTAAAGGCATAATGACCGATTCGGGAATCCAGCTGATTGACGATGACGGTAATGCCAGAACGGGCTGGATTGAGAGTCAGGGTTCTCGATATTATTGTTCTGCTAATGGGGTAATTCTGACTGGATGGCAGCAAATTGCTGGGTCTTGGTATTACTTTAACTCGGATGGTCGAATGGCGACCGGCTGGCTTAACGATGGCGGTAACTGGTACTGGCTAGATTCCGCTTCTGGCATAATGAAAACGGGATGGCTTTCCCGTGGGGACACATGGTATTACCTTGATGCCGCACGTGGGGGAGTAATGTTGAGCAACGGTTGGTATTGGATCGGCTCTACTGACTACAAGTTCAGTTCATCCGGCGCAATGGTTGGCGCTTGGGTCGATGTCCCGTGCTATTCGCAGTACCCGGAACTTCCTACTGGCTGTGAGTCGGTTGCCCTTACAAACTTGCTTAACTACTATGGTTTCGGTTTAGGTAAGACGATTATTGCGGATTACTATTTGCCCAAGGGAAGTAATGGCAATTTTGTTACCGCTTTTGATGGCAATCCAAGGCGTAGCAGCGGGGGTCTCATGGGATGCGTCGCACCTGCGATTACTATTGCTGGTAATAACTTTCTGCGTGCTGCTGGAAGTGGCAAGCAGGCAAAAGACGTCTCTTTCTCGTCAATTTCTTCCATTAAGAACAGGCTGACCTGTGGTCAACCTGTTGAGATGTGGAATACCGAATGGGGAAGTTGGCCAGGAGGCCGTTATGCTGCGCGTTGGTATAACGGGCATTCCTATGGTCTGTGGGGCGGTAATCATGCCGTAGTCCTTAAAGGCTATGATGACGAGCAGGGAATTGTCTATCTTTCGGATTCGATTAACGGCAATGTTACGCGAAATGCCCAAGTGTTCTTCGGCACGTGGCAACAGATGGATAGCCAGGCCGTGGTAATTGAATAGCCATGATGCTAAAAGGGGAGAGCTCGACGAGCTCTCCCCTTTTGCTACATTGTTAATCTAGCTACGCCGTCTTCTTACGTCCAAATAGTTCGTCCCAGTTACTGGCTGCCAAAACTGTTCCGCATACAATTACAACGCAGCAGATTACGGATGCCATGTCGGGAATTGTTCCAAGCAAGATCAGGCCAAAGACCACTGACCATGCCGAATAGGAGATATTCAGAGCCATCGCACGCGCTGCTCCGATTGCCGCAATGCCCTTGTAATAGAACAGATAGGATGCAGTTCCTGCGAGTCCGGCGAGTGCAATAATCAATGTGGGCATGCTTGGGATAGCGCCCAACGTGAAATGCCATGCTCCGAAGAGGGGGAGTACGAGCGCTCCATAAACAAGCGCACTTGTAGTTTCGCGGATTTGCAAAGCTGTTTCGTCATCAACGGCATCATCTTTCATTCCCCATGCGCACAGCACCGCTTCGGATCCCCATCCAATAACGGCAAGCACTGCGCCGAGTAAGCCGAGGGGGGCATTTGCAATCTCGCTCGATCCGGCCGATAGATAGCCCATCGTCATTACACCGCAAAGAGCAACGAGAAGGGAAAGAATCTGGCCTTTGCCCATTTTCTCCTTCAGCAGTACGAAGGAAAGGAATGCTCCGACTGCGGGATAGAAGGCGGAGATGATTGCCGTGTAGGCAGCTCCGATGTTATTAATTGCCAATACGTAGCCGGTCATTCCGATAGGTCCACCGAGTAGGGCGCCGGCGATGACGACCTTGCCCGAACGAGTTTTAAGTGCAGCGAGCGTGTCTTTTAGTCTGCCTCGGACTCCCATGTAGCCAAAGAGCCAAATTGCACAGAAGGCATCATGGAGAAAGGATCCCGCAATGGAGGCGCATGCAAGCGCTTCCGCCGATCCAATATAGGGCGCAAGCGCCAAGCCGATTCCAAGAATTACTGTATCAAGGCCCCAAAGAAGACCGCTAAAAAAGCCGAATTGCATCGTTACTCACCTTTCCGATAGATCTCCAGTGCCTTTTTGAGGTATTTGGCACCGTAATTGAAGTAGATATAGAGCCATTCGCCCACGAAGTCGCCTTCGGCTTCTTTCAGAAGAGACCAGAGGTACCAGCACCATCCTGCAAGGGCAATGTGCGCATAGTTATGCGCAATTTCGTTGTTTGTTGCCTTGCGCCCAAAATATGCATCAAGCGCGCGGTCGACTTCATCTTCGGAAAGCTCGCAGCAGACACTGCATGTTCCAAAATCGTTTGTGTAATCGCTCATGCCAGCATATTCCCAGTCAATGAGATAGTACTTGTCGTTCTCATCGATAAGGAAATTGAGGTAAAAGAAGTCATTGTGGCAAAGGCATTTTGGTGCATTATCGGCCTGTACAAAGTGCTCCAATTCATCGATTTCGGCGGACATTTCCCTGTAGCCTGGAATGTCGATGGGACCTTTTTCCAGAAGAAGTGATTCGTAGCGCTTCGCTTCGAGGTAGAAGTCAAATTCGGTTTCAACATTTGCACCACTCTCGTGAAGCGAACGACACATCTGCATCATTCGATTCATTTGGGCAGGATCATGCGGGTCAGGCTGCTTTGCGTTGGGTACAAACTTCGAAATTTTCCAACCACGCTTTGGGTCCTCATGAATGAACGTGTCGTCAAGGCCGAGCTCCTTGGCCTTTTTAAGTGCGGCTACTTCTCCATTTCTGTTAATAAGCAGTTCGGTCCCGACTCCCGGATGGCGGTAAACGTACTCTCCGTCATTGGTTCTAAAGTGGCACGATAGATTCGTAAGACCTTGTTTAAGGGGATAAACGTCGTGAATCTCTGATTTGGAGCAGCCGAGCACTTGCTCGATGTTATCGAAAATATCGGAGTCAACGTTTTCGATAAAATGCGGATCAAAGGCACGCAGCTCATCAAGAGAATCGAATTCGTTGATCTCGCCCTCAGGATACTTCTTGATAACCATATCGAGCTCCTTGATGTGCTCGATATATAGATCTTCCCAAAGCTTGTCCGTTGTTTCGGGCTTGTTATATTCCGTTTCAAGAATCTGCTTAAATGCAAGCGAGAAGGCTTTATCAAAGTAGACATGTCCGAGCATATACCAAGCATCGGAACCGCCAATCGTAACATTGGTAATTCTGTCCATTGCTCCGGTTTGAATGCACCATTCTTTGGTGGCGCCTTCAGCATATTGAGCAGAATAAAATGCTTTCCAAACGTATGCTTCGAACGGATTGTTTAGAAGGTAATCATCGCTTGAGCAAATATAGGTGTTGCCAAGCCGCTCTTTTACGCACATAAGCGATGCGTGGTTATTTTTGGATGCATATTCGTTGTTGACGACAATCGAGACGCCGAACTTGCTTTCGAGATAGAAGAAATATTCTTTTTTATAGCCGACAACGACGGTGATATTGCTGATACCTGCGTCTTGCAGCTGCCTAATCTGTCGCTCAATGAGGATCTCACCACGTACTTTTAAAAGGCCTTTGGGCTTTTCATACGAAATGGGAGCAAAGCGGCTCGAAAGCCCCGCAGCCAATATCACTGCGTTTTCAACCTTATAGGGATGAAGCGCTTCGTAACCGCCGTCGGTTAGGCTGTCCGATTCGAGAAGCCCCTCATTCGTGAGCTCTTTATTCGCTGCGTTTACTGATCCAAGTGAAAGGCCGGTGCGCTCGGCAACTTCTCGCTGGCTGGCATATGGGTTCTTTAGGTATTCGTACAGAACTGTAAAGTTACGCTTGGTCAGTTCCACTGCAGGCCTCCAATTAAGATGTTCATTGCTTAGGAAAAGAATAGAATGATTGAACGATATGTTCAATCAATTGTATTTAGCTACATAGACTGAACAGAAAGTAGCGAAAATCAATCTCGAAAGGTGGATTAAAATAACTAAATAGGATATCTGGGAGGGTCGCTTATGTATCGATTCGAAAAGAAGGCCACGCTTGTTTGTGCTGCTGCGTCATTAATCACTGCTTGCTGCTTGCCCCTGAGTGCGAATGTCGCGTTTGCACAGGATTCCGTTGAGGCTCAGAGTATTGAGTCAAAAGCGGATTTTTCTTCTGTGGTTTCCGATGATTTGCAACCTGATAATTCTTCCGTCATAAAAGATGGCTGGCAACGAGACGAGTCGTCTGGAGTTTGGTATTACGGAAAAAACGGTAAACACCAAACTGGCTGGCTGCAAAGCGGGGGCTATTGGTATTGGCTTGATCCGGCCAATGATGGTGCAATGCAGACAGGTTATTTCAATGTGACCGATGCTGGCGGATCGACTGCTTCGTTTTATGCGAATGACGGCAATGCCGCAACGCCTTTTGGCGCGCTATATCAGAACTGCTGGCTACGTAACTCAGATGGAAATTGGTTTTATGCCAATGCTGGAGGCGATTTAGCTGCTGATTGGTTTTATCAAGACGGCACATGGTATTACCTGGATCCTGCCACCCATATAATGCAGGTTGGTTTTGTCGACCTCGGGAGCGGGAAATACTATTTAGATGCCACTGGTGCTATGAAAACCGGCTGGATTCTCGTTGACGGGAATTGGTACTGGGCTTATTCGTCGGGTGCCCTTGCTTCGTCATGGCAAACGATAGGTGGGGCTCACTATTATTTTGACTCACAGACGTTCATCATGTTTAAGGGTCGTCAAAAGATTGATGGAAGAACCTACATTTTTGGTGACTATGGCCTCGCAAATGGATGGTACAAAGACGGAGCAGATTGGTATTACTGCTCTAACGGTATTGCGGCCACTGGCTGGAAACTCGTTAACGGCGCTTGGTATTATCTCGACCCAGCCTCCGATGGTAAGATGTCCGTTGGGTATTTAGACCTTGGCAATGCAGCTTATTATTTAAAGCCTAACGGGGCTATGGCTGTTGGTTGGGCTCAGGTCGAGGACGGCTGGTATTTCGCCTCCCAATCTGGCGCGCTTATTTCTGGCTGGTATAAAGAGGGCGTGAGTTGGTATTACCTGGACCCTGCTAGCCATCTCATGAAAACGGGCTTATTTGAGGTGGGCGGCAACGATTGTTTCGCAAACCTGAGCGGTAGACTTGTGGTGTCAAGCTGGATTACCGTTAAAGACGGCGTAGAAAGATATGCCGATGGCAATGGATATCTTTGCAAAGATGTGATCCGCGAAAACGGTACTATCCTAAAAACAGCTGGAGCTGATGGCTGGCAGGTTGCGTCCGGTTGGGTTAATGTTGCAAATCAAAGGTTTTATGCTGAGCCCGGAACGGGCGTCATTCATCGTGGATGGCTGCAGATTGATGGCGATTGGTATTGGCTTGATGCCGATTCTGGTGCGATGAAAACTGGATGGGTTTTTACTGACGGTGCATGGTATTACCTAAACGCCGACGGAAAAATGGCAACTGGTTGGAAATGCCTCAATGGAACATGGTATTACCTTGACTCCAACGGCAGCATGCATGTTGGCTGGCTTAAAGATTCGGGTAAGTGGTATTGGCTAGACGGCAGCGGTGCTATGGCAACAGGCGCAAGAACCATCGATGGCGTGCGTCGAATTTTCTGGAGCGATGGCCAGTGCGACAAGGTTGGCTGGCAAAATCCTCCGCAGTATCCCCAGGTCAGCTCTTGGACTGTTCAGTTGCCTAGCTACTGCACTGGCTACTTTACCTATGTGACTCCTTCTCGCATTTCTGTCGAAGCGACGCGGGAAGATTGCGTGAATGCCTTTATTCAGCGTGCTTACGAATATATCGGTACGCAATATATTGAGCCTTGGTCTACCGCTCCCGGCGGGGCTGTTGATTGCTCTGGTTTTGTCTTGCAATGTCTTTATGCTACTGGCATGGATATGGGTGTTTACAACCCTTATAACCATCGCTGGGATCCAAGCCAAACCTACAATTCGATGAATTGGTATCGAAGCAACATCTTTATGCCCGTGAGCACCAGCTCGATTCAGCGTGGCGATGTGATTTATTATCGCGGGCATATCGCAATCGCACTTGGCGGCGGTATGATGATTGACTCCTGGCCTCATCAGGGTGTCGGTATTCATCCCGTCAGCGCTAGGGGAAATGTGATCGGCGCAGCCCGTCCGTTTATCTAATTGATTCCTTGTAAGACAGTCGGTACCGGTTGGGGGCCTGAAATGAATGCTCGGATTGATCATCGAATTTGCTGGCGAGCAATCGGCTTGGTGCTACTATCCGCCTCGCTCTCGGTTTTCGCCCCCGCGTTTTCTTGCACTGCTTATGCCGTGGAAGAGGGGGCGAATAACGATATCGTAGAGCGCGACTCGACGGAAGGGTCGGGTGCTTTTGTCGGCGGCGGTCTCGCTCAAGATTCCAACGATTATGCTGGCAAAACAGCGGAAGATTCGAATCCACAGGTTGTCGAAAGCCAAGACTCGTCGACGACGGAAAAACTATCTGGATGGCAATGGGACGGTTTGTCCTGGTATTACTATCTTGACGACTGCCGTTTGACCGGAATGCAGAATGTTGACGGCTCGTTGTTTTATTTGGACCCCGCTCGTGACGGCGCGATGAGTTGCGGCTGGATTTTTACTGACAATAAGTGGTATTACGCGAGTCCATCAGGCGCTTTGGCAAATGGTTGGCAGCTTATCGGAGGCCAATGGTACTGGTTTGACTCCCTTGACGGCTGTTCCATGGTTACTGGGCGACGTGTTATCGATGGGCATCCTTATCTTCTTGGAACCTATGGACTGATTAATGGATGGTGTCTTGATAACGGTTTATGGTATTGGGGTAGCAATGGTGAAGTCTTAACCGGTTGGCTTCAAACTGGCAATAACTGGTATTGGCTTGATCCCGCCAATGATGGTGCTATGTCTAGGGGAATCGTTTCCGTTGGCTCATCACGTTATTATTTATCGGATTCCGGTGCAATGGCTGTTGGTTGGGCGTTTGATGGTACGGACTGGTATTACGCAGACGGTTCCGGCGCACTTGCGTCGGGCTGGCGTTCGGTGAACGGCGCTTGGTATTGGCTCGATATCGCAAATGACAATAGAATGGTTACCGGCTTTTTTTCCATCGGATCGAATCGGTATCATTTTTCTTCAACGGGAGCGCTGTCACTCGGCTGGTTTATGAGCGATGGAGACTGGTATTACGCTGAGCCATCTAATGCATCGGGTATTGTAAAGACGGGTTGGCTGAAGGACGGTAGCCAATACTATTATCTTGATCCTGCCGTCGACGGCAAAATGCTGCTCGGGCATTTTTCTGTAAATGGGAAAAGCTATTATGCAAAAGGCTCAGGCGCTGTTGCTTGTCGTGAATGGGTAGATGTCCTTGACTCGGTTCAGGATGGTCCGTCTAAGGCTTTTGCTGGTTCTGACTGCTCGTTGTGCGGAACATTGCGCAATGGGAAGTTATTTACTTCAAACGGCGATGGCGAATTGGTCGAAGCGCGCGGTTTCGTGACGCTTGGTGGCTGCATTTTCTATGCTGATCCGACTAATGGCTCCTTGAGCGTCGGCTGGCAGAACGTTAACGGAAAATGGTACTTCTTTGATGAGACCGCTGGCTATGCACGATCTGGCTGGCTGAGCAAGGATGGCTCCTGGTTCTATTTAGATCCATCTACTTACGTTATGAAAACCGGTTGGGTTGCCGTTAACGGATATTGGTATTACTTGAATTCGTCTGGTTATATGCAGACGGGATGGCTCAATTTGGGCGGCACCTGGTATTGGCTTGATGCTAGTGGGGCTATGGCTACTGGCTGGCGCGTTGTGGACGGATCCTGGAATTACTTCATGGCTAACGGCGCGTGGGTGTCAGACTATATGGACGCTAAAGCTCAAAGTTATTCAAGCAATACAAATTGGCTGATACTTGTCGATACGTCGCGTTGTATCACGAGCATCTACACTGGGTCATGGAATAATTGGTCCTTAAACCGTCGATATGTATGTTCGACGGGAAAAGCTAGCACGCCTACGGTGATAGGGGAGTACCAAGTCTACGGAAAGGGATACTCCTTTGGGCATGGATATACTTGCTATTACTACACACAGTTCTACGGTGATTATCTATTCCATTCTTCGCCCTACTACGTCAACAGTAACCGGGTGATGGATCCCACGATGGGCGTTCCATCCTCTGCAGGATGTGTGCGCCTTGAGATCCAGAACGCAAAATGGATTTACGATAACATACCTTATGGAACAAAGGTTGTTACCTATTGATATTGGACAAGTGTCTTTAAAGGTGGGAGAAAGACACTGATTCTTAAGGGACTCTTTTCCAATTGAGGTGCTTTGATTTGGCAAGCGGTTTCATGAGAAGGCAGTCATAAACTGTATGCACTTCCGGTGCGCAGGATTTTAATTCTCTACGAGCTTCCTTTTCAGATTATTTTGAAAAGCCAACCATCTCGCTCCCTCTAGGGGGGCGAGATGTCGGTGTTGGTGTTAAAAATTACGGGAGCACCATTCAATTTGCCGCCATGTATTATCTAAAGGCCGAGCCTTCTCCTGTCTTTTTTGAGCGTAATAAACAACACCTTAAATCTCTAATGATTGCTTTGCTAATCTTGAAAACATGACTTTGGGAGGATTTTTGGAAATAGAAAAGGGAAATGGTACAGGCGTATGCGTACTTCTTTCAGCATATAAACCTGATCTTAAGTTTTTCGCCGCTCAACTTGATTCGATTGATGAACAAACGTTTCCGGTTACGCTTTTGGTCAGAAATGACTGCCCCGAATCGGCCTCTTTAGAGGGGTTTATCCAAGAGCATATAAAGAAAAACGCCTATCGTTATTATCATGGCGATAAAAATCTCGGTTATGTCAAATCGTTCGAGGCACTACTCTCTTTGGCAGAAGGGGATTACGTAGTATTTTGCGATCAAGATGATATTTGGGAGCCTAACAGAGTTCAAGTTTCGCTCAACCATATGCTAGAAGAAGGCTCAATTCTTGATGTTTGCGATAGATCGGTAATCGACGAAAACGGAAACATGCTGGTAGAGAGCTACAGAAAAGCTCATCCAAATTCGCCTGAAGTAAATTGGTGCTCCGGAGAGGATATTACTATTCAGGCTGCAAGTGTATGCTACGGCATTGGTATGGCTCTCATGCTAGATGCGAGTGCTGCTAAGTCGATGATTCCCTTTCCGGAATCCACTGCACATGATTTGTGGTTGACATTGGGCTGCAGCGAACTGGGGAAGTGCAGTTTTACAACGACTCCCTTGGTTAAGTATCGTCGACATGGCGGGAATGAAACTGGATTCCTTGCGGGTGTTGCTTCAAAAGATGATTGGTATTTAACAAGAGTTAAAAACAGGGTTGATACAGCTAAGCAATTTGCCGAAAGATTTCCTGATTCACCGCACCTAAAGGAAATAATGGGGTTCGCCGATGCAAGAGAGCGACGCTCCATAATTGGCTTGCTTAAATATCGACGAGCTTGCCCGTCCATTGCTAAAGCTGAAATCGTTATGCGACTTGTACCGAATTGGCTGTTTCTTTTGATTTTAAACATGATTAAAGAAGCAAAATAGCTTCGTATCCGAATCGCGACTTGTTCAGAAGGGCGCTTATATTTGTGGAAGCCACAGAGAAGACTCTTTCGATTAAACACAATATGTTCTGGAATACCGTTGGCTCGTTGACGAATTTAGGCTGTCAATGGCTAATCACTATATTGGTCGTTCGACTGTCTGATGGATATAGTGCTGCTGGAATTTATTCCCTTGCTATGTCTATTTTCAACATGTTTTCTCAATTGGCCCAATACAGGATGTACACGGTACAAATTGCAGATGTTGAAAGGAAAAACTCTGCTGGTGAATACCTGACTTTTCGTTTCTTTACTACGTTTATGGCGTTTGCAATGTTGGCCGTCTATTCCATTGCGACGTGTCGTATTGATACGGTGCCTGCTGTTCTTTTGTATGCTCTCTATAAAACCGCCGGCTTAGTTATTGATGTCATGCATGCCAATGATCAGGTTGGCCATAGGATGGACTATATTGGGAAATCCCTCATAATGCAGGGCATTGGTTCTCTCCTTTCGTTCATTGTTGTCTTTGGGCTGTTAAATAGCCTCGAAGGTGCATTGTTGCTAATGACGGTAGTGACTATAGGTATCGGTGTTATTTACGATTATCCGAGATCAAATCGAATCTCTGCAATCAAACTTGGAATTACCCAAGCGAAGGTCAGAGCTTTCCTATGTGGCTGTTTGCCCATCGTTCTGGGCGGCATTGCTGCTTCTGCGGCGCCGAATATTCCAAGGCAGTATTTATCTTATACATTCGGAGATTCTGCTCTAGGCATTTATGCATCAGTTGCTGCTCCCGTGGCAATTATCCAAATGGGTGCGACGTATATCTATAATCCTTTATTAGGTTATTTAGTAGAGCGTTACTATTCTAGGGAAAAGTCCTTTTTTACGCTTATAGGTAAAATACTTGCCGGTATTTTATTTGTCGGCGTCATATCAGCAGCTGCGCTTTTCTTTTTCGGCAAATTATTGCTGTCTTTGTTTTATGGCGCTGGAATAGCCAAACATTCTGATCTCCTTCAGCCTATGTTGGCTTGTGCCTTTTTGACTGGCATTGCTTGGTTTGTCAACGATTTGCTGGTTTCTCTTGATAACTACCGAGGGGTATTTGTTGGCAGCATATTGTCCTTAATCAGTGCTGTTGCTGTCATGGCTCCCGCGCAAGTGTTGTTTGGCTTAAATGGCCCTACTGTAACGGCGCTTATATCCAATGCTATTTGCCTTATTTATCAGTCTTTTGTTTTGGGGAAACAGACGCAAGAATGGTTTGGGGAAAAGAGATAGGCCGATGATGTCTAAAGCTCACGCGCTATTAAAGCTTCAAAACACTGAATTGGATATCCTTCAGGTTGTCGCTGCATTCTGCTCTAAGCACGGCATCAGGTGGTGGCTTGATGGCGGAACATGTTTAGGAGCAATGCGTCATAGGGGGTTTATCCCTTGGGATGATGATATAGATATCGGAATGATGCGTTCAGACTATGACCGCTTTTGCTCTTTAGCCGAGGATGGTTTACCGGAAGGATATTCGCTCCATACATCGCGGAATACTATTGGCTATGCTGCGATGTTTGCTAAGGTGTATCGCGATGAAACTCGCTTCGAGAATCAGGAGGCTCGAGAGGCTTCCAGTTCGATGGGTATTTTTGTCGACATCTTTCCATATGACCAGCTCTATACAGATAAACGCCTTCGTGCAAAACAAGTCCGAACTGCATCAATTGCACAGAAAAGAGCTTATTTATATCACTCTTCTTCCATTGTTGTCCCTCATAAAGGGTTCCTTGGACAACTCGAGCAAATTGGTTGTTCTGCTATACACGTAGTGGAACGACTGGTTTCTCGAGGCGCATGCTCTTACCAGGATTTGTTCGACTCCTGTATTGCCGACTCAAATACGGGTGAGGTCTCTGATTATTGTCTGACGTTAAGCTGGCCGAATATGGCGCCAGTGCCTATTTCAGAGATTTTCCCTCTGAGCAGTGCGGTTTTCGAAGGCAGTGAATTCCCCGTTCCTCGTATGACGGATAAATATCTTACAACGATGTATGGCGAATGGAAGAAAATTCCGGAGCCGGAAAATCGACATACCCATCTTCCTCTTCTGCTTGACTTTGGGGATGGTGAAGTCTGGACTGCGCAGAATTAAGGATATGAAATCTTTACCAGATGAGGTTATGTAATGAGTTCTTCTATTTGTATTTTCACCCATCATTATCACCCGCAACTTAGTGGAATTGGTAATTTTGTCGATGGTCTCGCTCATGCCCTAGCTGCCCGCGGCGACAGGGTGGTTATCGTTACTAATGATTCAATGCGCGTAGGAGTCGGTCATTCAGTCGAAAACGGTCTCGAGATAATTCGGCTTCCATGTATTTCATTGCTTGATGGAAGGCTTCCTCTTCCCAAAAAAACCGGCGATTATTACCGGCTCCTGCAAAGCCTTGATGATTATGAGTGGGACGGCGTACTTATCAACACGAGGCTTTTCCCCCTCTCACTCGAAGGGCTGAAGTTTGCTGTGGATCATAACACTAGGGCCGTCGTTCTCGACCATGGTTCAGCGTATCTTTCTTTCAATCAGCCATTCCTTGATTATTTTGTGCGCCGATATGAGGATTGGATTACTGATCGCGTAAAGACGTTTGAACCTGATTTCTATGGGATTTCTTCTAAAAGCGTTGAATGGCTTCAGCATTTTAATATCGGTGCAAAGGGCGTAATATCGAACTCAATCAATGCTTCAATTTATAGGAGCATCTCTTCGGGTAGAGATTTCCGATCAGAATTAGGTGTCCCTCAATCATCTTTAGTTGTGGCTTTTGTTGGGCGGTTTATTCCTGAAAAGGGAATTTATTCAATTATTGAGGCAGCTCGCGCAAAGGATATTACCAAGCGTGATATTTGTTTTGTTCTTGCAGGGGATGGTCCGCTGGCCAATGAAGTCAAGGAAGCCTGTTCGTCGAACTTGTTTTGGCTTGGGAGATGTAGCGCAGAGGACATTTCCTCCTTACTTCAGCAAGCAGATGTGCTTTGTCTTCCAACTCGGTCCGAAGGCTTTTCGACGGTACTTCTTGAGGCTTCAGCTTGCGGAACGCCTGCTGTGGTAACAGATGTGGGAGGCGCGCACGAGCTTATTCCAGATGATAGCTACGGCACGATAATTCAGTCCATGTCATCTGATGAGGTGGTTTCGGCATTATGCAGGCTTTTTGATGATCGAAAGCTGCTTTCTCTACAGTCTCGAAACTCTAGGGCCCTTGTTGAAAATCGATATAGCTGGGACGCCACTGCTATAGATGTCGAGAAGGCGTTTTGTATTTGCTAAGTGATACTTGGCTGGCTTTTACTTAGCTTTTGAGTGAAGTTGGATCTAAGACCCGAATTTGTTATTGTCGACTTATCCTATTCGATTTTGTCTTTAGTTGGAGATGCACGTTTTGAATAATCCTGCAATTAAGAAAAGCGAGTACGCGCTTGCCATCTTTGGGCTGGGACTTCTTTTGTTAGCTGTCGCGACATCATTGCACTATAAGAATTTAAATCTATTCATTCTTGAACTCTTTTGCGATGTCGTTGCTGTTGCGTGCTTATATTTGCAACCGAAATCACAGTCGAGCGGTGATGCTATTCGTCAGATAACCGTTCTCGTCGCGTCCAGTATCCTCAGCAGCTTTCTGCTAGTTTTCATCATATTGGCTGGCGCGAAGACGTTTGGCCCCTTCGGTCTTGGTGCATGGAATATCTCAGGTCTGGTTATATGCTTTCATTTAGTTTTAGCGTTCCAGGGAATTGAGCTTTGCTATGGCCTGATGAAGAGCTTCGTAACCTCGGTTAAGAAAACTGATGCTAAGAAGTGTTTCTTTTATTTGGCGGTTTTTGTTGGCTTTGCTGTTTTAATCGCTTTTATTGGCATTCCGCTCGATAAGTCAAAGACGGTGTTGTTCGCGTCTGCTTTGCCCATTACGGTTTTGATCGGATTGATTGCTATTAATGGGGGCATTTCTTATCTGAAGCCCGAACTGTTCGCTTTCGCATGCATTGTCTCAATTGGTCTATCCGTAATTATTTGCTTTCCCGTTACAAATTTTTTGACATGGGATGATGAGGTCCACTATGGAAATGCAAACAGTTTTTCCTACCTCACAAATGCTGAAATAACAAATTCTGACCGAATGATAGTCGAGCAGTTTTATATGGGGGACGGCTTTAGTTTGGATGCAGCTTTGGGTAAGTACCCAATAGATGAAACAAGAGAGTTTAACCGTGGCTCTGTTGAGCAATTGGTCAGAGAGGCTGATAAAAATGATTTAGCTGAAGGTATCGAACGTTTTAATTGTTTTGATAGTGTGGCTCTTTCTAAAATTGCCTATATTCCTTCATCTATCGGCCTTTGTTTGGGTCGCTTGCTTCATCTCCCATTCTCTATCAAATTTGCATTGGGTAAAATTTTTAATTTGTTTGCGTATGCAGTTATCTGCGGAATCGCAATTCGTATAGCCCCTTGCAGAAAATGTCTTTTCACTTGTATTGCGTTGTTCCCGTCTGCTGTGTTAATGGCAGCCAGTTACTCGTATGATCCCTGTGTGATATCGTTCAGTTTGCTAGGAACAGCTCTTTTGTTGAAGATGCTTATTTCTGAAGAGGATATTTCTGCTAAAACGTTCTTCGCATTTCTACTATCTTTTGCAATCGGGTTTGCAGCTAAAGCGATTTATTTTCCCTTATTTGGACTTGCGCTTTTAATTCCTGCAAATAAATATGTTTCAAGCAAGCAAAGACGTATCTTGATTGGTACTGCTCTATTCGTTTGTGCCATTATGATCCTATCTTTCTTGACGCCATATTTCTCATCTGTCGTAAATAATATTTCTGATGCACGTGGTGGCTCCGAAGTCTCTACGGCTGGTCAAACGACGGGAGTGCTTGCAAATCCAGTTGGAACTATAGCTGTAATCTCGAATTTCGTTTTTGGATCGATGCTGACCCCGGCGTTTCTCAATTCAATATCAACGAATATGGCTTATCTTGGGGACGTGTCTAATCTGTTCCCATGGCTTTCGTATCTCCCCATCATGCTGTTTGAAGCTATTTGCATTATTGATAATGAAAAAGATACTAAAATAAAGCTTAGCCGTTGCGGAATTGTTTGGACTCTATTCCTGGTTCTTGCTACTTGCCACCTAGTTGCTTTGGCTCTATACATCGCTTTTACAGGAGTTGGAAGCCAGACAGTTGCGGGTGTCCAAGCGCGATATCTCATACCTTTGATAATACCTTTTGCCTGTCTATTGCTCAGGTTCCCTATTTACTGCGATGAGGAGGTGAAGGCTAAAGTTACAGCCTTTATGCTCGGGGCTCCATTTGCGCTGCTGTATTTTGTGATGTTCGAGCTTCTGTATATCCGTTTTTTCTAAATTAGCGATATAGGTCATGGTTATAGTAGGAGTGGGCAATTAGTTGGATTCGATTGGATCGAATGGGACGGCGTTGAGGGTTCGCTCAGGACATGCGCCCCGTATTTGAGGCAGAACTGCAAGGGGTCCTTTTCCTGCGGTGATGGATGGGGACTCCATGTGTGCCCTAGTTGAGCAAGCTAAATATCTAAGCTTGAGATGTAACTTCCTAATGGTTAGACAGGATACAGTAAACTTAAGTCTGAGTTAAGCTATGCGTTGGACTGTAAGAGTCGCAAATTCTTTGGGCGTCGCTAAGAGCCAACTGTTTTTGGAATGGATGAATCTCGATTGTCTTTTACTTCAACGACATGTTCAAAAGGACATCTGCGTGTTCTCGTAATAATTCCTGCCTATAACGAACAGGAGTGCATTCTCAATACCGTTGCAGCTATAAAAGCTGCGGGTTATGACTATGTCGTAATCAACGACGGCTCACAAGATACAACGCTTGAGCTTTGTCGAGAGCATGGTATCAACATATTGGATTTGCCGCAGAACCTTGGTATCGGTGGAGCGGTCCAAGCGGGCCATAAATATGCCCAGAGATTTGGCTATGATATCGACATTCAGGTTGATGGCGATGGCCAACATGATCCTTCTTATATTCCTGAGCTTGTAAAGCTGATTGAGAGCGGTGCGAGTTTGGCGATAGGCTCTCGATTTCTGGTTGAGACTGATGGTTTTCAATCAACTTTTATGCGTCGTGTTGGAATCAGGTGGCTTTCATTTTTGCTCGAGTTGCTTACGGGTAAGGTGGTCACCGATCCCACTTCTGGCTTTAGGGCCTGCAATAAAGATGCTATCGACCTGTTCTGCAAGAGTTATCCTGATGACTACCCGGAGCCAGAGTCGATTGCTTTGGCTATGAAGCTTGGTCTTCCCGTTATGGAAGCGCCTGTAAAGATGAATGAGCGCCAAGGTGGACGTTCATCTATCGGGGGCTTCTCTTCCGTCTACTATATGGTCAAGGTTACGTTAGCCATTGTCCTTGTGTGCTGGGTTCATAGGGGAGACAAATAATGAATCTTATTTTGAGGATTGGTGCGGCCCTCTTTTTCGGCGGATTCCTCGTCTATGTTTTACGTCTCGTGTCCAACGGAAAGATGCTTCTTAAGTACTCTTTGCTGTGGATTTTGATGTGTATGGCGGCCTTGATCTGTGATTTATGTCCTCAGATTATTTATAGTTGCTCAACAGCTATTGGGTTTGTCAACCCGGCCAATTTCCTTTTTTTGGGTGCAATCGTGCTGTTGCTTGCAATCTCTCTGTCTCTTAGCGTTGCCGCGAGTCGTCATGTTTTGGCGATCAAAAACCTTACTCATAGGATTGCCCTGCTCGAAAAAGAGCTTGAGAAAAGGTCTGATCATGAATGAGCTCAATACATGGTTTGATTCAGTTCCTTCGGCTATCCCTCATTAGGGCTCCTAAGTTTGTGCACCATTGATCGCGCTCGACTGCTGGTTGTGGATTGTCTAACAAATAGACAATCCCTATGTTGAGTGTCTTATCGTTTTATCTGGTGCAACGTATCAAGCGAGTTGTCTTGCATATTAATTAATTTGGGAACTGCATCTCTGGGTCGACTGCATCTGGATATTCAAAGGTTAATTTGATTTGGCGAGAAGAGAAAAATGATGAAAAATCGACATCTGAGTTTAATCAGCGTGGTTTGTCTAACATCTATTTGTTTCATCTCTCTTTTATGGCCCGCAATCGCATTTTCATTAACTGAAGATTGCGTGGCTGAAGGCACTGATGGCTCTTTGGTTCAATCGGGTCAGGAAGCATTTGGGACATCAGGTAGCGATCGTTTGACTTTGGATTCCGATAATTTCAAAGCATCTATCGATTCGTCGATATATGAATATACTGGCGATGTGATTACTCCTGATGTCTCTGTTTTGACTGCCAGCGGTTCTGTGCTAGCAAGCGGAATCGATTATGAAGTCACGTATTCAGATAATGTTGCCCCTGGCTGCGCCACTATAAGAGTGAATGGGCTAGGGAATTACGCCGGCGTTACCTCTCAACTGTCGTTCCAGATCGTTCGTTCCTCTGATAATAACATCGCTCTTCCTGGTTCTTGGGCCTACCAAAACGGTAAATGGTGGTGGAGATATGAGGCTGGTGGTTGGCCGTCAAACTGTTTTCTGTCCATTAGAGGGGCGGAGTATTATTTTGATTCCGAAGGTTATGCAGCTACTGGCTGGAAATACTTGAACGATGGCTGGCATTTATTTTCTAACTCCTGTGCACATTTGAAGGGATGGGCTGCCACCGGTGGGCGCTGGTTCTACCTTGACGAGACATCGGGTTCAATGAAGACCGGCTGGGTTTTAATTGATGATAGCTGGTACTATTTGGACAGTTCGGGCGCTATGCAGACCGGGTGGTTACTCCTTGGCAATACTTGGTACTGGCTTGAGCCTTCTGGATTAATGGCTACGGGCTTTAGGCTTGTTAACGGCTCTTTGTATCATTTTTCCGAATCCGGTTCTATGAGCTCCGGTTGGTTTATTAACGATGGGGCATGGTATTGCTCCAACGCATCGGGAGAGATTCGTACCGGGTGGTTTTACAATGGTTCTAGCTGGTATTTGCTAGACCCCAATAATAATGGCGCCATGCTGGAAGGATTTCAAACTGTAAATGGCTCCATTTATTATTTGGATCCGGATAGCGGCGGTGCATTAAAGTGCAACACTTGGGTCTTCTCACAAGATGAAAACGTATATTATGCGTGCAGCAGTGGTGCGATTGTGCTTTCGGGCGTCAAGGACGGCGCGGGTGGAATTAAGCTCAGGGATCCCGAGGGAAAGCCTGTCGCTGGCTGGTATTGGTCCTCAGCTGCACAGGTGTGGTTTTACACAGACTCAGATGGGGTTCTGCAGCGCGGTTGGCGATTCATTGACGGTAGGTGGTATCACCTCGACAACGAATCCGGAGCTATGAATACTGGCTGGTTCCTCGATGATGATGGAACGTGGTACTACCTTATGTCTTCTGGACAAATGGTAAATGGCTGGAACAGAATTGGAGACTCCGAGTATTTCTTTAATGCCTCAGGTGCTTGGGTGGAGCCTGAGCACTCCGCGCGCGCCTCCTTGCAGTCCCAGATCGTTAATCGTTGCCATAGCGTTCCTTCTCCTGGGGCGGGACTGTGCTCGGAGTGGGTTAGCCATGTGTTTTACCCCGTGCTGGGGTCATATCCCAACGGCGACGCATGCGACATGTTCTGGAATTGGTGTTACAGCCGAGATATATCTCAGCTTAAAGTTGGAATGATCGTTGCGGTCCCTACGCATGCTCATACAAGTGCTGGTGCCCGCTGGGGCCATATTGCTATTTATATCGGAAACGGTATGGTTATGGATAACATCGGTTACATCAGGACAACATCACTTGCTTGGTGGCTGAACTACTACCACACTACCGCTATACCACAGTGGGGCTGGGTTTTAAATACGCCTTTGGAATGATGCGGATTCTGGCCAGCATGCGGAATCAACGCCTGCTTGTGTATCGAATCACAAACGCTTCTTAACTGTATATCATGTATGGAATGCAATTATTCATAGTAAGGGAATCGAGGGTTGACCCTCGATTCCCTTATCTATTAGTCGCATTTTAATAAGGTTAAAATTAGAAAGCGCAGAATTAAGCTAACACTTTATAAATGATAGTAGCGATTTCCGGGTTCTCCCACGCTGAAATTTGGGTTAATGTACGGATCGCCTTCGACATAGTATTTTGCCCAGCGATAATTCATGTATGCGACTTCTTTGTGGAACCGAATCTGCTTTTCCGTATTGTTTTCAACGCCTCTAGAAATCGACTCGTAGTGATAGAGCTCGACTTCGGGCGTGTATACGATCAGGTCGTTAATCTCGCGTAGCTTTAAGCAAAAGTCAACATCATTAAATGCAACTTGAAGCTCTTCGGTGAAACCTCCGACTTTCTCATATTCGCTACGCTTGGTCATTATGCAAGCTGCAGTGACAGCGCTGAAGTCTTGTTGCGCATCGTTGAGTGCAAAGTAGCCCCAATTATTCCTTGGCATGCTCTGGCAAAGATGTCCCGCCACGCCGCCAGTGACGCATAGGCCCGCGTGCTGAATGGTGTTGTCGGGATAGTAGAGTTTTGCACCGACTGCGCCAACATCCTCACGTGCGCAGATGCCAAGCATGGTCTCGATCCAATTGGGCGTAATTACCTCAGTATCGTTATTCAATAGCAAGAGATAGTCGCCCTTGGCGTGAGCAACGCCAAAGTTCATGAGCTTGGAGAAATTGAATTCGTGTTCCCAAGTTACAAGACGAACGATGTCAGGATATTTTGCTTGCAACTTATCGTAATAATCGAACGTCACCTTTTCTGTGCTGTTGTTTTCGATTATGACGAGCTCGTAATTGTCGTACGTTGATTTCTCAACAATTGATGTAATGCAGTTGTTCAGAATGTCGGCGTGGTCTTTAGTCGGGATGATAATTGACACGAGTGGGTGGGAATCTGGCACAGCGTAGGTTACTTTATATGTAAAGGGACGACGCGCTTGTTCGACCTTCGCATTGAGCCCAAGCCTGTCCAAATGACTCTGGACCGCTTTGATACCTGCGATAGTGGCATACGGCTTGCTATCGGCATTTGCTGCGGTGGAGGTCTCGCTTAGGCGCCAGTGGTATAGAACCTTCGCAACATGATGAACTTTCCTTGCCTTTTCCACGGCGCGGAGAGTCAGATTATGATCCTGTGCTCCATCGAACTCTTTTGTGTTCGGCTCTAGAGTGTCTAGCAGGGACTTACGGATGGTAAGCATGTGGCAGATATAGTTATTGTTTCTGAGCAGATCGATATTGAAATCCGGCTTAAAGAACGGCTGCGCTAACTTTCCATCGGGCATGAGTTTATCTTCATCACAATAAAGAAGATCGACGCCATTATTGTTTTCAATTGCCTCGGCATATGAGAACAACAAGTCCGGTTCAAGAATGTCGTCATGGTCAAAGAAGCTAACGAAATCGCCCGAAGCTACGGCAACGCCTGCGTTTGTGTTTTCGGAAATACCCTTATTTTCGGTAAGATTAATTGACTTAATTCTGTTGTCGCGGGCTGTTTCCTGCTCAACGCGAGCCTTTAGTTCCTGATTGTCAGGGCTTGCATTAACTAGGAGGAGCTCCCAGTTTGCATAAGACTGGTTTTTTACGGATTCGACCATATCGTTAAAAAACGAAATGGGCGTGTTGTAAAGAGGGACAATGATGCTGAATTTCGGAGCGCTATTGAAGACGATTTTTCTCTGCTTCTCCAGTGCGCCAATGGTTGCCTTATGCTCTGTAAACCATTCGGGGTATTCAGGGTCAAACTGCGCATGGGTAAAGAGGAAGTTGGTCTCCTCAAGAAGCAAGCCTAATTTATCAGGCGTTAAGCAGTCAAATGCACTGAATGAAGGGTGATTTTGATCGCCAATTATAAAGTAGTAACGATCAAACGCCTTTGGCATGCGGATCGAGAGCTGTGTTTCAAGTTGTTTTTTCTCGGATGTAAATCCAACACTCGTTACATTTGAGCCGAAGTTGACTATGCTCAGCTCAACCTCATTGAGGAACCGATCGAGGCAGCGAAGTTTGATTTGCGAGTCGTTGCGGTACGGTGTTCTAACCGTGCACCTCAGGATATACTCGTTTGAATCTTCGATGCACTGCCAAAAATCAATCGTCGCCCTCTCAAACTCTGAAACGTCATCGTAATTTCTGAGTTTGCTGCACATGTCAGGTTTAATTTTGTAGTTAAGACGCGACTCCCATTTGATGTTCTTGCAATTGAGCGAAAGGGAGTCGCTGCTCAGGTTACGACCGTCTTTGCCGATTTCGCTAAACTCAACTTTAATGGATCGGGTGTCGGGGTCGGGGATTACAAGAACGTATGAGTCTGATTCGCCGTTATTGTCCTTGAATTTTAGAAGAGACAAAGGTAAACGGCGGTCGTCAACCGTTGCCGCTTGAGCTTTTATGCTGGAGCCTTCATGGATGCCTTCTATTTTAAGCTGCTGGTAGATTTTCCAGTTTCCTCTGCATACTCCGGTTGTTTCGACTCGCATTGTTTGCCTTTCGTTTGTTGGACACTGCTCATTGTACTTATTCATTTCCTACCTCGCGATAAATGCAGAAAGAGTTACGTGTTTCTACTGTCCGTTTTAAAGAGAATGAGGAGGAAGCCGCTGCTGGCGCATATAATTTTAATAAATATGTTTGTCTAATCGTTGTTTGCAATTAGCAGCTTTTGCCTAACGATTGTCAACTGAGAGGAATTCTATGAAAGGCATCATCCTCGCCGGCGGGTCCGGCACGCGCCTGTACCCGCTCACGCTCGTGACCTCCAAGCAGCTGCTGCCGGTCTACGACAAGCCCATGATTTACTACCCGCTGTCCACCCTCATGCTGGCGGGCATCCGGGACATCCTGGTCATCTCCACGCCGACCGACCTGTCCAACTTCGAGCGCCTGCTCGGTGACGGCTCGCGCTACGGCGTGAACCTCTCCTACGCCGAGCAGCCCTCGCCGGACGGCCTGGCGCAGGCGTTCACCATCGGCGAGGACTTCATCGCCGGCGAGCCGTGCGCGCTGGTGCTGGGCGACAACATCTTCTACGGCAACGGCCTCAGCCGCCACCTGACGCGCGCCGTCCATAACGCCGAGTCGGGGAGGGCCACGGTCTTCGGCTACCACGTCGACGACCCCGAGCGCTTCGGCGTCGTGGAGTTCGACGCGCGGGGCAGGGCCGTCTCCATCGAGGAGAAGCCCGC
>NZ_QSCW01000025.1:0-22984 GCF_003463445.1 Collinsella sp. OF02-10
ACGGAGAGCATTTCCCAGTTGACAAAACTATAGGAACACCCCCCTGTTCAGATGCTGTGAGGATGTTGACAGATTCTTTGCCGCAAGATTAGACTCACCGATTAAACGTACTGTATCGTTTAGATAAACAAGCTGTGTCTCACCGATGAAAGGAGATGCCATGACACCGATCGCTCCGCTCAAGATGCTCGTCGCGCCCGCCGCCAAGGCCATCACCCGACTCGGTTCTTCCATGACCTACGACGATGTCCCCTGCGCCGTTGAGGCGCGTTCGGACAGCTGCCCCTACCTGGGCCACGTCCCCTACTTTGCACCCAAGCTCGCATCTGATCCCGAGCAGCGTGAACAGTAATCCAAGATGCATCTAGTACCGCACAACTCGCGGCGCTACTGTTTTGGTGCAAAATAACCTGACCCCTATGCGCCAACGCCGGGATTGTCGATGCTGCGGCCGCGGCGCGATATGAGGCGCGAAACCTCGCCCAGCAACACGCCGATCACCACACCCATGAGGATCGGCAACTTTGACATCTCGGCGGGCGAGCTGTTAAGCGGCACGATTGTCGCAACAATGGAAAGCACGAGCTCTACCACCGGCACCGCAAGCGCCACCGCAAGCACCTTGCCCTCGAAGGGCGCGCGGAACACACGTGAGCGGTCGTCGTATTTACGCAGGCGCCAAAACGCCGGGAACATCGGGATATAGCTCATGAGCAGAAAGACGACGTTCATCGAGAAGAAGACCCAAAAGACGTCGGAACCTTCGCCCAGCGGAATCTGAAGTAGCAGCACCAAGCTGGCAAAACAACCGTTAATGAGTGCTGAGCCGTTGGGCATGCCGGTCTTCTTGGACACCAGCGCAAAGGGGCGCGGCATGTTGCCGTGGCGCGCGGCATAGCTCGCCACGTTGTTGACGCCAAAACTCCAGCAGATCATGTTGGCGAACAGCGTCACCAAAAAGGCCACGCCCACGACCATCGTCAGCGGGTGGCTGCGCCCCACCATGGCGGCAACCGCGTCCACAATGCCCGAATCGAGTGAAAGCTGCTCGGTGGGAACCGCGGCCCCAATACCGATGCCACAGATAATGTAGATCGCCGCGATGGCAACGCCACCGGCGATAACCGCCTTGGGGATATCGCGCGACGGGTTCTTCATCGTGCTGGCAAAGGTCGCGACCACCTCAAAGCCCATAAAATTGAAGAGGATGATCGAAAGATACGTCAGTGAGTTAGTGTCTCCCAGATCGGGGACAAAGGTCTTAAACGACATATCGTTGGCAAAGCCGTTGTTGCAGGCAAACCAGATGCCGACGATTCCCACCACGGCGGTAATGAGCACCTTGATGACGGCGCCGCCATCCATGACCCAATCGGCCTCGGCCACCGGCTGCATTGCCATGACCGTGACGCCCCACACAAAGGCAAGCTCGATGGCAATTCGGACCCCAAGCGAAAATTCGATGCCCCACACCGCATTAATGACACTGGGGAACATGCAGGCGATACTTGCCACCCACAGCGGAAAGTTAACCCAGTAGCACCAAGAGCAACGGGCGCCCCAACGGTCGCCCAGGCCCAAGCGAACCCAATCGTACAGGCCGCCCTCGGAATCAAACGCCGTACCCAGCTCGGCCACCACCAGACCATAGGGAAGCAAAAACGTAATGATAAGGAAAATCCACCAGAAGAACTGTACGTTACCCATGGCAGATGCCGGAGCCGCCGCCTCGATGGTAAACACGACGCAGATAACCGAAAGGATGACCTCGATCAGGGAGAACTTTTTACCTGCCATGGCGCGCGCCCCCTACAGCAAAAAGGATGGCATCTGTACCGAAGGCGCAGCCCAAGGTAGGGTTGCAGGCCGCGTCACCGGTGCAGGTGCCATCCCAGAGAGAGGAGAGGATGCATTTGTTGGACCAACGCTCGCGGAACAGGCGCGTGTAGATAACGATACGCTGGTACATAGATACTCCGATCAAAACGGCCGCGTTCACGACCGATAACTTTCGGCAATTGAAGACGCGTCTGACCTGGGAAATTCAAGCGAACAATTGGCCTAACCCGCAAAAAATCCCAGGCCAGACGCGTACTCAATCAAAGAAAAGGGCACTCCGAAGTGGAGGCAACGGAGTGCCCAAAGAAAAACCCAGCCGACCAAGACATCAAGTGACCAGACCATCAATGCCCCGAGATGGTCACGGTGCGATTCACCGACTGTCCGATTGATCGGCTGGGTTTCCGAGGTGCGGCAGATTGCCCTGAAAGAGGAGGGCATAGACCTTAAGGGTCATGCCCGACGATTGAAGGGCAAGGTGCCGTGCCTCGGGAAGACAGACGTTTACTCGGCGTGCTCAGGTGCGCCAGATTGGCGCGAACGAGGAGCGTAGCGTACTGACGCTACGTAAGCGACGAGTGAACGCCAAGGTGGCGTGCCTGAGTTACGCCGAGGGCTCCTGCTGGGTAATGCAGTGGATATTGCCGCCACCGAAGACGACCTGCTCGGACTGAACGCCGACGCACTTGTAGACACCCTCGCCCCAGACCTCGTCGTAGATCTTCTGGAGCGTGTCGACGGCCAGCTGGTCGTTCTCGTCGCCGTACTGCGGGACGATAACGCCGTGGTTGGTCACGAGGTAGTTCATGTAGGAGGCGATCAGCGGCTCGTCGGGGACGCGCGGCTCGGCGTTCTCGTCGGCGTCGATGGTGTCGCAGGAAGCCTGGTCCATGAACAGCGGGTTCACGGGCATGCAGAGCTTGTAGACCTTCATCTTGCGGCCCTTGGCGTCGACGGCGTTGGAGAGGGTCTCGTAGGCAGCGTGGCACTGCTCGTAGAACGGATACTCGGGATCGTCGGTCCAAATGCAGGCCATGACGCCCGGCGCGATGAACGTGGCGACGTCATCGATGTGGCCGTTGGTCTCCTCGGGGTCGATACCCTCCTTGACCCAGATGACCTTCTCGACACCCAGGTAATCCTTGAGGTGCTCGTCCATGTAGGCGCGAAGCTCCTCGCTCCAGGGCTCAAACTTCTTGCGGTACTTGGGCCAGATGGACTCGGGATCCTCTTCCTCCTCCAGAACCGCAGAGCAGGTGCGGCCCGGGGAAAGCAGGCACTGGTCGGTCACGACAAGGGTGCCCTCGCCGTCGACGGTGATGGAGCCGCCCTCGAGGATCATGTCGTCGGGACGATAGCGGCGGCAGCCGGAGAGCTCAGCCATCTTGAGGGCGATCTGCTCGTCCTTGTCCCACGGGAAGTACAGGCCGTCGACGAGGCCGCCGTAGGCGTTGAAGTGCCAGTGGTTGGCGCGCTTCTCGCCCTTGCCGTTGATGACGTAGGTGGCGGCAGTGTCGCGGAACCAGGCGTCGTCGGTGGTCATCTCGATGACGGTGACGTTCTCGTCGTTCTCGAAGACGGCCTTGCAGTTGGCGTAGTCGACCTGGTTGGCGCACATATAGACCGGGGTGAACTCGGAGATGGCGCGGGCGATGGCGGCATACTGCTTCTGGGCCGGCTTGGCGCCGTGGGCCCAGGTGTCGGTGCGGTGGGGCCAGCCCATCCACACGCGATCCTGCGGGGCGAACTCGGCGGGCATGAAGAAGCCGTCGGCCTTGGGGGTGGACTCGGACTCGGTGATCGTACGCATAAGATTTCCTCCAAATCGAACGATCGCTTGCTGCGGGCGGGTTACCCGCAGCCTAAAACCAAGAGATGGTAGGCGCCCGTTCCCCGGCAAAGGTCGGGGCGCCCGGTGCCGGTTTTCACGGAATCGCACCGGCAAGCGACGACGTAACCAAGTGCGCGGAGACAAAACGCACGAAGGATACGGAAGAGAGATTGGGGTGGGCGGTGGTTACCGGAGCTATCGCTCACACCCACCCCGGGGGAATGGTTAGCAAACCTGTCGCTTGGACACGCCTCCGAAGAGGCTAGAGTGCCCGGAGTCGGGAGCGACAAGCCCGACGAAGCGCGCGTTGGTACACGAGGAGGGTTGGAGCCCCAGAACCGGGTGCTCTAGTTCTCCTCGGCCTCGGCGGCCTCCTCAGCGAGACGCTGGGCTGCGAGCTCAGGGGTCAGACCCTTGTACTCGGTCTCGCGGCCCTTAGCGCTGACGACGCGGACGACCTCGCCGATGAGCACGAGCACGATGAAGATAACGATCATCGGGACCTTGTCGCCAATTTCAGCAGCGGAGAACGGGATCAGCGTGGCAACGATGGCAAGAACCAGCTCGATGCAGGGGATGGCCAGCATGACCTTCATCATGGCGCCCTTAAACGGGAACGTGAAGATGCGCTCACGGTTGGGGTCGTTCTTACGAAGGTTGAGGAACGCCGGGAACATCGGGATGTAGGTCAACAGCAGGAAGACGACAGAGGTGCCAAAGAGCATCCAGAAGACACCGTTGGAGATGGCGTCGATGGGAACGAGCTGCAGGCACAGCACCAGGGAGGCAACGACAGCGTTGACCAGGTTGGCGCCGTTGGGCATGTCGTCATCCGAGATCATCGAGGCGAAGACCTTGGGCATGTTGCCGTGCTCGGCAGCGTAGCGAGCAACGGAGTTAACGCCGAAGGACCAAGCGGCCATGTTGGCGAACAGGGTGATCAGGAAGGCGATGCAGATGACCTTAAAGATCATGGAGTCGCCCACCATGGTCTGGACTGCGACGATCATGCCGTAGTCGGGATCGATGGAGTCGGCCGGCACGGCGGCGCCGATGCCAAAGCCAGCGAACAGGTAGATCACGGCGATGGACAGGCCACCGACGATGATGGCCTTGGGGATATCGCGAGCGGGATCGGCCATGTCGTCGGTCATGGTGCAGATGACCTCGAAGCCCATGAAGTTAAAGATGATGATCGACAGGTAACCGAGAGCGTTGGTGTTGGTGAGCTCGGGCAGGAAGGTGGCAGCGGACATGTCGTTCGCAAAACCGTTCTCCATGGCATACCAAATGCCCAAAGCGCCAACGATAACGGCGACGGCGACCTTGATGATGGCGCCACCGTTAAGGACCCACTCGGAGTCGGCCGCCTTGGAGCGGCCCATGAGATAGACGATCCACACAAAGGCAAGATCGATACCCATCTTGGCGATCAAGTTGAACTCGACGCCAAAGACCATGCCCAAAATGTCGGGGAACATGGTAGCCAGCGAGGCGATCCACAGCGGGTAGTTGACCCAGTAGTAGTACGAGATGCGGGCGCCCCATTTGTCGCCCAGGCCATCGCGTACCCAGTCGTAAATGCCGCCCTCGCCGTCATAGGTGGTACCGAGCTCGGCAACAACCATGCCGTAGGGAAGCAGGAAGGTCAGGATCAGGAAGATCCACCAGAAGAACTGCTGGTTGCCAATGGCAGCAGCAGGAGCGGCGGCCTCGCAAACGAAGACGACGCAGATGATGGTCGAAATGACCGTCAAAAAGGAAAGCTTTTTCTTTCCGTCGCTCATGATGAGCTCCTTCGCTCAGTCTTGGACAGATCCGAGGCCCAAGGTACTAAGGCAATTGCCTGAGCCTCGGTGAGCGGGCGACAGGAGACGAGCATCCGCCGCCCGCAAACGTGCGTTTAGCAGGCTTAAGGCTTAGAGCTGCTCGAGAGCCTCGAGAGCGGCGTGAAGCTCGGCCTTGGCGGAGTACTCGACACCCTCGTCGTTGAGCGGGGTGCGCTTGCCCAGGGCAGCGAGGAGAGCACGGATGGAGTGCTTGCGGTTCTCGGCCTCGACCCAGCACAGGGAGCGCTCGGGATCGTCCATAACCTCGTCGACGACTTCCTCGTTGCGAGTGGCCGGCAGGCAGTGCATGAACTTGGAGTTGGGGCCGGCGAAGTTCATCATGTCCATGGTGACCTGATACTTGGGGTAGAACACGTCCATGTAGTTCTCGCCCGAGACCTCCTCGTCGTACAGGCCATACCACACGTCGGTGTAGATGAAGTCGGCGCCCTTGATGCACTCGATGTCGTCGGAGATGACGACGGAGCCGCCGGAGACCTTGCAGTTCTCCTCGGCGATGGCCATCATCTGCTTGCCGAACTCGGCGCGCTCCTCAACGGTGCCAACGTGCAGGCCGCCGTCGGGGATCTGGTGGCCCTTGGGTCCAAACTGGACAAACTTCATGCCGACCTTGGAGGCGATGAACATGAGGGAGACGCAGACCTGGGTGGCGTCGCCGATGAAGGCCAGGGTGCAGTCCTCGATCTTCTTGCCCTCGGGGAGGTTCTCGAGCATGGTCATGAGGTCGCCCATCTCCTGCGTGGGATGGTTGAACTCGGACATGCCATTGATGACGGGCACGGCGGAACCCTTGGCGAGGCCGACGACGTCCTTGTGACGGTCAACGCGAGCCATCATGATGTCGAGCAGGTCGCCCATGACGCGAGCGGTGTCGCCCAGGGACTCGTGGCCACCGAGCTGAATGGTGCCAGGGCCATAGAACTGAGCGTGGCCGCCGAGGTCGCACATGGCGGTCTCGAAGGAAAGACGGGTGCGGGTGGAAACCTGCTGGAAGATCATGCCAAGGCTCTGGTTGCGGAGCAGGTGCGGATAATAGCCGTCAACCTTGATGGCCTTCTTCATTGCCAGGCCAAGATCCTCGATAGCCAGGATCTGCTCTTTGGTGAAGTCGTTGGTGTCGATGAAATCCTTAGGCAGCGCCATGTCGATTCCTTTCCGCCGGTCGTGCCGACTATTGCTATGAGGCGCTCGAACATCACGCCTCGTGTTGACAAGACCATCATTCACCCGTATGCAATTTTTACCTAGTTTATTCGGGATTAAAGACCGTTCACGGAGTTACATCCCCTCTAAACCAATATAAACCCGCAGGTAGCCAGCTTGCAGGGGGTTTACTATCTAGAACCGCGAACGGTATACGGCTATGCTGTATCTCGGCGCCTAATCCGCAATGGAACGAAGGGTTGAGACGTCTATATCCCACAAGGTATACAGGGCTCGGCCATAGATGAAATGAGATGGGACGGTGGCAGATGAACACCCTGATGTTCTTCTATACCCTAGCGATACTCGTGATCTGTATTGTGACGGCAGTGCTTTCGCTTGCCGCCTATGCCTCGTCTCGTCGACGCTTCTTTATCTATGGCAGCGGCGTTTTTATTTGCTATGCCATCGAGATGACCGAGATCTTCTTTTTTGAATACACGTTGCAAAACCAGAGTTTTCCAGCCAGCGACTATTACTCAATTACCATGCCTGTGTTGCGGACCCTTGTGGCGACCGCTTCACAAGCTTTTATCTGGCTCATTGCCATGGACTTGCTCGACAAACATTCAAAAAAGCAGTTTGTTATTCCCGTCGCAACGTTCTTCCTGAGCGAGCTGCTGATCATTGTCGCTGTCCCCTACGGCCCCATACATCAATGGCTCTACTACACGATGCGTCAGGTATTCCTTGTATTTGTGGGACTGTATATCTTTTGGACGGCGCATAAAAGCACGCAGGTCGAGCTTAAGGCGCGCGTCAACAATCAACGAAAGCACTTCATTATCGGCGCCATTCTGGTCGGGTGCATCGTTGCCGAGGATTTCTACAACATCCTTGTTGTTCCCATGAGCCTGGCACCCTCTTGGCTGCAGCTGTACCTGTCCGAGCGCAACTTTAGCGAGAACATCTTTGCGTGCTACTTTGCGATTCTGCTGATCATCTATGCCTATCACGTGCTTTCGATTCGCATGCAGGAGGCGCCCGAGGAAAAGAACGTCAGCGATCTTGATCGACACATCGAAGAGCAGATGCCCTTCTATCGCAACGCCTACAAGCTCTCCAACCGCGAAACCGAAGTCATGCGTCTGGTTGTGTTGGGCAAATCGAACCAAGAGATCGCTGACGAGCTCTTCCTTGCCGTGGGTACCGTCAAGACCCACATCCACAACATCCTGGTCAAAACCGAGCAGCAAAACCGTACGACCCTGATCCTCCACTTTTGGAAACGATAACCTACCAAAAAGGGACAGGTTTATTTTGGCAGGTTTTATCTGGGCAAATGCCAAAACCGCCGCGAGGGAGCTACTTTCCCTCGCGGCGGTTTTCTAGCAGTAAAACCAAGTGAGTAGGCTTTTGGCGGGATGCCGAGCACGCCCCAAAACGCCACAGCCCTGACCTGCGGTTTTGTTGAGCGTTTGTCGCAATGTGCTCGGCAGATCCAAAAAAGTCTACTCACTTAGTTTTGAGATGCATCAGGCGGGCAAAAAACCGCCGCGAAGGGGGCCCGGCTTCCTTCGCGGCGTTTGTTCGCTGTGGTTATGCGGCGGTTTTGCCCGCTCGCTACTCGCTGTAGCGGGTGGCGATGGCAGCTCGCACCATGCCGGTGCTCATGAGGTACGTTACCAGGAAGTAGCCGCCGTAGGCTGCCAGGAAAATCGCACAGGTGAGGCCCACCGTGCCGCCGATGCTCATGTTGCCAAACGTGCTCACCAGCTCGATGATCACCTTGAGCGCCACAAAGGAGTGCGCCAGACCCACTGCCAGCGGGAACAGGAAGAACACCGCTTGCTGTGCCATCACCGAATGGCGAATCTGGCGGTCGTCACAGCCGATCTGCGCCAGCACGCGATAGCTGCGGCTGCCATCTGCCACGTTGGAGAGCTGCTGGATCGACAGAATTGCCGCGCATGCAACGACCAGTACAAAGCCGATGTAGATAGCCAGATAGCTAATCATGCCGTTCATCTGCGCTGCCTGCGTATATAGCTCGGAGCGTATCATGAAGACTCCCCACGAACCCGGCTCCTTGCCGTCAACGAGCAGGTTGTCGAGCATAGTGTATTTAATGAGCTCATCGGCCTCGGCAACATCCATCCCTCGCTTGTAGTTAACGAGCAGGTTGCTGGCATACGGCTGCAGATTAAGCTGGGACAGCAGCTCATCGGCAACGACCACGGTACCGGGATTGCTACCGAGCCCCGAGTTGGCGATGGCCGCCGTGTCCTTGTCCGACTTATCGGTTGCGGGCTTGAGCTCATGCCCACCCAAGGTGAGGGTATGGCCGCCGGCCATATATTTGGTGTACAGGTCGCCCAGCTCACCGCCCATATCACACGTAAGCACGTACTGGTCGCGGCCAATGCTCACCGGCTCCTCGCCCATCATCTGGCGCAGCTTGTTGTACTGGCTCGCCGGCGTCACAAACAGGCCCATATCATCGGCATTGCTACCCTCGAGCACCTTGGGGAGCTTTTCGCCCATGGCCTTGCACATCTCGCCTGCAGCTACCGAGGGACCCGAGCCGCCAAGCGGGTAACTCAGATACGAATCGATCTGCACATGCTCACCGGCAACATCGGCGATATTGACCTTTTTGCCGGTCTCGTCGTTGTTGTCCGCCGACTTGCGCTCGCCATGCCATGCAGCGTACAAATCGACCGTTGCATCGGCCAGCACCATGCGATCGGCCTCAGACGGATTGACATACTCCTTGTAGTAGTCGAGCGTTTCGGGCGTGTAATAGACATACGTCTGAGACACGTCAACAGGGTTATAGCGCTCGAGGTTTTCATTCATCACGTTGGCGATCGACATACCGCAGGTCACCGAGGTAATGGCCAGAAACAGGATCATCGCGATAACGCCCATCGAAAAGCACACCGTGTTGACCTTGGCCGCAAGCTGGCGCACGGTAAACATGTTGAGGCCGCGCCAATACACGCTGCGCAGGCTCTGCAGCAGCTTGATAAGCATGCCCGAAAGGCCCCAGAACAGGGCAAAGGTACCCACCGTAACCATGGCCGTGGTGATACCAAACTGGTTCATGGCCTCCTGCAGCTTACCCTCCGTCGCGGTGAGCGGGAACCCATCGCGCAACAGGCGGTAATAGGCCACGCCCACCAGCACCACGCCCACGACAAAGATGGCGATCGCAATCCAGGGGTTGCGCGTCTTGATGCTCTCGTTGCGCCGCTCGGCGCCCATAAGCTCGATGAGCTTGGTACGGCGCACGGCGCGAAGGTTCAGCAGTAGCGTAAGCACAAACATCACGAGCATGCAGGCAAGGGTCAGGTTGAACGCATGCACCGAGAAAAAGAAGTGGAAATTAGCGATCTGTGTCTTAAAGAGCGAGGCCGTAAAGAATGTCATGAGCTGGGAGAGCCCCACGCCCAGCACAATGCCGGCGACAAAGGCGCCGACCGAAACGATCACGGTCTCGAGCGCCATGATCGTGGCGACGCGCCCGCGGCGCATGCCGAGCACCTGGTACAGGCCGAACTCCTTTTTGCGGCGCTTCATGATGAAGTTGTTGGCATACACCATCAAAAAGGCCATGACGCCGGCCAAAAAGTACGTCAGGTAACCGAGCATGCTGCCCATGAGCTCGGACAGTCCCTCCTCCTTGATGCCGGCAATGTCGACCTGCATCGAGACGGTATTGAAGGCATAGAAGACCGTGACACCCAGGGTGAGCGTCAGCAAGTAGACGAGGTAGTCGCGGCCGGCGCGGCGGACGTTGCCCCAAGCGAGTTTACAGAGCATCGGAGCCTTCACCGCCCATCATGGCAACGACCTCCATAATGCGGTCGAAGAACTCTCGGCGGTCGGTGTCGCCGCGGCGCAGCTCGGTGAAGATCTTGCCGTCGCGGATAAACAGCACACGGCTCGTGTAGCTGGCGGCAAAGCTGTCGTGCGTGACCATGAGCACGGTGGCACGCAGACGGCGGTTGAGCGCCTCCAGGCTCTCGAGCAGCAAGCGGGCGCTCTTGGAATCGAGGGCGCCGGTGGGCTCGTCGGCCATGATCATAGTTGGGTCGGTGACGAGCGCGCGAGCCGCGGCAACGCGCTGCTGCTGACCACCGGACATCTGGTAGGGGTACTTGTCGAGTACCTGGCTAATAGACAGACGCGCGGCCACATCCTGCACGCGGGTCGAAACTTCGGCCGAGTTTGTGCGGGCGATGGTGAGCGGCAGGGCGATGTTCTCGCGTGCCGTGAGCGTATCGAGCAGGTTGGAGTCCTGGAAGATAAAGCCGAGCTCCTCGCGGCGGAACTGCGAAAGCTTGGCCTGCTTCATGCGCGTCACATCCTGGCCGTTGATGCGGATCGTGCCACTTGTGGCGCTATCGATGGTCGACACGCAGTTGAGCAACGTCGACTTGCCCGAGCCCGAGGCGCCCATGATGCCAACGAATTCGCCGCGGTTGACGGTAAAGCTGACGTCGTTGAGCGCACGGGTCACGTTGCCCAGCGCTCCATATACCTTTTCGAGATGCGCGACCTCCAGTACCGGGGCCGCCATGTGCGTGGTTTGCATACCGAGTCCTTTCTTGCGATTAGTCTACGGCATCTATAGTCGCAAGAAGCCGAGTCGGCTACCATCGATATGGCTTACGCTTGCCTTACCGTTGCGTAAGGTAAGCGTAGTCTGCCATGTGTTGATGTTGAGAGAGGGCTCCTGTTGAAGACTGTTCATGTTGCCGCTGGGATCATTCGCAAGGATGGATCTGACGAGCTGCTTGCCGTGCGGCGCGGCTACGGCGACATGCAGGGACTATGGGAGTTCCCAGGCGGCAAGCTCATGCGCGGCGAGACACCCGAAGACGCCGTGCGCCGCGAGCTTATGGAAGAGCTGCAGGTAAACGTTACCAACCTGCGTGATTTTTACACCGTTGAGTATGACTACCCCGATTTTCATCTCTCAATGGAGTGCTATTACTGCTCGCTGGCTAAAGAGTCCGGCGAGCCCCAGAAGCACGACCGTCAGCTTGATATCCGCTGGATTCCACGCACCTCGCTTGCCACGGTGGAATGGATGCCCGCCGACAAGGGGCTCATTGATGCTCTGATTGAGTTAAAGGAAGATCGGCTTGAGGCAAGCTCCGCCGATGACGCCGCGCCCAACACAACCGACAAACCCGCCACCAAACCCAAGCGCGCACCTAAACGCCGCAGCAAAAAGCGTCCCAAGCCCGGTCTGCTCGACGGCATCGATACCTCGGACCTCTCCGCTGACGAGCGCGAACTGGTCCGCCGTCGCGCCGCCATCAAAAAGTCCATGAAGGGCAACAAGCGCGCCAACACCAAGCCCGAGCTGCTCGTACGTCAGCGCCTACGGGCCGCGGGCCTTACGGGCTATCGTTTGGAATGGAAGGTACCCGGCAAGCCCGACATCGCCTTCCCCGGCCGCAAGATCGCCATCTTCGTCAACGGTTGCTTTTGGCACCGCTGCCCCAAGTGCAACCCAAGCCAGCCCAAGCGCAACGTTGAGTTTTGGGAGGCAAAGTTCCGTCGCAACGTCGAGCGCGACCGTGCTGCTGTGGCAGCGCTCACTCAAATGGGCTGGACGCCCATAACCATCTGGGAATGCGAACTCAAAAAAGACCGCATCGACGCCACGATGGAAAAGGTCATCGAGCAGGTGCGCGCCACAGAGCCGCAGCGCTAACAGCGAGCATTCACACGCTCCGCACGTCCGCGCCACATCCACGTCACAAACCTTAGAAAGCCCTTAAGCTCAAAACCTTTCAAGAGTGTTACTCGATACCTCTGACCTGCAGTTTCATCGTAACACCAAACCAGGTTAAGCCTTTCTTTAGCGCTTCTTTGCGGCAGCCGCGGCATAATACTGCCAGCGCACGGGACCTAGCAGCAAACCCCGAGCGCAACCTTTTGGTGGACATCGAGGAGGCCGCATAAGCATGCATTCTTCCAATGACGCAACACAGCAGCCATCCCTAACACATGCAGACCTTTTCTCCTTCCCCCCGACACAGAGAAATGGCCTCCTCGACTCCCCCACCACAAAAGCAAAACGCTCAACCGACCAGAACCTCAACTTGCGAGCATCGTTCGAAAAGCTCCAAGCATCCCTAAACAAGGCGTTCCCCGAACAGGCAAGAGCAATCTAAGCCCATCGCGCTTTATACTGATGCCATGCGAAACATGGATCACATAGAATTGCACCGCGGAGGACGCGAGGAAGCGTTTCCCGAGACCGCCGAAGACTGGCCCTATATTGCCGAACGCGCAGAATTCGCTCGCTATCCGGGCAATTCCGTCCCCTGGCACTGGCATTCCGAAGTTGAGCTTTTCTACATGGAGCAGGGAGCGATTGACTATCGAACGCACGCGGCTCATGAGCACGTACGCTTTGAGGAAGGGTCCGCCGGCTTTATCAACGGCGGCGTATTGCACAGCACGCTGCAATCACCCAATTCGGCGCCAGCCATTCAAATGCTGCATATCTTTCAGCCGTCGATGCTCGGCGATCCCGCGGGACGTCTCCAAAAGCGCTACATCAACCCATTGCTTCAATGTCGAGGCGTCGATGTGCTCAAATGGTCGCCCACCAATCCCGACGATATGCCCTTTATCGATTTGCTGAAGAGCTCCTTTAGCCACGACCTTCAACGGCCGCAGAACGAGATGGCGCTTCGAAATAGTTTGTCAGAGCTCTGGATTCAGATTAACGCCAAGGCCGAACCGCTCTTTTCTTCCGACGGCGCCTCTTGGATGACCAGCCGCGACGTACAGTTCAAGGCAATCCTGGACTTTATCCGCGCAAACTATGCAGCCGCTATAGATGTGCCCCAGATGGCATCTGCAGCCGGCGTAAGCGAAAGAGAGTGTTACCGCATTATCGAAACTTGTGCAGGAACGACCCCGGCGGCATATCTACGCGCATACCGCATAAACCGTGCTTGCGAACTTTTGGCACACACCACGCGAACGGTACAGACAGTCGCGCGCCAATGCGGATTTATAACAGCAAGCCATCTTGGCCAGGTATTTAAAGAACAAATGGGGTGCACTCCTTCGAGCTATCGAGCAGCGAGGCAGAATCTCGATAGCACCAGGCAGAAATCCCGCTAACCCTTCTTCTGTCACTGCATCAAACTTGCAGGCAAACAACAGAGAGGAGCAATCATATGAAGCACTTTGACCATATCGTATTTGACGTTGATGGGACATTGGCAGATACAGAAGAAAGCGTTCTGTCATCGCTTGTCCAGATTGTCCAAGAAGAGACCAGCAAAACGCTTCCCCGACACGAGCTTGACTTTGCCCTCGGCATACCCGGCAAGGATGCCCTTGAGAAACTTGGGATCTACTCGCAGGCAACGTTGGATCGCTGGTGCCAAGTTGCCGCCAGCTTTAAAAGCACTATCAGCGTGTTTCCAGGCTTGCTTGAAGTCATCGCAACACTCGCCGATAGCGGCTGCAAACTTGGCATCGTCTCCTCACGTGCGCGCGACGAATACGCAAAAGAAATTGCACCCCTTGGTTTCGATAAGTATTTTGAGCACATCATCCTTGTCGAAGACACAACCGAACATAAACCCGCACCCGCACCCATGCTCGAATATCTCCGACGTGCGGGCGCGAATCCTGGCAACGTCGTCTACGTTGGCGACACCGTCTACGACGAACAATGCGCAACTTCAGCAGGGGTCAGTTTTGCCCGAGCAGCATGGGGATCACACCAAGATATCCCAAACGCCACCTACAACCTCAAAACCCCCAACGACCTACTAACCCTAACAACCAAATAACCCACGCGTCCCACCCTTTCAGTCCCAACACCACAAGGGCGATTGAGCAGAACGGCTTGGGCGGGTCCCCGTACTTAGTTTCCAAAATCATTCCGCAGCGCGAAGGCTTCTTATTATTTTCCGCCCTAACGCCACAAGGGCGACGACCTCGAGTAGGTCAACCTGGGAGGGACGAGGGCTTAGTTCTCCAATCTTTCCGCAGGGGGCAAAAAGCCTCGCCGCACGAAGTGCGCAGCGAGGCTTTTTGCATGCCCGAGGACGATTGGGGAACTAAGCCCCCGTCCCTCCCCGGGATATGTAGCGAGTCGGAGTACCCTTGCTGTTACTCTGCCTTGCCCACAGAGTTGAGGTTGGTCATGCGGATCTTAACCAGCTCGGTGATCTCACGCATGCCCTCCTTGGCCGGCTTCTTGGGGTCGAAGCAGGCGGGGTTCTCGGCCATGTAGGTCATGAAGCCCTTGGTGTAGGCCTGGCGCAGCTCGGTGGCGTAGTTAACCTTGCAGATGCCGTTCTTCACAGCCTCGGCAACCTGCTCATCGGGCACACCGGAGGTGCCGTGCAGAACCAGCGGCACGTCGACGGCGTCGCGGATGGCCTTGACCACGGACTGCTCGATGTGCGGATCGCTCGTGTACACGCCGTGGCTGGTGCCAACGCCAATAGCGAGGGAGGTGCAGCCAGTGCGCTCGACGAACTCCTTGGCCTCGGCCGGATCGGTGTAGGGGCTCTCGCCCTCAACCGCGGGACCGTCGTCCTCCTTGCCGCCAACCTTACCGAGCTCAGCCTCGACGGGCACGCCCATGGCGCGGCCAGCGTCGGCGACGGACTTGGTCAGGGCAATGTTGTCCTCGAAGGACTCGTGCGAGCCGTCAATCATGACAGAGGTGTAGCCGGTGCGGAAAGCCTGCATGCAGCGGTCATAGCCATCGCCGTGATCGAGGTGCAGGGCGACGGGCACGGAAGCGCGCTCGGCGGCAGCCTTGACCATGCCGTAGAAGTAGTCCAGACCAGCGGTCTTGATGGTGCCCGGGGTGGTCTGCATGATGACGGGGGACTTGGTCTCCTCGGCAGCAGCCAGAACGGCCATAACAAACTCGAGGTTCTCAACGTTGAACGCACCAACGGCGTAGTGGCCGGCCTGAGCGTCCTTGAGCATCTTTTCGGTGGTAACAAGTGCCATGAGCGTTTGCTCCTCTCCCTCGCCCGCATCTGGACATCGGGCGTACGTGTCCGCAAGGCGTTTTACCTTGCGTTTTGCTTCGCTCATTGTATGAAATTCAACGGCTCTGCATGTGCGAGATATTGAGCCCATGCAGGTCAATACAGTCGTTTTTGAAAAGTAAACGGAAGGAATTGGAACTGAGTGGGCGTGTTCGATATTGAATTTTGGGCGTTCAGCGTCTTTCTTTTATAGAAAAAGTAAGTAATCGAAAGGCGTTTTCTTACTTAAAAAGAAAATGAACGAAAATAGACTCAACACAATTCCTGCAAATTTCAGACGATGATGGAGCGGATATGGCCCATGCAACAACCCGAGCTTTCGCCGATGAGCGGCGTGCCGCCATCATGGAGATGCTCGAACATAACGCCTCGGTGCAAGTGGCAGAAATCGCCCAAACCTTTGGCGTGTCCTCCGTTACCGCCCGCGCCGACCTAGACGCGCTCGCCGAGTCCGGCAAGCTGCGCCGCACGCATGGCGGCGCTGTGTCGCTCCAGAAGCGACTGACCGTATCCACCCAGGATCGCCGCATCAACGTCAATGTCGCCGCCAAGCAGGCCATCGCGCAAAGCGCCATTGAACTCGTCGGCAACGGCGACACCCTGCTCGTAGACTCGGGCACCACCGCTCTCGAGTTTGTCCGCCTGCTCGACCAGCGCGATGGCATCACCGTCATCACGGCCGACATTACCATTGCCGATTACATCGACGAGAGCATGCCCTCGGTCGATGTCGTCATGCTGGGCGGGACGCTGCGCAAAGGTCATCGCTATCTGTACGGCCCACTTACCATGCAGGCGCTCCAAATGGTCCATGCCGATCTGGCCGTCATGTGCCCTGGCGCTTTCGTTCCCGGCTGCGGCTTTACGACCGACTTTCCGCAGATGGCCGAGACCAAAGCGGCTATGGCCGGTGCCGCCCGCCAAAGTATCGCCCTCATGGACGCCAGTAAGGTCAACGGACGTGGCATGTACCGCTTTGCCGAGCTGACCGACGTCAACGCCATCGTGATGGACCGTGACCCCGATCACGCCGTCGCCACCTCAATCGCCGAGGTCGCCGACGACGCCCGCCCAAATCTCCTCATCGCCGGCGCTTAAACAAAAACCACCACAAAGGTGCCTGTCCCCTTTGTGGTGGTTTGAGCGTTAAAAGTGAACGTGTCGTTACTTGGAGAGCTCGTCAGCGAGGGCCTCGATCTGAGCGCGCGAGGCGTCGTTGAGCGAACCCAGGACAGTCACCTTGTTCTGCGTCAGGGTGATGTCCTTCATACCCTCGAGCTCCTTGGTCATTACCTTGGCGGCAGTGGGCGCCCAGGAACCGGCCTCGACAAGCGCCACGGTACGGTTCTGGTAGGCATGCTCGGCAAGCGTGTGGATAAAGGTGCTCATGAACGGGAAGATCTCGCCCTGATAGGTAATGGAAGCGAGTACCAGACGGTCATAGCGGAACGCATCCTCAACGGCCTCGGCCATGTCGTCGCGAGCCAAGTCAAAAACGGAGACCTTCTGGCCGCGGGCCTCGAGCGCAGATGCGAGCTCATCGACGGCGGCCTTCAGGTGGCCGTAGACGCTCGCGTAGGCAATCGTGATGCCCTCGTCCTCGGGCTGATAGCTCGACCAGGTGTTGTAGGTGTCGAGGTAATAGCCCAGGTTCTCGGTAAGAACGGGACCATGGAGCGGGCAGATGACCTGGATGTCCAAATCGGCGGCCTTCTTGAGCACGGCCTGTACAAACTTGCCGAACTTGCCCACGATGCCAAAGTAGTAACGGCGCGCCTCGCAGGCCCACCCTTCCGGATCTTCGATGTCGTTGGCGCCAAACTTGCCAAAGCCGTCGGCACTAAAGAGCACCTTGTCGGTGGCCTCGTAAGAGAACAGCACCTCGGGCCAGTGCACGTTGGGAGCGCCGACAAACGTTAGGCTGTGACTGCCCAGATCGAGCACGTCGCCCTCTTTGACGACCATCTTGCGCTCGGGGTAGTCGGTGCCAAAGTAGTTGATCATCATGCGGAAGGCGCCCATGCTGGCCACAATCTGCGCCTGGGGATAGCGCTCCATAAAGGCAGCGATGCCAGCGGAGTGATCGGGCTCCATATGGTGAACGACCAGGTAATCGGGCGTGCGGCCGTCGAGCACGGCTTCGATGTTACCGAGCCACTCGTCGACAAAACCGCCGTCGACCGAATCGGCGACAGCGATCTTTTCGCCCAAGATAACGTAGCTGTTGTATGCCATACCGTTTTCGGACACATCGTACTGGCCCTCGAACAGGTCAATGTCGTGATCGTCGACGCCAACGTAGCGGATATCCTTGGTGATCTCCATCAGGCAAAGCCTCCTAGATAGACAAAAGAGCCCGTCTATCATAGCACTCGGCTGCATCCCAACAGCTATCTGCCGGCATCCTTACCGATTGTTATTGAAATGCGATAAATCGCCGTTTACCAGCACAAACTATGAGCGCGGTATCGCCGTGCTATGTCGAATGATGAGCTGGCCGGGAATACGAATGGCAACGGTTTTGCCCACCGTACCCGCCTCGGGAACCGCATGCTCGAACACCTCGCGCCCACGCTGATGCAAGTCGAATCGAACGGTCGTGAGCTCGTTGTGTGCTACAAAATCATCGAGCGAATCATCGACGCCCACCACGCTCACGTCCTCGGGCACGCGCAAGCCGCTATCGCGCAGCGCGGCGATGGCACCGTTTGCCATCTGGTCGTTTGCCGCGTAAATCGCCGTCATGGTGCGGTCGTGCTCGGCCAGATATCTGCCGGCCTCGTAACCGCTGTTGGCAGACCAATCGCCCTCGAGCGGCGCCTGCGGCTTAATGTGTTTACGCTCGAGCGCATCCTGCCAACCGGCGCGACGAAATTGCTCGTCAACCGAGAACGACGGGCCACCAATATAGCGAATCCGCTCGTGTCCCAGCTCAAACAGGTGATCCATAAGCAATAGCGAGCAGCCGTAATGGTCGGAATCGACCGTGGTCACGCGCGGATGCGCGTACATGGTAACGATGACCGTGCCAATGCCCGGCAGTGGATCAAACGTCTCAAAATCGGGCGCCATGCGACTCATGCCGATGATGATACCGTCCACGGGCAGCGCGGCCATACGACGCGTGGCCTCGGCAAGCGAAAACTCCTCGGTCTTGGACATCTCGACCAGCGTGATGGCGCAATTATGCTCGCGAGCAGCACTGGCGATGCCGTCGATCATTGAAAGGTTGCCAAACTTGGTGACATCGTTGACGCACAGCCCGACCGAATGGTAACGGCCGTCACGCAGCGAGCGACCGGCATAACTCGGACGAAAGCCAAGCTCTTGCATAGCGGCCTGCACGCGCCGGCGCGTCTGTTCGTTAACGTTGGGCAAGCCGTTGGCGACGCGCGAAACCGTCTGCTGCGAAACGCCAGCAGCGCGGGCGACGTCGGCCATGGAGACCGGACGCGAACTGGTATCGTTGGACGGGCGCCTTGCCACAGGATCACCTTCACCCTTGAGAGATCTGAATAGCGTGAATGCCGGCCCGGGCAGAAATACATCCCGCGCCGAGGCCCGCTATCGTCGGACGCATGTTAACGTACTCTACTTTTTCTATCTGCATCTCTTCTGCTTTATAAGTCCATACGGCAGTACCGTTCACGGCTGAATTTCTACCGATTACCAGATTCTCAAAAAGTGATAAGTGTTGTGTTATGAGTACGTTAGCATAGCCCGTAACGTGCGGCATCGTAGATGCTGAGTTTATGCCGCTTCAAATTGTTAACGTACTCACTACGACGGAAAACTCGTCAGTATGCGCCAAGGAAAGGACCCTCATGACCACCCCCGACGAAAAGACACTCGCCACGCTCACCAAGCTGTTTGAGGAGGAGTTTGGCCCCATCGGCGATCGCCAGGTGCTCTATGTGCACGCGCCCGGCCGCTCCGAGATCAGCGGCAACCACACCGACCACGAGGGTGGCCACGTTATCGCCGGCTCGCTCGATGTCGCCGTTGACGGCATCGCCGTGGCAACCGATTCCAACAAGGTTCGCGTAGCCGACGAGGGCTATCCTACGTTTGAGATCACGCTCGACACGCTGGATGTCCAGGAGTCCGAGAAGGGCACGTCCGCAAGCCTCGTGCGCGGTATGGCCCACGAAATCGCTGCTCTGGGCGTTGAGCCCCAGGGCTTCGACTTTGCCTTTACCTGCTCCGTCCCCTCGGGCGGCGGCCTTTCCAGCTCTGCCGCCGTCGAGGCCGCGTACGGCCGTGCCATGGAGACGCTCTGGGGCGCGCCCGCCATTGAGCCCGTCACGCTCGCTCAGATGAGCCAGCGAACCGAGAACAACTACTACGGCAAGCCCTGCGGTCTTATGGACCAAGCCGCCGTGTGCCTGGGCGGCCTCGCCTACATGGACTTTGAGGACCAGGCTCAGCCTAAAACCCAGAAGCTCGAGCTCAACTTTGAGGATCACGGCTATGCGCTCGTGCTCGTTAAGGTCGGCGCCGACCACGTGGCAGCTACCGACGACTACGCCGCCGTTCCGCGCGAGATGCAGGACGTCGCCGCCGAGTTTGGCAAGGCACGCCTGTGCGAGGTCGACGTTGCCGACTTTGACGCCAAGCTCCCCGAGCTGCGCGCCAAGCTGGGCGACCGCGCTTGCCTGCGCGCCGTTCACTACTGGTACGAGAACGGCCTGGTCGACAAGCGCTGGGCAGCCCTGAACGCTGGCGACATTGACCAGTTCCTGGTCCTGACGCGCGAGTCCGGCGCCAGCTCTGCCATGTACCTGCAGAATGTCGTCGCCAAGCTGGGTTCCGAGCAGCCTTCCATGTATGCCCTGGCACTGGCCGAGCACGTGCTCGACGGCCGCGGCGCCGTGCGTATCCACGGCGGCGGCTTTGGCGGCACCATCCAGGCCTTCGTGCCGCTCGACCTCGTCGACACCTTCATTGCCAAGATGAACGACTGGCTGGGCGAGGACTCTGCCCGCCACTACGCGATTTCTGACAAGGGGGCTTACGCGGCATGGCTGTAATGACTGATGTGCGCGAAGCTGCGCAGAGCCTGATCGAATACGCCATCCATCGGTCTATGGTCGGCCAGGACGATCGCATCTGGGCCTACAACACTATTCTGGAGTGCATTGGTGCCACGGGTCCGGCGCTCGACATGGCCTGGGCGCTCCAGGTTGAGAAACTCTCGCTCTTGCACCCCAATACCCTGCCCGACTTTGATCTTGAAGGCACGCTTGCCGCGCTTTCCGAGGCCGCCGTTACCAACGGTGCCGCCGAGGACACGGCGTCAGGCCGCGACCGCATCGCCATGCGCATCATGGGTGCGCTCATGCCGAGGCCTTCGGTTGTAAACGAGGAGTTCAACGGACGCATGGGCGTCAACGAGCCCCGCGCCGCAACCGACTGGTTCTACGGCCTGTGCTGCGACGCCGGCTACGTGCGCCGCGCCGCCATCGCGCGCAACATCAAATGGAGCACCCCCACCAACTGGGGCGATCTTGAGATCACCATCAACCTGTCCAAGCCCGAGAAGGACCCGCGCGATATCGCCGCGGCAGGTGCCGCCAAGAACACGGGCGAGAAGTATCCCGCCTGCCAGCTCTGCATCGAAAACGAGGGCTATCCCGGACGCTCCGCCGCAGCCGACGGCGGCGCTCACCCCGCTCGCCAAAACCTGCGCATTATCCCCATCCAGCTCAACGGCGAGCGCTGGGGTTTCCAGTACAGCCCGTACGCGTACTTTAACGAGCACTGCATTGCCATGAGCTCCGAGCATCGTCCGATGCACGTCGACCGCAAGAGCCTGACCTGCCTGCTCGACTTTGTGGACCTGTTCCCGCATTACTTCATCGGCTCCAACGCCGACCTGCCTATCGTGGGCGGCTCGATTCTGTCGCACGACCACTTCCAGGGCGGCGCGCACGAGTTCCCCATGATGCATGCCGCCGAGGTCTCGCAGTTTAGCGTGCCCGGTTTTGGCCAGGTCACCGGCACTGTGCTGCAGTGGCCGCTCTCGGTGCTGCGCCTGCGCTCGCATGACCGCGCTCAGCTGCTCGACGCTGCCGAGAAGATTATCCTCGCCTGGCGCGAGTGGACCGACGAGTCTGTGGGCGTTATCGCGCACACGGCCGACGGCGTAGCGCACAACACCGTGACGCCCGTCATCCGCCGCGTCGACTCCCGCGGCAATGCCGGCGGCGAGATCTACGAGGCCTACCTGGCGCTTCGTTGCAACATCACGACCGACGAGCACCCGCTGGGCGTGTTCCACCCGCATGCCGAGTTTCACCATATTAAGAAGGAGAACATCGGCCTGATCGAGGTCATGGGCCTGGCCATTTTGCCGCCGCGTCTGGTTCCCGAGCTCGGCGCTGTCCGCGAGCACCTGCTGGCGGCCAAAGCCGATACCAGCTACGACCTTGCCGGCGCGCTCGAGGGCGACGACCTCTGCCGTAGCCATGCCGCGTGGGCCGAGGATGTCTATGCCCGCCGCGCCGACGAGCTTACGGCGGATAGCGCCATCGGCATCCTGCACGAGGAAGTCGGCGTAGTGTTTGGCCACGTGCTCGACAACGCCGGCGTCTTTAAGTGGGACGAAGCCGGCCGCGCCGCCCAGCAGCGCTTTATCGACTCACTGTAATGATCCCTTGGGGACGGAGGAAAACGGACTATTTCGTCTTCAAGACAACGGCGCCCGCCGGCAACATCACCGACGGGCGCCGTTTTTGAGTGTAGCCATTGGGGACGTTCTTAAACGACCAGTCATTAAAGAACGTCCATTACAGTCGAAATTGTCAGCCCGGGCCCGTCTCGGGCTACGATTGAGGCGCGCCCAGAACGGGCCGCCGACCGGGCGCCCGCGCACGGCCGAACGTCCCTGCCCCCGAGAGGGCCCGTTGGGTGCTGCCGGCGCGGGACGCGCCGCCCCCGACGGCTGATAGGAAAGTGCCGGGCAGGCGCCGCGGCTGGTAATGTGAGTGCCGAGGGGGAGGCCATCCGGTCGAACGACTACCGGAAGGATACCACCGTGAAAGCGCCATCGACCAGACCCGCGGCCGTGCTCGGCCTGGACGTCGGCAAGTCCTCCCACTGGGCCTGCCTGATCGACCGCGGCGGGGAGGTGCTGGCCAGCGCCCCCGTCCGCAACCGGGAGGGCGCTCTCGACGCGCTGTTCTCCTCCGCGCCCGCCGGCACGCTCGTCGTCGTCGACCAGTTCCGCAACATAGGGTCCCTCGCCGTGCGGCGCGCCCGCG
>NZ_QSCW01000026.1:0-22261 GCF_003463445.1 Collinsella sp. OF02-10
CACGGAGAGCATTTCCCAGTTGACAAAACTATAGGAACACCCCCCTGAACAGAATCGCCGTTATCGGTTGACGGTGCGGCGATTGCCGCCAGCGGCGACATAAGCGGCTGAGCAATGAGGCCCGCCGTCAAAACGGTTGCGACGGCGCGGTTAGCAACGCCCTTGACGTTGACAGTCTTGGCCCGAGGCCCAAAGTGTTGTGGACTGTAGTTTGCCATGGCTTTCTCCCTTTGACACGGATGTATCCATACGCTTCAAACTGTAGGTGCCGATTTTTGAATTCTGTTGCGCAACATTGGTCACCAGCGGATTTTTTGAAACTCGCACTCTCGTGCTTCACAATTTCGTCACATATGTAGGAGCTGGTGCATCATATTATTGCGGGATCAAATTGAACCTGTGATTTGCATTTGCTCCCGCGTCATCCGCCCTATCGGATTCCGCATCCAACAGACACCTCGTCCGCCACGGTGTAGAGTTAGGACAACGGGCGCGTTGCGCGGCCCGCGCTGGAACGAGGTGGACATGGAACTCGACAAGCAACAGATCGAACGACTGCGTGAGCGTCATCATCGGCGTCACGGCATCCGCCCTGCTCATAGCGAAGCCATGGAAAACGTCACCCGCTTCCTCAAGCGCGCATTCAACATTCGCGAGGGACGCGCGCCCTATCACGTGATTCGCAAGCGCTTTGTAAACGGGGCGCGCCTGACTGGCTCGCACTTATGCATCCTCATCATTGCCATGTTGATCGCGAGCATCGGCCTCGATATCGACTCGGATATCGCCATTGTAGGTGCCATGCTCATCTGCCCGCTCATGGGCTCGGTCCTTGCCACGGCATACGGCATCGCCACGCTCGACCGCGAGATTACCGTCGAAGCCGTCGCCGGCCTTGCGCTGCAAATGGCCTTTTGCCTGGTCACATCCACGTTGTACTTTAAGCTCTCGCCCCTTGGCACCACCACGGCCGCCATCATCGACAACTCGACGCCCACCGTGTGGGACCTCGCTGTCGCGCTCGCCGGCGGCTTTGCAGGCGGCCTAGGCAACTCACGCGACCAGGAACCCGCCACGCTTATCGCGGGCGTGGCCGTGGCAACCGCGCTCATGCCGCCCCTGTGCGCGGCGGGCTATGGCATCGCCATCGCGAGCGGTTCGCTGTTCCTCTCGGCGCTCTACGAGTTTGGCATCAACGTGGTCTTTATCGCGCTCGCGGCCGAAGCCGTACTACTTCTATTGCGCGTGCCGCTCAAGCGCGACCTCAACGGCGACGGCATTGTGACCGCCGAAGAAGATGCCGAGGTCGACGAGCTGTCACGCAAGGTGCGCCGCCGCATTATTGTGGGCACGGTGATCTTTGCCATCCCCTGCATCATCATGACGGCGGGTTCCATTGGCTCGGCACAGGCCGGCGTGCAGGACGGCTACGGTGTCACCGAGACCACACGCGAGCTTGCCGCGGTGCTGCCAGGCTTTAAGGATTACACCGTCGCCGTCGAGACCTCGGCTGCCGAAGGGAACGAGGAAGGCATGGTCGAGCGCGAGGTTGTCGCCCACGTGACGACAAGCGAGACGCTTGGGGCGCACGACCGTCACGTCGCCCGCAAGCTCATTGACCTCAACGTGCCCGAACTCGATCGCGTTGAGTTTGACGTGAAGTGATGCGGGATGTGAGATGGATGCGCGCACAGGCGCGAGTCGGAACGAGGCGCAGACGCGACGCAGGCCGCGAGCAAAAAAGCGGGGCGCGATTCATGTCCGTGCCCCGCTCGCTGTTTTATTGCCGTGAATCAACTGTCCGCATCGACATCGCCAGACCCCACCGTAAACGCCGGACCGGTACTCACCAGATAAAAACGGGTCACCCTGGTATCTCTAAATAGGTAGAGCAAGCCCTGATCGCGTCGGCGTGACAAGTACGCCACGTGGACCGTACCGAATTCTTCACCGTTTTCCTTCTTTAATATCAGGATGTTGGGGTCATCCGTACGCTTAAACTGCCCGTCTGTGCAGATTCCGTCTTGGTCGACCAGCTGCCATCGACAGTTGTCCTCCTCAAGAAAAGCCAGGGTTACCCGACTCGTTTTGTCATCCCGATAGAAACCATCAATGGCAAACCCTTCGGAAGCGCATTCCTGCATATAGGACGTTTCTCGGCTTATAGCAAACAGCCCTGTAGCGCCCAGGAGCACAGCCAGGCAGACCACTGCAAGGGTTATTGAGATAGTGCGGCGGCCCATGCTAGCCCAGCCGATAGTTGCTTAACGGAGCGTGAAACATACCTGGAACCTCCGATATCAGGGGGAACGTCGCCTATGGCCTGCCGGCAATCATATGTTTCCAACATCAAACCATATGGTTACAACTCGTTGGAGATAGGTTCCATGAACGGACGATAATTTGCGGCGAACGGCTACATATGTTCATTATCTCAGGGTTCTGGAGGCAATTTTTGGTGCCACCGAGACGTTGTTTTCGGAAGTATGCGGCAAATTCCGGAACTCTTGAGCACATCCTGGTTTTTCACCAATAAAACCGCAGGTACAGAGCTTGGACATATCCGATGTGCTCGGCCTATTCAGATTTTGCCGCATACTTCCGAAATCTAAGTTCGCAAAGGGTGATAGTTGGGGCGTTTACGCAACAGATGTCCAGTAAAAACGGGTGGCAGCCGGTATGGCTACCACCCGTTTGTCTCATATCTAGCCCAAAGCAGGCCAGTTATTTCTTAATGCCGCGTCCCAGGCGCTCGGCGACCGACGCCACGGCCTCCTCGCTGGCCGGCCCGCAGCTCACGCAGCCGTCGTGGGCGCGCATCTGGCCGGTGACCTCGTCCATCGCGAGCGGCGCCACCTTCTCGAGCTTAAAGCCCTTGCCGGCGCGCATGTTCTCCTTGGCCACACTGATCATGAGCTTAATACGGTTGAGCTGGTTGACCTCGGATGCACCGGGGTCGTAGTCCACCGCGACAATGTTGCTCTCGGGGTGCTGACGGCGCAGCTCCTTGATCACGGCCTTGCCCACCACGTGGTTGGGCAGGCACGCGAAGGGCTGCGTGCAGATGATGTTGGGCGCGCCGTGGTCGATGAGGTCGAGCATCTCGGCCGTGAGCAGCCAGCCTTCGCCCATGTTGTTGCACACCGAAAGCACCGTGCGGGCCTTGTCGGCCATGGTGCCGATGCGCTCGGGCGCCTCAAAGCGGCGGGACTTCTCGAGCATCTCTTCCACCGGCGTGCGCATCCAGTCCACGAGCTTGATGAGCGCTTGCATGCCCGCGCGCGTAGTGGCAGAGCTTCCCAGCTCGTCCTTCTGTAGCTCGGCGTTGCTCATGGAGTAGAGGAAGAAGTCGAGCAGGCCCGGCACCACGGCCTCGCAGCCCTCGCGCTCAATGACATCGACCACGTGGTTGTTAGCCGTGGGATGGAACTTGACCAAGATCTCACCGACCACGCCCACGCGCGGCTTGGTGCCCTCGCCCACGAGCGGCATGGTGTCGAACGCGCGGATGGCCTCGCGGCACAGCTTGGTGTAGTTGTGGCGGTTAAACTTGGGCGCCAGCTTGCGGGCACGCGCCATGTACTCTTCATAGAGCGTGTTGGCGGCACCAGGCGTGGCCTCGTACGGGCGGCAGCGGTAGAGCATCTGCATCATCACGTCGCCAAAGAGCACCGCGTAGACTGCCTGCTTAAGCAGCGCCGGCGTCAGCTTAAAGCCGGGGTTGTCCTCGCCCAGCGCCACGGCCGAAAGCGAGATCACGGGGATCTCGGGGTGGCCGCTCTCGCGCAGGGCCTTGCGGATGAGCGCGATGTAGTTGGTGGCACGGCAGCCGCCGCCGGTCTGGCTGATGACCACGGCGGTCTTGGACAGGTCGTACCGACCGCTCTCGATGGCCTCCATAATCTGGCCCGTCACCAGAATCGACGGGTAGCAAATGTCATTGTTCACATAGCGCAGGCCAGCCTCGACGGCATCGTGGTCGGTCGAGGGCAGCAGCTCCAAGTTGTAGCCGGCACCGCGGAACACCTCTTTGACCAGGTCAAAGTGGATCGGCGCCATCTGCGGGCACAGGATGGTATAGCCCTCGTCGCGCATCTGCTCGGTAAAGGGCACCTTGGGCCATGCGGTCGAGGCGCTCTCACGCTGTGCCTCGAACGTGTACTTGCGGCTCGCGAACGCGGGGGCATCCGTGGAGGGCGCCACCGGCGCAGCGTCGCCCTGCTCAAAGACCTTGCCCGCAGCCGTGGCCTCGGCCAAGCGCTCGGCCTCCTGGTCCTTGAGTGCCGCCATGAGCGAGCGGATGCGAATGCGCGCGGCGCCCAGGTTGGACACCTCGTCGATCTTGAGCACGGTGTAGATCTTGCCACTGGCCTCCAGGATCTCCTGCACCTGATCGGTGGTCAGGGCATCGAGACCGCAGCCGAAGGAATTGAGCTGGATCAGGTCCAGGTCGTTGCGCATGGTCACAAAGCGGGCGACGGCGTACAGGCGACTGTGGTACATCCACTGGTCGACGACGCGAATCGGACGCTCGGGCTTCACCAGATGCGCAAGCGAATCCTCGGTAAAGACCGCAAAGCCAAAGCTCGAGATAAGCTCGGGCAGGGCGTGGTTGATCTCGGGGTCGTTATGGTAGGGACGACCGGCGAGCACGATGCCGTGACCGCCGTGGTCCTCGACCCACTTAAGAGCCTCCTCGCCCATGGTCTGGATGTCCTCGTGGAAACGCGCATCGGCCTCAAAGGCGGCGTTGACAGCGGCATCGACCTCGGAGCGCGTGATCTTGGGCCCACGCACGCGACCGCGACCGGCTTGCGCATCGGCCACACGGTCGACGGCGAGCACCTGGTACAGACGGCGCTTGAGCTCGGTCTTGTCATGATAGGGCACAAACGGGTACAGGAACTCGATGTTCTGCTCGCGGATCTCGTCGATGTTGAGCGCCAACGCCGTGGGGTAGCTCATGACGATGGGGCAGTTGTAACAGTTGCCGGCGGTCGGATCCTCCTTGCGCTCCCAGCGCACGCACGGCATCCAGATAAAGTCGACATCGCGGTCGATAAGGTTCATCACATGGCCGTGGCTCATCTTGGCCGGATAGCACACGCTCTCGGACGGCATGGACTCGATACCCGCCTGGTAGGTCTTCTTGCTCGACTGGTCGGACAGCTGCACGCTAAAGCCCAGGCGCGTAAAGAACGCATGCCAGAAGGGGTAGTTCTCGTACATGTTGAGCGCGCGCGGAATGCCGACGGTGCCGCGCGGGGCCTCGTCGGGGCTCAGCACCTCGCGGTTAAAGAGCAGCTCGTTTTTCTTTTTGAAGAGGTTGGGGGCCTCGGTCTTTTGCTTTTTGTGGCCGGCACCCTTCTCGCAGCGGTTGCCGGTAATGAAGCGCCTGCCGCCGCCAAAGTCGTTGACGGTGAGCTGGCAGTTGTTGGAGCAACGGCCGCAGCGGACATGCTTTTGCGTCACGGTGAGGTGCGCGATATCCTCAGCCGAAAGGATGGTCGAGGTGCCGTCGGCGCCGGCGCGATCGCGGGCGAGCAGGGCCGCACCGTAGGCGCCCATGCAGCCGGCGATGTCGGGGCGCACGGCATGCACGCCGGTGAGCTGCTCAAACGCGCGCAGCGTGGCATCGGACATAAAGGTGCCACCCTGGACGATCACCTGACTGCCGATCTCCTTGGGGTCGCGCAGCTTAATGACCTTGAACAGGGCATTCTTGATGACAGAATAGGACAGGCCGGCCGCGATGTCGCCCACCGTGGCGCCTTCCTTTTGCGCCTGCTTAACGCGCGAGTTCATAAAGACCGTGCAGCGGCTGCCCAGGTCGACGGGGGCCTTGGCATGGATGGCGGCATCGGCAAACGCGCGCACGTCCATGTTCATAGACACGGCGAAACTCTCGATAAAGCTGCCGCAGCCCGACGAGCAGGCCTCGTTGAGCATGATGTGCTCGATGACGCCGTCCTTGACGCGCAGGCACTTCATGTCCTGGCCGCCAATGTCCAGAATGAACTCGACGCCGGGCAGGAATGCCTTGGCGCCACGCAGGTGCGCAACGGTCTCGATCTCGCCGGAGTCGGCCTTGAGGGCCTCGATGAGCAGCGCCTCGCCGTAGCCCGTGGTGGTCACGTGGCCGATGGTACAGCCGGCGGGGATGTGGTTGTAGAAATCGGCCATGATGACCTTGGCCGTGCCCAGGATGTCGCCGTTGTTGTTGCCGTACCAGGTGTGCAACAGCTGGCCGTCCTCGCCCACGAGCGCGGCCTTCATGGTGGTGGAGCCGGCGTCGATACCGATGAACACGCGGCCGGTGTAGCCGTCGAGCTTGCCCTTGGGGACGACTTCCTGGTCGTGGCGACCCTTGAACTCGGCAAAGTCCTCGTCGGTGGCAAAGAGCGGATCCAGACGCTCGACCTCGGCACCCTGCGTGTCACCCAGGGCATCGATGGCCTCGATGAGCTGCGGGAACGTGCTGAGCTTGTTGGACTCGTGCGCCATGGCGGCGCCGCTCGCCACAAACAGGTGAGCGTTTTGGGGCACGATACGGTGTTCCTCGTCCAGGTTGAGCGTGAGGTAGAAGCGGTGGCGCAGCTCGGAGAGGTACTGCAGCGGGCCGCCCAGGAAGGCGACGTTGCCGCGGATGGGACGACCGCACGCCAGGCCCGAGATGGTCTGGGTCACGACGGCCTGGAAGATGGAGGCGGCCACGTCCTCGGGACGGGCGCCCTCGTTGAGCAGCGGCTGCACGTCGGTCTTGGCAAATACGCCGCAGCGACTGGCGATGGGATAGATGGTGGTGGCGTTGGCCGCGAGCTCGTTGAGGCCGCTGGCATCGGTGTGCAGCAGGGTGGCCATCTGATCGATGAAGGCGCCCGTGCCGCCGGCGCAGGTGCCGTTCATGCGCTGCTCGATGCCGTTATCGAAGTAGATGATCTTGGCGTCCTCGCCGCCCAGCTCGATGGCGACGTCGGTGGCAGGGATGAGGGTCTCGACGGCGCGTTTGCTGGCGATGACCTCCTGGACAAACTCCAGGTCGAGCCACTGCGAGAGCAGCAGACCGCCCGAGCCGGTGATGGCGCAGGTCATTTGAGCCGTCGGCAACACGGTCGCGGCGCCTTCGAACAGGTCGCGGGCGCAGGCGCGGACATCGGTGTGATGGCGCTGGTACTTGGCGTAGACAATTTGGTTGTCGTCGTTGAGCACGGCGAGCTTGACGGTGGTGGAGCCCACGTCGATGCCCAGGTGCAGGTTGCCGCGGGCGTTCTCGGGGTTGAAGATCGCGCCTTCGGGGGCCTGAGCGGCGGCTACGGGCTCGACAGCGGTGGCTGTGGTTACGCCAGTCGGTACGCCGGCGACGATTGCCTCCCCCGCTGCATTCTTGGCCTCGGCGACTGCCCCGGCAACTTTCTCGGCAGCAGCGGTCGCCGCCTTCTGCGCGGCATCCGCCACGGCGGGCGCGGCCTCACGCGCGGCAGCGACCATACGGTCCTTAATGCCCTCGACGAGTTTGCTCATCTGTCTCTCCTCTTAGTTATGGGACTCAACGGACACGGCGGTGTCGACCGCGTCTTCGAGCTGCAAGTTCAATAGCTTCATGCCGTATTCCGGCACGTTGATATCGATGGGTTGGCCATACAAGTCGCCGGGACGCACAAAGGCGATAACCGTCATAATGCGCGCCATGGCCTCGGGCGATTCGGTGAGCCCGCGCTCATACCAGCGTTGGAGCAGACCGACCTCGGCACTCACGACGAAGGTGACGTAGTAGTCAAAGAACGTACCCAGCGCCAGGCCCAAAATACCCGTCTGCGCACGCGGCACCACGGCCTCACGCGCGGTGTCGATAATCTTTTTAATGAAGGCTTGATCGCCGCCCGGGCCCAGCAGCGATCCGATCAGATCGCGGTTGGCCGCAAGATAGCGCAGCAGCTCAACCGAACCAGGTGCTGGCTCGAGCTCATCGATGCTGCGATACAGATCGGGCAGATGAGCTGCGGTAATGAGCTCAACGTGCTCGCGGATCTCAGCCAGCAGACTTTCCTCGATCTGATTGATAAAGTCGGGAATATCGCGGTAGTGCGAATAGAACGTGCGGCGCGTAAGGCCGGCACGCTCGGTGAGCGACGCGACATTAATGCGCGAAAGATCGCCGCTTTCGGCAAGCTCGCTGGCAAGTGCCTGGCGAAGGGCGCGCTGCGAGCGAAGGGACCTGCGATCGCATTTCTCGAGCTGGGACAAGCGTCCTCCTTGTTACTCAGCCTGTGCGCTATTGCACAGTGCGAGTATTATTGCACACCGTGTGTATCAACACGTAAAGGCAATATTTAGATTGTGGCAAAGGGACTGTCTTTTTGTCACATTAGGTTGCGCTCAGCTTTTAGAAGCGACATTGCCGATTGTCCAAAATGTCATTCGTGGGTAGAATGGTGTCGACGGCAGCCCAAGTTCTGCAAAGCTGGCCAGCGCCGTTGCGTGGATTAAGGGGTCAACGCCTTAGCGGCGGCGACCCCTCTTTCGTTGCTTCGAGCGTTGCTTGAGTGCCTCGGAAAGTCCGATAAGCGTCGTAAGAAGCGAGACCAATGCGGTCAGGAGCCTCACGAAATCAATCAAATCGGTCATGGGCATCACCTCCCATCAGATGGAGGGCGCTGCCCGGCACATGGAACTGCCGCCAACAGCAACAATTCTATCAAAGCGCAGTTAAATATGCGAATATATGTTCGTGTTTAAAGAAGCTAGTCCCCACTGTGACAAAGGGACAGTCCCTTTGTCACATTATTCAATGATGGTGCGGGAGCTCTGCTTATGCATGGTGGCGAGCATGTGTTTGGGGACGGCGTGGACCATGCAGCTGCCGATAGTTGCGCTCGCAGCAGCCTTAGCTGCATCGCTAGCGTTTTTGGTCGCATAGCTGTGGCGGAAACGCTTGAGCATGGCGATGTCGTTGCCGCCGTCGCCGTAGACCGCGACCTCGTCCTCGGCAATACCGTAGTAGCCCGCCAGCCAGGCCACACTCTCGCCCTTGTTGCACGCCACGTCCGTGATCTCGAACATCACCGGATCGAACGGCGCGTTGACCACATGGTCCGAGCGTTCGGCAAGATAGGCCTTAAGGTCACGCTCCAGCTCGGGCGAGGTCACGCGACAATTGATCTTGCATACATCGTGGCGCAGGATGTCACCGATCGACTGGTCGAAATACTGCTCCTCGTGATACCCACCGCGCGCACGCATGCCGCGCATCACAATACGCTTGATGGGGCTGTCCTTTTTAAAGCCCGCCTGATGCATCTCGAACGAACCGCTCGAGTACATGCCATCGGGCGTGGAACAATCAAAGCAAATGTCCGGGAACGCCTTGAGCAGTTCCTCAGTGACCTGCGGATCGATGGTCCAAGTCTTGAGCACCTCGCCATGGCTGTCGCGCACGATGGATCCATTGGAGCAGCAGGCGTCAAGCGCCAGGCCCGTAAAGCCATGCTCGCCGATCGGCAACGTCGATCGTCCAGTCGCGGGAACCACGTGCAGGCCAGCCTCAGTCAGCTCGCGAATGGCGCGGCGGATGGTCCCATCCGCCTCGTGCAGGGCGTTCAGCAACGTTCCGTCTAAGTCACTCGCGAACATCTTGATCATGGACATGCCTCTCCTTCGTCTGCCCGATATTGTAGACGAAGGAGAGGCATGTCCAAACAATGCCGTCCCGGCGCGGCGTACCACCGCCTTCACAAATTCACGGTGCCCCAGCGCGTTAAGACAATCGCCGCAATCGATTTTTCAGCCGATAAAACAGAGCCGTCATCAACGTCAGCACCGCCAACATGGCTGCGAATACAATCGCCGGTGTCCATCGATCATATGCAACCCCGTACGTCAATTGGCCGATAGGCGTTGCGCAGGAAAGGACCATGTAAACGACCGAAAGCACTTTTCCGCAGAGCTCAGTCGGCGCTGTCCGCTGAACAAACGCGATGATTTCAACCGACGCAATGCTTGCCCACACCATGACCCATGCCGAACCAACTGCAAACACGGTGAACATGTATGTATCTGCGCCGAACAGTAGGGTGACAATGATCGGTGCGATTCCAAAACAGATCATCGCAACATATCGACATATGCCATTGAAAGAAAAACGATGCGGCCAAATGCCGACCAAGCCACTGCCGGCAAGACCACCCAAGCCCATAGCAACCTCAACTATCCCAACACAGGACGATTGCATGCCGAGATGCTTTGTAACAATAATGGGAGCGCCAATCGTTAGCCCAACCAACGCAAAGTTCAAAACAGCCGCAAGCAAAATCACAGCGACCAATGATGCATTTTGCAACAGGTACCGAATCGACTCCCAAAAATCGTTTCGGTATGTCGTACGAGTCGCGCCGTCTCCCATCGTTTCAGATGAGGCATTTTGCTTGAGTGCGACCCCAAACAAGAGAGCTGACATCGCAAACGCCACCGACGCGGTTGTGCAAAGAGCATCGATGCCAAAGCACCCATAGACTGCCGTCCCGACCACAGGACCCAAGATATTGCTCACCATGGTCACCTGCGAAACCAATGCAGTGGCCCGCTCAACCTTCTTTTCACCCGCCATGCGCACCGTCTCAATTTGGAGCATTGGCTTTAGCAGCGATTGAACACCATATTGAACACAAAGTATCGCTACTACGACGACCGCAAGAGGCAATGAGCGCTTCATGGGGATAGACAGCAGCGATGCAGTCATCAGAGCAATGCCGAGGGCCACGAGGACCTCGCGATGTCTTCCCCGATCCGCCAAGATTCCGCCAGCCGGAGTTGCGAGTACGCCGGGTATGAACGCCGTCGCCACGACGGCGCCATATAACGTTGACGAGCCGCTGCAATCGAACAAGTAAAGCGGATACGCAAAGCACAGCGCCGACAGCATCGAATACGTGCACAGCTGCGCAACCAGAAGTTCCGCGAGCCTGATTGACCGCACTGTTTTTTGTGTCAATGAGACGCTATTCCTCCGCATTCAAGCCATAAGCCCACCCCCTATACATACCACTAGTATGTATTTAATGACTTGAAAAGGGCAGCCGTGGCTACCCTTACAAATCAATTACATACCGTCAGTATCTATATTACCACCCGGCGCGGTCCCATACGTCCCAAATCTGCGCCGTTGTCTGAAGCACTTCTTCCCCCAAATCGAGTCCCACCGCGGCAGCCATCTGCGCCAAACATTGAGCGCGAGCGAGCATTCGATCCTTGGTCTCGAGCGGACGGAACAATGGCAGCAGCCAGAGATTCGCCAGCAACGATACGGCCTCTGCTGCTTCGCGCGGGCATTCGCACGCAATAGAGCCGTCGGCGATGCCCTCCTCGATCACCGGCAAGAGATAGCCATCGGCCGACTCGTCGAACGAGCCCTGGTACTGCATCGCCAGTAGACGCGAGCTTTTTACCGGATCTGCCGCAGGATGCATGCGTGCCCATAGCTCAATTTGTGGAACGACAGACTCGGGCGCGTACAGTCGCTTGAGCTTTTGGGCTCCGGTCATATTACCGACGCCAAGCATCGAGCGGCGGTGCTCAACAATCGGAGCCATTGCCCGATCAAATGCGGCGTTGAAAATCTCTTCTTTGCTCTTAAAGTGATGATAGACAGCGCCCTTGGTCATGCCATCGAGACGGTCAACGATATCTTGAATGCTCGTCCCCTCATAACCCTGTGCACAGAATAGCTCCAGTGCCGCGTCGAGAATCTTCGCGACCGTCTCCTCGGGATATTTATTGCGACCCATAATCCGCCCATCCACAACGCAAGTCTTGTGCCTCATTGCAGCATTTTAACGTTGCGGATGGCAGGCGGTCGATCCTACACCGCGGCCGGGCCGTGTTCGCCGGTACGGATGCGGATGACTTCTTCGACCGGCTCGACCCAAATCTTGCCGTCGCCGACGGCACCGGTGCGAGCGGCGTTGCAGATGATGTCAACGATACCGTCGACGTGCTCGTCGGCGCAGATGAGGGTGAACTGTACCTTGGGGATCGTGTTGACAAGCAGCTCGTTGCCGCGCACGTATTCCTTCCAGCCATGCTGCGCGCCGCAGCCCTGCACCTGGTTGATAGTCATACCGCGAACATCAGCAGCAAACAGCGCGTCTTTAAGAACCTCGAGCTTCTCAGCACGAACGATCGCCGTAATTATCTTCATAGTAAATTCCTCTCTTCAATAAAAGAAATGAGTTGCCATTCAATGAGGCGGGTTTCCCAGGTGCCGCAGATTGGGCTGAAAGAGGAGCGCCGCGTACTTTTGTACGCAAGCGACGGTTTGAAACCCAAGGTGCGGTGCCTGGGGAAGCCGCGCGACGATTGAACGGCAAGGTGCGGAGCCTGGGGAAGCTGCTAATCGAGTCCGGAGAACGAAGGATATGCGCTCTCGCCGTGCTGACTCGCATCCAAGCCCAGCGCCTCGTCGGCCTCGTCCACACGCAGGCTACCGTGGAACAGTGCCTTGACCACCGCGGCGATTGCCAAGTCGAGCACCATCACGATGACGACCGTCACCACAATACCCAGGACCTGCGAGATGAGCAGCGACGCGTCGCCCGTGTAGAACAGGCCGCCCTTACCGGTCCACGAAAGCTCCGGTACGCAGAACAGGCCCGTGAGCACGCCGCCCAAGATGCCGCCGATACCATGGCAGCCAAACGCGTCGAGCGCATCGTCGTAGCCAAACTTGGTCTTAAGATGGCTGATGGCCAGGTAGCAGACGGGCGACACGATCAGGCCCATGACCAGCGCCGCCCACGGCTCGACAAAGCCCGCGCCCGGCGTGACCACCACGAGGCCCGCGACCAGACCGGTGCTGGCACCCACCAGTGTGGGACGACCAGTGTGCACGCGCTCGACGGCAAGCCACGAAACCATGCCTGCCGCGCTAGCCGTCACGGTGTTGAGGATGGCGAGTGCCGCCACGGTGTCGGCCTTAAACTCGCTGCCGCCGTTAAAGCCAAACCAGCCAAACCAAAGCAGGCCGGCGCCCAGCGCCACAAACGGTACGTTATGCGGACGATAGCTCACCATGCCAAAGCCGCGACGACGGCCGAGCATTAAGCAGAGAATCAGGCCCGTAAGACCGGACGAGATGTGCACCACGTCGCCACCGGCAAAGTCGAGCGCGCCGATAATGTCGCCGATAAAGGAGCCATCGCCGCCCCAAACCATGTGGGCGAGCGGTGCATAGACCACGAGCAGCCAAATGCCCAGAAAGGCCGTCATGGCGCCAAACTTAACGCGACCGGCCAGACTACCCGTAACGATAGCGGCGGTGATCATGGCAAACGCCATCTGGAAGGCGATGTTGATGATCTGAGGGTAGACGGCACCATCCGCAGCATTGCCCTCGGCCGCCTGCAGCACCTGGTTGAGCACCGGCAGGCACAGCAGCTGGTCAAGGCCTCCAATAAACGGGCTGGAACCGTCGCCGCCGTAGGCCAGCGACCAGCCGGCAACAATCCACAGCACACCAACCAAGCCAATGGCGCCAAAGCACATAAGCATGGTGTTGATGACATTTTTGCGCCTGGACAGGCCGCCATAGAAAAACGCCAGACCCGGTGTCATTAAAAACACGAGCATGGTGCAGATGAGCATAAACGTTGTCGATCCCGTATCGTACATTCGCTCCCCCTTGGTCGCATGGACGTTGTCGGCGCCCATAATGCGGCCGAGGGGCAACTGGTGTAGACCAGATACGGCGTTGTTAAACGCCGCGTTGTCGAATGGAAACGGTGCCGCAATCTTGGAAACGGCGCGGCAACGGGCGCGAAACGAACGGGAAACGTGCGAACGAGAAGGGCGCGCTTGGCCCCGCTCTGGCTAGCGCCGGAACAGCTCGCGGGCTCGGTCGCGGAGGTCGGTAGCTCGGATGACGCCCTCGTAGCGATTGATGCGCAGACGCGGGAAGGCGTTGAAGAAGCGCAGGTCGCGGCGGCTGAGTGACACGCTCGGCACCGGACGGCTCATGCGCTTGCCGGCAAGGCGACGACTGAGCGACGGACGCGGCATGCTCGGCGCGGCATCGGCCACGCGGCGGGCAGCGAGCGCCAGGCCGCGAGCACCATCCGAGATAAACGTCGGCATCGAAGCCTTCTCGCGCAGGGCATCGAGCGCGGCGTCACCCAGCTCGGCCAGCCAGGCGTTAACGGCGCGACCGCGGATATGCGTCTGCGCCACCGAGTCGATCGCCGAATCGGGAATACGTTCGAGCATAGAGTCGGAGGCATCGGCAAGCGACTCATTGATGCGGTCGGCAAGGTCGGCACGCACACGCTCCAGCTCATCGGACAGGCGGCGCCAGCTGGCCAACGAGCACACCGCATCGACCATCATCGCGACCGCGACGATAAAGGCGGACAGCCGCACAATCAGCACCGGCAGATGGCCAAGCAGCCCCAGCAATGCCGGCTCCACTAAACGGCAAATGCACAGCGCGCCCAAGCCAAACGCACAGGCCCAGTACAGGCAGATGCGTCCGTGCAGGTTAAACGGCAGGTGTGAGTAATCCCAAAAGCGCGCGCCTGTTGTTTTTTCCAACAACACGCCTACGCTGTACTCAATCAAGCTGCATACGAGCGCCGCGGCAACAAACTGGCTCGAGGCATCCGGAATCCCGCGCAGCAAAAGCCAGCAGGCTATGCCGCCCACACCATAGATAGGGCAACACGGCCCCAGCAAAAAGCCACTGTTGGCAAATCGTCCGTGATTGAGCATGGCGCAAACCGTCGACTCCCACGCCCAGCCGCAAAACCCGTAAAAGGCAAACGAGAGCACCAGTGCCGAGAGTGGACAGGCGGCAAGCGTCGCGCCGTCAAATGCCATGTCGATCGCGGTTCCCACCGTCTACCCTCTCCTCTTTTCGTTCGATTCGCTGCTCACGTCATCGTCCGCCTCGTCCTTGCGCCGCAGACGGCCGGCGACCGTCTCGCGCAGTGCGCACCATTTATCCGCTAGGCACACAATCCATGCCTCACGACACGTCGGCGGCACCGGTACCAGCGGAAACATATGCCGTACGATAATATTCCGCTCGCGCGGCGTCAGCTCAAAATCTTCCTCCGCACGCGCCAGGGCAAAAAACGGGTGACGAAAGCCATGCAGTCGATGGCTTGGGTCGGGATCGTGCCAGTCATAGAGAAAGTAATCGTGCAGCAGGGCCCCGCGCAGCAGCGAGGCGCGGTCGACCGAAATGCCAGCACGGCCCAAGCGCTCGGCAAATGACAGACTTGCCCGCGCCACCGAGGTCACATGCGCATACACCGTCACATCGCCATGCTGGATAAACTCGCGCGTCAGGTCCAGACGGCCCGCCTGGGCCAGCTGACGGGCAGCATGGTCTACTTCGCACGCGATTTTCTCGGCACGAACGGTATCGGACATGCGGCCTCCTTCCGGCGGCGCTCGGCGGCAAGCCACAGCCTGCACGCAATGAATAAAATCATCATGGAACTTATCAGTATGGCATCGGACAAAACGTTTTGCCCCACCAGTTGGCGAATTACCGCGTCGCCGTCACATATCAAACGCCAAAATGTGCGAGACTGTTTTGTGCAATTGTGCCGGCCGAGGGAGCGCCGGCGCTCGATTCGCATGGAGTAACCCACAACGATGCTGCTTACGCAAACGACAACGCCCGAGGACGTCAAGGCTCTCGACCGCGCCGAGCTTCCGCTGCTCTGCGGCGAGATTCGCCAGGCAATCCTCGAAAGCTCCGCTGCTGTCGGCGGGCACGTTGCCCCCAACCTGGGCGTCGTTGAGCTTACGGTTGCGCTTCATCGAGTGTTTAACTCCCCCATCGACAAGATTGTCTTTGACGTTTCGCACCAGACCTACGCCCACAAGGCGCTGACTGGGCGCGCGTACACTTATATTGATCCGGAGCGTTATGGTGAGGCTTCTGGCTTTGCCAATCCCGACGAGTCCGAGCACGACTTGTTCGCCATGGGCCACACCTCCACATCGGTGAGCCTGGGCTGCGGCCTGGCGCACGCTCGTGACCTGGCGGGCGATACGTACAACGTAATCACCATCATTGGCGACGGCTCGCTTTCGGGCGGTCTAGCGTTTGAGGGCTTCAACAATGCCGCCGAGCTCGACAGCAACTTGATCATCGTCGTCAACGATAACGACCAGTCCATCGCCGAAAACCACGGTGGCCTGTATCGCAATCTGGCCGAGCTACGCGCCAGCAACGGCACCTGTGAGCGCAACGTTTTTCACGCGCTGGGGCTCGACTACCGCTATCTGGACGCCGGCAACGACGTGTTGGCCCTGGTCGACGCGCTACAGGAACTGCGCGATATCGATCATCCCATCGTGCTGCATGTCTCCACCGCAAAGGGCAAGGGCTTTGAGCCAGCCCAGAGCGACCCCGAGCGCTGGCATCATGTGGGTCCGTTTGACATGGCGACTGGGCGCAAGCTCTGCCCGGGCCATCCGAGCGAGCCTGCGCCGCGCACCTATGCCGACATTACGGGCGAGGCGCTCAGCGCCGCCATCGAGCGCGATCCGCAGGTCGTGGGCATCACGGCCGCCACGCCTTACATCATGGGCTTTACGCCCGAACTTCGCGCCGCCGCCGGCAAACAGTTCGTCGATGTGGGCATTGCCGAGGAGCACGCCGTGACCTTTGCCACCGCGCTCGCCCGCTCGGGTGCCAAGCCGGTCTTTGGCGTGTACGGTACGTTCTTGCAGCGTGCCTATGACGAGCTGTGGCACGACCTGTGCCTCAACGACGCCCCGGCGACCATCCTTGTATTTGGCGCGTCGATCTTTGGCACCACATCCGAGACGCACCTCTCGTTCTTTGATATTTCCATGCTGGGCGGTCTTCCCAACATGCACTACTTGGCGCCGGCCTGCATGGAGGAATATCTGTCCATGCTGAGCTGGTCGCTCGACCACCGCGAGCATCCCGTAGCGATCCGTGTGCCGGGCATTGGCCTGGTAAGCCGCCCCGATCTGGCGCCTGCCGAGGGCGACGATTACGGCGTCGCGCGCTACAACGTCGTGCGCCAGGGCCGCGACGTTGCCGTGCTCGCGCTTGGCGATTTCTTTGAGCTGGGCGAGCGCGTGGCAAACCGCTTGGCTGCCGAGTACGGCATCGAGGCCACGCTCGTCAACCCGCGCTATGCAACTGAGCTCGACCGTGAGTTCCTCGACAGCCTTGCCGCCGAGCATCGCATTGTCGTCACTCTCGAGGACGGCATCTTGGACGGTGGCTGGGGCGAGCGTGTCGCGTGCTACTTGGCCTGCACGCCCGTGCGCACGCGCACCTTCGGCATCGCCAAGGGCTTCCCCGACCGCTACGACCCCAAAGAGTTGCTCGCTCAGAACGGCATGACGGTCGAGAACATGGCCGCCGAAGCCGTAAGGCTACTCAACGAGTAAAAAACCTCCGCAAGGGAAGCACCCCTGCGGAGGTTTTAATTTTCGCGGCGCGATTATCTCAATCTGTAACATCTATGGCCCGAATTCCCGTCTAACTGTTACAGATCGAGACATTCGAATTCCCCTAAGGAGATAATCTCAATCTGTAACAGTTACTCGGCAAAAATGGCTGCAGATGTTACAGATTGAGACAAAACAGTAAGGCATGCCGTTGCATCGGTCAAAACCACCACGAAGGTGCCTGTGAACCTGTCCTTTTTTTGGTAGGTAGAATAACCCATAAGGTAAGTATGTTTCTGAGTTATTTCGTGTTGACCCATTTGAGCGCGATAGGGTATAACTCTACTCAACCGCTAGGGATTTTATTGAGAAAGGTGTTCTACCATGAGCAAAAACCTCTCCCAGCAGGTCGTTCTCGACCGCCGCGGCTTTGTCGCCGCCACCTTCGCAACCGTCGCCGGCCTTGGTCTTGCCGGCTGCTCCGACACTAGCGCCGAGGCCGACAAGGGTTCCGCCGCCGGCTCCTCCAAGAGCCCCAATGATACCGAGGCTTCCACCACGCTCGACGCCAAGGCGTTCGACAAGCTCGTCGACAACGGCCCCAAGGCCGATAACGACGCCATCGCCGCCAGCACCTGGGCCACGGCCGTCAAGGACGCCGGCGTTTTTAAGATCGGTGGCGTTCAGACCTCCACGCTCTTCTCCCTCCTCAACGAGAAAGACGGTCAGACCCGTGGCTTCGATGCCGGCGTCGCGCAGCTTCTGTCCAACTACATCCTGGGCGAGAACAAGGTCGAGATCACCCAGGTGACCTCGGACACGCGCGAGTCCGTCCTGCAGAACGGCCAGGTCGACGCCGTCTTTGCCACCTACACCATCACTGACGAGCGCAAGAAGCTCGTCTCCTTCGCCGGTCCCTACTACTACACCCAGCAGGCTATCCTAGTGCTCGCCGACAACGACGACATCAAGAGCGTCGACGACCTGGCCGACAAGAACGTCGCCGTCCAGTCCGGCTCCAACGGCCCCGCCATCCTGGAGGAGTTCGCTCCCAAGGCCAGCCAGCAGGAGTTCAAGACCGACGAGGAGGCCCGCCAGGCACTCCAGCAGGGCCGCGTTGACGCCTACGTCATCGATAACAACATGCAGCAGAGCGCCCTGGTCCGCGAGCCCGGCAAGTACAAGATCGCCGGCAAGCCCTTCGGCAGCAAGGAGCCCTATGGCATCGGCCTGCCGCTCGATTCCGACGGTGTCGCCTTTGTCAACGACTTCCTCAAGAAGATCGAGGACGACGGCACCTGGACCGAGCTGTGGCAGATCTGCATCGGCGACCGCACGGGCGACACCAACGTTCCCGAGCTGCCCGAGGTCGGCGCCTAGGTAATACGCCTAGTAACGGCCGCTACGAAACCATATGGAAACGCATGATGCGCTTTATTGCGGTAAACTGTTTCCTCACTGAGTTGTCAGGGCTTCCGTACACACGGGAGCCCCTTTCCTTATCGGCGGGAGGTCCGCATGAGTCTCTCCGAGCTCTGGTCGCTCTATGGCCAGAACTATATCGACGCCCTGCTAGCAACCTGGGGCATGACGCTTGAGTCGTTTGCCATCGCCATGGTGCTGGCCGTCGCTGTCACCGTGATGCGCGTGTCGCCGCTCAAGCCGCTGCGCGTCTTTGGCGACCTGTATGTCCAGGTCTTCCGTAACATCCCCGGCATCGCGCTACTCATCATCGTCGTCTATGCGCTGCCGCCGCTCAAGGTCGTCCTGCCCTACCGCACCTGCGTCATCGTCGCCACAGTGCTCTTGGGTTCTGCCTTTGGCTCCGAGAACTTTATGAGCGGCATCAACACCGTCGGTGTCGGCCAAGTGGAAGCCGCCCGCTCGCTGGGCATGAGCTTCAGCCGTATCCTCGCCAAGATCGTGATTCCGCAGGCGCTGCGCTCGAGCGTGCTGCCCATGACCAACCTCTTTATCGCCGTCATGCTCACCACCGCGCTCGGCAGTCAGGTACCGCTTAAGCCGCAGGAGCTCACCGGCGTGGTGAGCTACATCAACACGCGCTCGCTCGGCGGCGTCGCCGCGTTCTTTATCTCGGCACTCGGCTACCTGGGCACGGCCTTTGTGGTGAGCCACATTGGCAACTATATCGATAAGAAGGTGAGGATCCTCCGATGAGCAAACATTCCTCCCCTGCACTTACCATGCGCGATGCGCTCTACGAGGCTCCCGGCCCCAAGATGCGTGCCAAGATTCGCGTCGGCACCGCCATCTCACTTGTTGCCGTGGCCGCGCTCATCGCTCTGGTGCTGCAGCGCTTTTACGTGACCGGCCAGCTTTCGGTCCATTACTGGTACTTCTTTACGCACCTCACCACCTGGAAGTTCCTGCTTGCCGGTTTTGAGGGCACCGTTAAAGTCGCACTCACCGCCGGCGTCATTGCGCTGGTACTGGGCTTAGCCCTTATGCTCGGCCGCACGAGCGGCATCAAGCCGTTGCAGCTGGTCTGCCGCGTGCTCACCGATTTCTTCCGTGGCGTGCCGAGCCTGCTGTTCATCTACTTCTTCTTTTTGGTGCTGCCCCAGTACAAGATCGCACTGCCGTCGTTTTGGATGCTCACGCTTCCCGTCGCGCTCGCTGCGGCCGGCGTACTGGCCGAGATCTTCCGTGCCGGCGTCAACGCCGTGCCGCGCGGTCAGGTCGAGGCCGCCCAGGCACTCGGTCTCTCCAAGGCTAAAATCACCTTTAAAATCGTGTTGCCGCAGGCTATCCGATTTATCATTCCGTCGTTGATTTCGCAGCTCGTGGTCGTAGTCAAAGACACCACCGTCGCCTACGTGGTGAGTTACCCCGACCTCATGCAAAATGCCCGCGTGCTCATTACCAACTACGACGCGCTCGTATCGGTCTATCTGGTGATCGCGGTCATCTACATCCTCATCAACGTCGCGATCAACAAGGCCGCTGTCTACGTCTCGCACAAGACCGGCGCGACCATCATCCGCTAACGCTTTACCATTTCGAGTCATAAGGAGCCGAGCACCATGGCACAGAGCACCTCTTCCACCGGCAATCAGCCGCTGATCGAGCTCAGGCACGTCGATAAGCACTACGGCGATCTGCACGTCCTCAACGACATCAATCTCTCGGTCGACCGCGGCGAGGTCGTCGTTGTGATTGGCCCCTCGGGCTCGGGCAAGTCGACCATGTGCCGCACCATCAATCGCCTGGAAACCATCGACTCTGGCGAGATCCTCATCGAGGGCGAGCCCTTGCCGCAGGAAGGCAAAGACCTTGCCCGCATGCGTGCCGAGCTGGGCATGGTGTTCCAACAGTTCAACCTGTTTGCACATATGACGGTACTGCAGAACGTCATGCTGGGGCCGGTCGACGTGCTGGGCGTGTCCAAGGAGGAAGCTCGTGAGCGCGCCATGGATCTGTTGAGCCGCGTGGGCGTTGCCGAACAGGCCGATAAGGTGCCCGCACAGCTCTCGGGCGGCCAGCAGCAGCGCGTGGCCATCGCCCGTTCACTCGCCATGCAGCCCAAGGCCATGCTCTTTGACGAGCCCACAAGTGCCCTCGACCCCGAGATGATCAACGAGGTGCTCGAGGTCATGGTCCGTCTGGCCCAGCAGGGTATGACGATGATCGTGATTACGCACGAGATGAACTTTGCCCGCCGCGTGGCCGACCGCGTCGTGTTTATGGCCGACGGCCAGATTGTGGAAACCGGTACACCCGACGAGTTCTTTGACCGCCCCAAGACCCAACGCGCCCAGGAGTTCCTCAACTCCATCAAGGGCCACTAACCCAAATGCCACGCAGGGCACATTCATCAGGAGCGTCTGTCCCGCGCCGCATCTGTCCCGCCACGCCCCTGCGCCATGTCCACCCGGATTCGAAAGCCACGCCCATGATCGGAACCCGTACCTCATCGTCCTATACCCCGCACGTCGACGTCGACCCCGCCGACCGCCCGCTTATCCTGGTAGCACCGCGCTGGGAAGAAGCGAAGCCCTTTTTGAGCGAGACGCTCTCCCCCAACGAGGAAATCGCAAGTGTCTTTGTCGATGCCATCCTTGCCGCCGGCGGCCTGCCGCTGCAGATGTCCATCACCGAGGACATTGAGGTCATCCGTCATTACGTCGATATCGCCGACGGCATCGCCATTCCCGGCGGCCCCGATGTCAATCCCAAACGTTGGGGCGATGATCGACCCTACGACCCCACCCTCTGCTGCGAGATCCGCGATAGCTTTGAGTTTAAGCTGGTCGGCGAGGTACTCCGCGCCAAAAAGCCGCTCTTTACCACCTGCCGCGGCACGCAGTTGCTCAATGTCGCCACTGGCGGCACCCTGTGCATGGACGTGCCGAGCCTGGGCGCTCGCGAGGGCCGCACTCAGTGGCGCCATACCCACGTGCTCAACGACCCCGTGCATCCCGTCGAGGTCGTGCCGGGCTCGCTGCTGGAGCGCGCGCTTGGCGGGCGCAGGCTGATCCAGACCAACTCGGCACATCACTGTTGCGTCGACCGTCTGGGTAAGAGCACGCGTTTGGTCGCCAAGGCAACCGACGGCGTTCCCGAGTGCATCGAGGTCGAAGGCCAACCATTCTGCTTGGGCGTGCAATGGCACCCTGAGTACACGTGGAAGACGCTCGAGACCGACTTTAACCTGTGGAAGTCGTTTGTCGAGGCAGCGGCAAAGGTTAAGCAGGCCCGTTAGTTCGCAAGCTACACAAGTTAAAGCCTCCTAAGCCAAGGGGGGCGGACACCAGCCACGGTGCCCGCCCATTACAGTCTGAAATAGGCCATCGATAAATTTCGATGGCGA
>NZ_QSCW01000027.1:0-14339 GCF_003463445.1 Collinsella sp. OF02-10
TCGCCATCGAAATTTATCGATGGCCTATTTCAGACTGTAATGGGCGGTGTGCTTCACGGCGTCCGCCCCTGATAATCGAGTTTTCTTATTTATGGTTCTGCTGCGCCCCGAGCACATCGAGCGGCGTAAGCGCCTGAATAGCGCGCTCTTTTCCAAAGATTGCCGAGCACACGAGCGTTCCCGACATAACCAGGCAAACCGCGAGCGCGATTCCAAAGGCCCAGAATGCGAAGAGGTGGCCAAAGTTGATCGGCTGCTGCAGCATAAACGTGAAGAACGACGTGGCAAGACCCATAAAGACGCAGGGCACATTGGAGCAGATCGAGACAAACCAAAACCGTCCCGGCAGAAAATCTCAATCTGTAACAGTTACTCGGCAAAATCCATCCCTCGTGTTACAGATTTAGACAAACGGGGGCCGGCTGCCGGAAAATCTCGATCTGTAACATCTAGCCGTCCAAATCGGGTCTACGCGTTACAGATCGAGATTTTGTTTGAGAGGTTGAAAACCGTGCCGAAAACATGGTCGTCAGATAACAAAAAAGCTCGCCGGCTAGGCCGACGAGCTGCAAGTTCTTGGTCGCGGGGGCAGGATTTGAACCTACGACCTCCGGGTTATGAGAACACCCTATTAGTGACCAGATTGTTTCATTTTTCCCTATTTCCGCAGGTCATAAGCCTGTCAAAAAAACCTGATACCCATGATGTTTCAGATTGTTTCAGCATTTTCGCCCATAATTTGCCCAAATTTGCCCAAAACAGTACGTTTCTGTACTGTGACCGAAGACGGAAAAGAAGACCGTATCAGACACTTGACAAGGGGTGTCTCGAACGGCGGTCTTCTTTCCCATGAAGACGAGAAGGGAAAGGGCAGACGATGTCAGGAAGAAGCTCATTATCCGGCATAGGATCAATCGAAAAGGCGGGCAAGAAGAACACGTGGCGCATCAGGGTCTCGCTCGGCAAGGACCCCGTGACGGGCAAGTACAGGAAGTCGCCCAGCCGCACCGTCCACGGCACCAAGTCGGAGGCGGCCAAGGCGCTGATGGAGTACCGCGCCGAGCTCATGGACCCCTCCGCCATAAAGCCGAGCGACATAACCGTCGGGGACTACGCCGCCCGGTTCCACGAGGAGCGCGAGCACGAGTTCAGGAGCCCGCTCGCGTGGAACAGGGAGTCCTACGAGATCAAGTGGATATCCTCGTTCTTCGGGGCGTACCGCCTGCAGGACCTCGACACCTTCACCTTGAGGAACGCCTACTCCAGGATGCGCAAGGAGGGCGCGACCGAGAGCAGGCTGCACCGTGTCCACCAGAAGCTCTCCCAGATCATGAACCAGGCGGTCGACGACGGACTCATCGCCAAGAACCCCTGCTCCCCCATATCCATCCCCCGGCCGAAGCCCAAGGAGAGGCACAGCCTCACGGTCGACGAGGCGCAGAGGCTCAACTCCATCATCCTCGGGCTCCCGGCGAGCGCCCCGCACTGCGCGGTGCTGCTCGCCCTGCACACGAGCATGAGGCGCGGGGAGGTGCTCGGCCTCACATGGGAGCACGTCCACTTCGACAAGCGCAAGCTCTACGTGGCGCAGCAGTACGCGTGCGACAAGGTCCCGCGAGATCCCAAAAGCAGGAAGAGCAAGCGCTGGATATCCCTCGACAGCGAGATCGTCGCGTACCTAGAGGAGTGGAAGCGGACGCAGAGGATCGAGCTCGAGAACAGGAAGCGCAGGCTCGACCGCGAGGACACCGACGCGATAGCGATCCTGCAGACCGAGAAGAGCCCCGTCGTCACCAACGTCTACGGGGGATACTACGACCCCAACATCTTCGGGAGGTGGTTCCGCGAGTTCTGCGTGGAGAACGGCTTCGGCGAGCAGGGGCGCGCGATCAGGTACGTTGACTCGCGCGGAATCCCCCGAATCAAGAGGACGGGCTACGAGGGCCTGAAGTTCCACGAGCTCCGGCACACCCAGGCGACGCTCCTTATAAGCAACGGGGCGGACATCAAGACCGTGCAGAACAGGCTCGGCCACAGCACCGCGGCGCTCACCATGGACATCTACGCGCACGCCATCGAGCAGAACGACCGTGAGGCGGCCGACGAGATCGGCGAGCTGCTGGGCGGCGAGTAATCCCGTGGCGATTGCCAACAATTATCATATTTGATAAGATTTGAAGGAGCCTTGATGTACGAGGTCAACTACTACGAGGACGCCAGGGGCAGGCGCCCCGTCGAGGAGTTCATCGACGGCCTGACCGCGAAGATGAGGGCGAAGGTCTTCGGAAGGCTCGAGCTGCTGGAGGAGCACGGTCCCGCCCTGGGGATGCCGTTCTCCAGGCATCTCGACGACGGGATATTCGAGCTGAGAACCGTGCAGGGAAGCGACATCACGAGGGTCCTCTACTTCTTCATCGCCGGAGGGGAGATCGTGCTCACTCACGGCTTCGTCAAGAAGACGCAGAAGACCCCCGCGAGGGAGATCGAGCGGGCGAAGAGGATGCGCGAGGACTGGAGGTCGAGAAATGAGTGATTTCAGGAAGCACCTGGAGAGGTCCCTCCAGGACGAAGAGTTCGCACGGGAATGGGAGGAGCAGTCCGCAGAACGCGACGTGATGCGCCAGATCGTGGAGGCGAGGATGGAAGAGGGGCTCACCCAGCAGGAGCTCGCCGAGCGCTGCGGGATGAAGGCCTCCAACCTCTGCCGGCTCGAGAACGGCAACGGCAACCCTTCCGTGGCGACCCTCGAGAAGATAGCGCGAGGCCTAGGCAGGAGATTGGAGATTAGCTTCGTATGAAAACAAGCTCCAACTCCATGCAGATCGAAGACAGCTGCAGCCTCCTTCTTTTCGCCGAAGAAGGCCGAATGTTCAGCATGCTCGTCGATCACGCCGAGCGGTTTCCAGAAGCATCCCCGTATCTTATGCTGACAATACTGCCCTTCTGCGCCATCACCGTCCATGACGGGGTCATATTCGCGAGAAAGTATTTTGGCAGCAGCCTTCCCTCCGACACCGAAGATATAAACAGGCTAAGGAACAGGACCAAATCTCTGTCCGCGGACGGCTTGTCCTTCAAAGATTACTCCGACGAGACCGCCACCGTTGTCGCCGAGCTCAGCTCGCTCATGAAAAATCACACCGGGCTGCTCGGCCCGATCCTAAATGCGATTCAGCCTGAAACCTCAATCGTGTATTACGACGGCCTTCCAATCCTAACGTCCTACGTTCATGCCCGTTACGTTGAGAAAAAGCACGGAGCAGGATCCCCCTTGCTCAACGAGGAAGAGAACCGCCAGATCGGTTTCGACATAGGCAAGGCCGCAGCGGTCAACTGCGTAGTGGCAAAATTAACCGGCTTAATAGCCGAAAGCTGCAAGGCGGAGGAGTTCAACGCTGTAAGCAGGGATTTGCACTTCCCCAGATTGCTTGCGCCGCTCGCAAGCAAAGGGGTACGGAATGAGGCGTGCTTCTTCATGCTGTCGGAACTGCTGACGCAAATCAACTCCGTAGAGGCCCTCCACAGATCCGGATTCTTCAGCGACCTTCTTTACCTAAAATTCCAGAGCGCGGCGCTGCTGACGGCCGTACGCAGCATGAAGAGCTTCGTTAACACAGCAATGTCGTCACCTGCCGAGTTCGGCTGCACCGCGGACAGCATCAAGCTGTTGTCCTCAACAATCCCAAGAAAAACGAGGAAGGCGATCGAGAAGACGGCTGATCTGAGAAACGCTTTCGTGCATTACGACTTCCCCACCCTCGTCGGCAAAAAAGGATGCAATGGCGAGCCTCCTTTGGCAATACTGGAAAAAGGAATCCAGAAAACAGTTGGATCCTCAATAGAAGAGTACTATGCCATGCTGCAGGATTCGGCGGCGCGCCTATCAAGTAATATAGCCGAGGCCATCGAGCTGCCCTCACCGACAAATCGGTAAGGCGGAAGAGCCTTTCCTTGCGCACAGCAAGAAGACATGCCGACGCATGCGCACGAGAGCGGAAATGCCCGCAGGTTTCGGCGCCGGGCCAGAATCCTGTTGATATTCCATGCCTGCCGGGCCCCTCCTCGCAGTTTTCCGGCAGGCTCCGCTAGCGAATAAATTAATGCTCATCAAAGATTAGCTTTCAGGCAAGGCCTCTACTTCTTCTCTTATCGGGGAGCGTTCGGTAAAGAAAATCGCTGACGACAAGCAGCAGAACCCACCCAGAAACGGTCGAGCCGCGTAAACCCAAGGCTGCGACATCGCGTTCAAAAAAAGCCATTATGGTCGAGTAGGAGATCCCCCTTTGGAAACAAACCAGTCGCCGTGCTCCCACCACAGGTTGCGTTGCCTTCCCCTCACCGTCACAACGACGTGAACGCACAGATTGCCGAATATCTCGCGCCCGAACTCCCTACGGGATGAGGATGCCCGAATCTCCCAGGTCCCCAGGGATGGCGCGGACACCTTTTTGGGGATGATGCCAGGGGGATAAACCCTCTCGAACCCGTCCCCGTCGAAAGTCTTCACATAGATGCGGTCCTGCTCCTTCGGGATGCCGCAGGTGCCCGCCAGGGATTTCCTTTTCTGGATCGGCATTGCTCACTCTCCTATATAATACGAACATTTGTTCTCATTATAGCGAAGTGGCATTCCAAATATCATTTAAACAACCCGTTCCATGGTCAAGGAAAACTCTGGGGCAAGCGCTAAACGAAATCATCGCCTCGCACACCTTCCGCAAAAAAGTCCTCTCGCCTTCCCTCGAGGCTGGCAATGATGCGGTAGCACTCCACGTACGTGTCGTCGCCCGCCGCGTTCTCCGGGAAGTACTCGGAAAGGATGGAGGCTAGCGATTCCTCCAGCTTTTCCAGAAAATCTAGCTGCGTTTCGAAGGGAAGAGCCCTGAGTTGCTCTTTCGAGATCCCATGGAACCCAAGGAGCCTGCTTAGGTACTCTTTTGCAGTCGTGTCCCTGACCTCCTCGCCGACATAGGGAAACTTTTCCGAAGAGAGCATCGACAGCCATCGCTCTTCCTCCTCTTCGCCGATGCCCTCCCGTTTGGCGAGAACGTCGTATTTTCCGACCAGGAACCTAGGGCTGACATCGAGCCGTCTCGCGATATCCTCCACAAGCCACCTCTTCATCCGCTTGGTCTCATTCAAGGACCTCCGAAGTCCCCGCTCGTCCACCCCGCATTCCTCGGCGATCTCCTTGATGGTCTTTCCCTTTTCCTTGAGGGTCCTGACGAACCTCTTCTTGTAGATGTCGTCTTCCCATTCAACCGGCTTGTATGCCATGATTCCCCCTAAGCGGTAAAAATTTTTCGTTTATCCTATCGAAAGCGGCAATAATTTTTGCAACAATGATTGCAGACAGGGGGCCTCCGGTCAACTGGAGAAGAAGGAATTTGTTGCCGCCTCGCCAGCTGGAACCGGCTCGCCCCGCAGCTTCAGCCACAGCCCTGGAAACACGGAAAGGAACGCCATGAGCAACTCGTTCACCGATATCAAGTCGACTTTGACGCCCGCCGCCGTAAAGGCCGCCGGGGAAATCCCGGAAACACTCGAAAACGTATTCAAAGCAGGCATCGAAAGCAACAAGGAAGCCTCGCTCGAGCGCTTCAAGACCTGCGAGAAAAACGCCGAGGTCTACCGCGCGATGCTAAAGGACGACAGCTACACCTTTGATCAAAAGAAGGAGATCAGAGGCTGGCTCAAAGAGGAGGAAGCCGAAATGGGGTCCATCGACGAGAAGCGACACGAGCGCGATCAGGAAACCCTCGGCATCCTCGTCACTCTGGGGGCCGCAACAGTCGTGATCGTTGCCTACATCGTCGACCCGCCAGCTGCAAAAAAGGTCACGAAAAGGATCGCCGGATGCTTCCCGAGGATGTTCAAGGGACGCAAAGCCGCCTAGGCCATCCCCGCTCGCGAAAAACCAAGGCCCTCTTACGCGCGGCATATCCGCGCATCCCAATCCGCCCCCATGAAAGGAGTCCCGCATGGACCAGCCAGCAAGCACGTTCCCAGAGCCAGGAACCAAAATCATCTACCGGGAGGCGATCGAGGCCTACGACGCCCTGGAGAGGCACGCGATTGGGCTCGTCTACAACGAGCTTTTCTCTCCATGCGCAGGAGCATACGATCTCCTGCAGGCGATCGACGGAGCAGCCGAGAAATACGGGGTTTCCGACGCAGCGGAGATTTCCGCGCTTCGCGGCGCACTGCGGGCATTCTCCTGCGAGCGGACATCCCTCGCGAACGGAGTCGACGGGGAACGGTTTCGCCTCATGCAGAGCCCGGAGAAGCTCGATGCTTTCGACAGGACGCACATCTTCGAAGTCGGGGTCGACGGCCGGAAACTGATCGGGGACATCAAGGCGGCGATCTCCCTCATCCGCAACGAGGCAGAGCTGTTCGACGAGTACGCCGACGTCTTCTCGCGCAAGCCGACCGCGAGCTGCCGTATCGTCAGAAAGAGGAGGCGGAACGAGAAAGACAAGGCGGACGCATGGTTCGCAAGGGCCATGACCGTCGCGATGTGCTGTCTGACGGTTGTCTGCTCCCTCCACTCTGTCGGGGAGATCATCACGATCGCCCATCTCCTCGGCTAGGCGGGCGTCCGCTCGATTCCCGTATCTAGCCCTCTCGACACGTCCCGTCCGCCGCGGTCCTCGAGGCCCTAGGATCGCCCCGAACCCCGCGCGCGTCAACGGCGCGAAAAACCTTCCGTGCGAAAGACCCGTCGACCAAACGCCCGGAAGCTCAGGGCCCTCGCGGGTTTTCGCTTCCCTCCGCTGACGCCCCCGGGAACCGGGGCGCCTCCCAAGCCACGAGGCCAGCCAAAGGGGCGGGCCGAAAGCCGAAAGGGGCCGTCATGGGAAACCGAGCCGTTATCACCACCGCCGACAGGAAGATCGGAATATACCTGCATTGGAACGGGGGACGCGACACCGTCGAGCCGCTGCTTCGGTATTGCGAGCTCAAAGGCTACCGCGCGCCGAGCTCGGACGACTACGGATGGGCGAGGCTCTGCCAGGTCGTCGGCAACTTCTTCGGAGGCACGCTGAGCGTGGGCATCATGCCCTACTCCGACGACAAGCATATGAGTCCCGGGGACAACGGGATCTACGTCATCGAAGGATGGAGGATCGCCGACCGGATCCTCCCTTGCGAAGGATTCGTCGAGCAGGGCTCGCACGACTTCGACGGCATGCTCCGGGCCTTCGACGGGGCGATGCCCGAAGGCGAGCGGCTCGGAGACCTCCTCGACGCCGAGGAGATTCCCGCCTCGGAGCTCGAAATCGGAGACGAGGTCTGGGTGAGCGACTTCGACGGGCGATGGGAGCACTACCCCGTGGTGGCCCGCTCCGAAAAAGGCACGCCGCTCGTCGCCCGATACGACCACGACGGAGACTGGGGTTGGAACCCGAACAACAGGATCGAGTCCGACACCGCCCTCATCGTCCCGAGGGAGTAGGCGGAAACGCGGAGGGGCCGCCCCGCCGGCGGCTCCCTCCGCGTCGTCCTCACGATCGCGATCGCGCCGGGGCTGCGCGCCCCGGGCCCCGGCAGGAGGCAGGCCACCTGCACCCGTCCGCCGTTTCGGGATATGGGAGGGTCCCGAAACGGTCGCTTCGTAAGCCTTGCCCTTCCGCTTCCCGAAGGCGCGGGGCATTCGCACGGCGGACGCTACCTCTATTTTTTTAAACTGCCGTGCTCGTTACGGAGCCCTAAAACGTTATACAAGGTGAAGGCGAAAGGAGGAGAGCTTGTCTTTCGAAAGAAATGGGCTAGGCGAAGAAGAGGCGCGACGCATCGTCGAGGAGCATTACGAGAGCGTGCTGGCGTACTGCAGACGCCATGCCCCCTCTGGCGAAGATGCCTACGATGCGGCCCAGGAGACGTTCCTGAGGTTCGTCAGGAGCCTGCCGAAATACCGGGATCGGGGCAAGCCCCTCGCCTTCCTTCTGACCATCGCCCGAAACGTCTGCGCGGATTCCTACCGCAAACGCGGAAGGCTATGGGAGCCGCTCGACGAGGAGACGCCCGCCCCCGACGACCACGGGACGGACCCCGTGCGCGACGCGCTCCGAGCTCTTTCCCGCGAACAGCAGGAAGTGCTCGAGCTGCGCTACGACCAAGGGCTTCAGGTTCAGGAAGTCGCGCGCGTGCTCGGCGTGAGCCGCTTCGCGGCGGGCAGGAGAATAGCCGCCGCGCTAGAGACTTTGAAAGCGGAGCTTGAAGATGACGGGAAAGGGATGACGCCATGAGAAAAGATGGAATAGCCGCGCTGGAAAACGCCCTGCGCGAACACTACCGAAGCGAGAGGAAGGTCGAGCCTCTTGCGGCGGACCGCAAGAGAAAGGCGGCGGACCTTGCGGCGCTGGCCGCATCGGAGCGCCCTTATCGACACGACGGCATCCCAGGGCTCGCCTGGGCGGCGATCGGATCCACGCCGCCCGCGTTCTGGGTCCCCGCAATGGCGGTCGTCGCATTGGCGGTTGCGCTCGCCCTGCTCGGCACCCGCGCGCACGAGGCCGAAGCCGTGCTGGTCGCATCGGGCCCGGCCCTTGCCGCCGCAAGCCTGGCCGGCGTCGTCCGCGCCCGCTCGAACCGCATGCAGGAGCTGGAGGCATCGTGCCTGCACAATTCCGCCTCCGTCGCGTTCTCGCGGCTCATGGCTTTCTCGATATCGAGCCTTCTCGCCCTCGCCGTCGCCTGCGTCGCATCCGCGCGCATCATCCCCGCCTCGAGCTCGGCGGCGTTCTCCCTCGCCCCCTTCCTGCTCTCGGCGGCGGGAGGGCTCATGCTCGCGAGGAAGGTCCCGAGCGCCGACGCCGCAATTGCGGCCGTCGCCTGGCCGGCAGGCGTATTCGCCCTCTGCATCCTGTTGAAGGTCGCTGCTCCGGAAGCGTACTGCACGGCAGCAGTCTGGATATGGGCGGTCGCCGCCTCGGCAGGCGCCCTTTGGCTCGTACGGGAAGCCCTCTGCTGGATGCGGCTATCGGCCGAGGGGGGCTGCGAGACGGCGATGCCCGCGCCTTCCTCCGTCTTCTGACAACCCACCCTACGACGAACAGGAGCTCTCATGGAATTGAGGTTCGATAGGATCACCAAAGAATACGGCAGCAAGATCGCCGTGGACCGCGTGAGCGCGAAGCTCGGGCCGGGCGTGCACGGGCTGCTCGGCGCGAACGGCGCCGGCAAGACGACGCTCATGCGCATGGCGTGCGGCGTGCTGCGCCCCACCTCCGGCGAGGTGCTCTTCGACGGCGCGCCCGTCGAGCGGATGGGCGGGGACTACCGGGCGATCCTGGGGTACCTGCCCCAGGACTTCGGCTACTACCCTGAGTTCGCTGCGCTCGACTTCATGGAGTACATGGCCGCGTTGAAGGGTCTGGGGCGCCGCGAGGCGAGGGAGCGCTCGCTCGAGCTGCTCTCCGCCGTGGGGCTTGAGGGCGAGGAACGCCGACGGATCCGCACGTTCTCGGGCGGCATGAAGCAGCGGCTCGGCATCGCGCAGGCGATGATCAACGATCCCGAGGTGCTCGTCCTCGACGAGCCGACCGCCGGGCTCGACCCGAAGGAGCGCGTGCGCTTCCGCAACCTCATCGCCGGCTTCGCCCGCGACAAGGCGGTGCTGCTCTCCACGCACATCGTCTCGGATGTGGAGAGCATCGCCGACCGCATCCTCGTCATGAGGGCGGGCGCCATCGCCATGGAGGGGGCGCCCGCCGAGCTGGTCGCCCGCGCGAAGGGCAAGGTCTGGGAGGCCGAGGTCGCCGCCTCCGAGGCGGAGCGCCTCTCGGAGCGCCTCGCGGTTGCGAACGCGCACTATCTCGGAAACGGCGCCGCGATCCTGCGCTACGTCGCCGACGCCCCCGAGATCCCCGGCTCGGCGCCCGCCGCACCCACCCTCGAGGACCTCTACCTCTACGTGTTCCGCGACGAGGCGTCGGCGCCCGCCGGCAGCTTCGAGGGGAAGGGAGGCCGCCATGCGTAGCCTCGTATGGTTCGAGCTCAAGAAGATGCTCTCGCGTCGCATAGCGATTGCCATGAACGTCGGCGTGCTCGTGCTTCTGGCGGGCGTCATGGCCCTCAACGTGGCGCAGACGAAGACCGAGAACGCGGCGGGGGAGGTGCTCTCGGGGACCGACGCGATCGCCTACGCCAAGGCGGAGCGCGAGGCACACGCCGGCGCCATCACGCCCGAGCAGGCCGCCGCCGACATCGCCGCCTACCAAGACGAGGTGTTTTCGCAAATCGACGCCGACGCGGTGCTCCAGATGACGGGATCGGCCGTCTACAGCCTCATGCTCGAGACCTACGGGCAGGAGGGGACCGCCGCGCTCTACGACCCGTACTGGACGACCCTGCTCAACCCCTGGCGAGCGCCTGGGCAGGAGCCCGCGCAGACCGCCGCGCTCGTCACGCCCGAGATGGCGGCGGACTGGTACGGGGCGGTCGCGCAGATGACCCAGGACGCCCTCGACGAGGGGCAGGGCGGCATGTGGGAGTACTCGGACGCCGAGCGCGCCTACTGGACCGGAATGCAGGCGTCGGTTGCCGAGCCGATCGAGTACGGCTACGTTGGCGGCTGGGGCAACATCGTCGACTGCGTGGCCTTCCTCTCCTTCGCGATCCTCGCCGTGTGCGTGACGCTCGCGCCCGTCTTCTCGTTCGAATACCAGTCGGGCGCCGACGCGGTGGTGCTCTCGGCGCGACACGGGCGCGGCCGCCTCGTCGCCGCCAAGGTGCTTGCGTCGCTTCTCTGGGCAACCGTCTACTTCGCGGCCTGCGCCGCCGTCGTGATCGGGGTCTCGCTGGCGTTCTACGGAGCGGACGGCTTCTGGCTCTCCGTCCAGAACATCTCGCTGTCCTCGCCGTACCCGATTTCCGCAGGGCAGGCCGCGCTCATATCGGTCGGGCTGATGTACGCGGTGTGCATCGGGTTCGCGTGCCTCACGCTCGCGCTCTCCTCGCGCACCCGCTCGACGCTGTCCGTCTTCGTCGTCGACGTGGTGCTGATCCTGCTCACCGGGCTCGTGCCCTCGGCGGGCGTGGGCGTCATCGAGCGCGTGCTCGCGCTCTTCCCGACCTGCTTCTCGAACTTCAACATGCTGTTCGCGGCGCTCGAGTCGTACTCGCTGGGCCCGTTCGTGGTCGACCTCGTCGGGATGGTGGCTGCCGTCTACGTCCTCCTTGCGCTCGTGGCGGCCCCGATCTCGATCGCGTCGTTCAGGATGCATCAGGTATCCTAGTCCAGCCTATCAAGCGGCGGATAAAAAACCGGGCGATGCGATCGGCTCGCATCGCCCGGTTCAGCTCCTTTCGCACCTTGCACCGGGGCTGCTCGTCCCGGACCCGCGGCAGGAGGCATGCCCCCTGCACCCGTCCGCCATTTCGGGATTCGGCGGAGTCCCGAAACGGTCGCTTCGGAAGCCTTGCCTTTCTTCTTGCTGAAACCGACTTCGGCATCACACGAGGAAAGCCACGACTGCGATGAAGCCAGCGGTGATCGCAGCTCCTCCCAAGATGAAAGCCCATGCAGCCGGTCGCGCGAGGTTCATCGTCCAACCGAATCCGAATCTCTCCGGGAGGAACAGGCTCGCGTCATCGCGGTTGAAGTAGAACACCCCGAGTTTCCAGCGAACATCGTCGTCGACAAGCAGGTCTCCATCCTCCTGCATTCGCTTGAACACCCGCGAGCCGGCCTGGCCGTATACGAGGGAGAGCGCGATGCTGCCGACCACCACCGGCACGCAGAGGACGATGACCGCCACCGCGGCCTGCGCCAGCTCGATGAACCCCGCCGACGACAGAAGGAACAGCACGCCCACCCCGCCGCTCAGAAGGATTCCTGTCGCAAGAAGGAAGATGCTCTGCGCACGGGCGAACAGCCCGTAAGCAAGGGCGGACGTGGCCGGCGAATCGGGGTTCGACGGGCGCTTCGAGCGGAGGATCATCCAGTGGCAGAACGCGAAGCACGCCGCCATGAAGAGCTCGAAGACCACGGGAAAGCCGATCGCGCTTCCAATCGACTTAGGCTCCCATCTGTCGACGTTGCCCGCGAAGTCCGCGTGCATGGGAAGCATGTCGGGCATCTGCGGATAGAGCGCCAAGCCGAGCGCGACGGTCCCGAGGATGACGGGAATATACAGAAGGCTCCATGCGAGGGGAATCGCCCGAGGGATGTCGTCTTCGGCGACAACGGCTGCCGTCTGGCAGCGCACCGCCGCCCATCCCCGCTCTTCCTTTATCGCCACGACCCTGCGCCGATTGAACAGCATGAGGACGAAGGAGGCTGCGACGGGAACGAGAACCGCAGCGCTCTCGAGGGCGATGCCGGCGAAGAGGGCCCCAGACTCTGGCTCCTCAGAGCCTCGGACGATCAGAGCGCCCGCCACGATGGCGGCGACGGTCGCGACGACGGTCAAGACGACCATGGACGTCGCGTAGCGTTTCTTAAGACCGACCAGCGCGGGGTCCCTTTGCCCCGATGGCGGAACCGTGACGGCGAAGCACTCGTTTCGCGGCATGAGGTACGGCGTAAAGGACAGAAGCATCCCGAACGCAAGCGTTATCGACGCGAACATGCCAATCGTCGCGCTGGCAATCATTGAAATCACACCCCTTCCTTGGACGGCTGAAGCCTCGAGATATCACCCGCACGGCTTCCTTCCTCCGCCTTGAGACGACGGCCTTCCTCATCCAGCCCGAGCACGCTTACATCCCGACGCGTACCGGAGATGCCTGGGTCGGAAAACGCGCGGCCGGCCTGGAGGCGCGCCTCCTCGAGGAACGCCTCTTCGGTGCCGCCCTGCGCGCAATGCTCGAGGGCGAGCCGGTAGAGCTCGGAGGCGATCCGCTCGGCCCCGGCAGCCTTGCGCTCGGCGCTGGCGGCCTGCTGGTAGTCCGCCACGACGGCCCCCGACCGGCCGCGCATGAGCAGGTACCCCTCGTCGCGCAGCACGGCGTACGCCTTGTTCACGGTGTGCAAGTTGATCCCCAGGTCGCTCGCGAGGGCGCGCACGCTGGGCAGGCGGTCGGCCGGCCGCAGCTCGCCGCGCGCGATGGCGGCGACGATCTGGTCGCGCACCTGGAGGTAGACGGGCTCGGACGACATCTGGTCTATGCGAAGGATCATGACGGCTCCTTCCGTTGCTGTTCTATCTGCTATAGGGTAAGTATATCGTTTGCGCGCATCCTGCTAGCGGTCCTGCAGAGAAACGCGCGATGCCGCCTTCCAGGCGAGCACGGAAAGCGCGGCCATCGCCATCGAGGCCGCGATACCCGCGCAGGGACCCGCCAGCAGAGTCGCCCCGCCCCCCGCGAAAGACGCGGCGACGCCCGCCCCGACGCAGATGGCCACGTTGGCGGACCTCTTCACCGGCTCGTAGGCGCTCGCCCAGTCGAAGCGGGGCCGCCTCGCGTCGAGCAGCACGCCCAGGCACGAGGCGAGAAGCCCGCACGAGACGGGCGCGGCGACCATCAAGGCGGCATCCGCAGGCCCGCCTGCGAGCGACAAGGAAGCTATCACCCCTGCCACGAGCGATGCCGGAACGGCGACGAGCAGGTTCGCCGCGACCTTCGACCGGACGATTGCCGCAGAAGGCACCGGCGCCGTCTGCGCGACCCACCGGGCGCTCCCCTCGAGGGAGACGGACGAGGCGGACAACGGCGTCATGGCCACGCAGAGCCCGAGAACCCAGGGGAACGCGGCAGAGACGAGCCCCGCCAGCGCATCGTGGTCGACACCGGGCACGTTGGCCGCCGAGGCGAGGGCCTGAGGCCCGGCGACAGCCGCGGAAACGGCAGCGAGCAGAGCGAGAGCCGGGCCGACGGCGGTGTTCATGAGGTAGGTCGGCGTGGCCACCCAAAGCCGAAGCTCCTTGGCCACCATCGCATGGAGCGGATGCCGGGCCTTGCCCGATTCCGCAGCAGCCGAGACCCGCGCGCCTCCCGCCGCAAGAAGCGAGTTCAAGGGAACAAGGAACCTCGCCAGCACGGCGACCATCGCAGCGCCGGCGGCGACGGAGGACGCCGCAAAGAGAGCGAGCGCGGCGACGTCCCCCCGAATCGCGCCGGATGCCCATGCCGCGGGGGGCCACGCCGACCCCACCGCCGCCTCGATCCGTCCTCCGAGGGGGAAGAGAAGCTCGGGGTCGTCGAAGCGAAGCGAGCTAGACCCTCCCGTGAAGGCCATCACGGCCACGACGATCGCGACCGCGGCGACCAGTCCGGCGACACCGAGGGCCCGGTTGGCGTTCGGCACGCGCGACGCCGCCCAGGCGACGAGGAACGAGAGGGCGACCGCCGCCGCCACGGGGACGGCCGGCGCGAGCGCCAGCGCCACG
>NZ_QSCW01000028.1:0-12914 GCF_003463445.1 Collinsella sp. OF02-10
CGGCAGCGCATCGGAGGCGCCAGCCGCAGCAAGCGAGCCGCCGACCGCCCACGCGTAACCGGCCGCGAGCGCCGCGAGCAGGACGACCCCCGCGGCGCCGAGGACGAGCCTGCGCCTCGCCGCCGGCTCCCGCTCGTTGAGAAGCCGTCCGATCCCGAACGCCCCGAGCATCTGCACCCTCAGAAGGGGGGCGAGGCTACTCATCGCGAGCCTCCCTCGCGATCTCGAGGAACACCTGCTCGAGGCTCTCGTCCCCGCGTATCTCGTCGACCGAGCCGGCACGCACTATAGCGCCTTTCCTGATGATCGCGACCTCGTCGCAGAGCTTCTCGACCGTGTCGAGCACGTGGCTCGAGAGGAACACGGCCGAACCGCGGGAGACTATCTCGCGGATCATCGCCTTCAGCTCGTAGGCCGCCTCCGGATCGAGGCCGACGAACGGCTCGTCGAGGACGAGCAGCCGCGGCTCGTGGAGGAACGCGCCGACGAGCACGAGCTTCTGCCTCATGCCGTGCGAGTAGGCCGATGCCGTCTCCCCTAGGCGATCACCGATCCCCAGCCGCCCCGCGTAGGCGGGGATGCGCTCGGCGCGCACGCCCGCGCTCACGCCGAACAGGTCGGCGACGTAGTCGAGGTACTGCATCCCGGTGAGGAAGCCGTAGACGTCGGGGTTGTCGGGCACGTAAGCGGTCTCCCTCTTGCACGCCACGGGGTCGGTGCGGACCGACTGCCCGCAGATGCGGATGTCGCCCCCGTCGAAGGCGAGGGCGCCGACGATCGAGCGGATGAGCGTGGTCTTTCCCGCGCCGTTGGGGCCGACGAACCCGAAGATGCGCCCCGACCCCACCGACAGCGACACCCCGTCGACGACTTTCTTGCCGCCGTAGGACTTGGAGAACCCTTCGACCACGAGCACTGGTGCGGCGCCGGTCGTTGAGAATGCCTCGTTTCCCATGCCCGTCACTTCGTTCCCATGAGGATGACCAGCCCGGTCGCCGCGAACGCGACCGCGGGGACGATCCAGTGCATCCAGGCACGCGCGTCCTCCCTCTTCGAGAGCGACAGCCCCGCAACTATGTCGACGAGGACAAAAACCGCGGGCATGCCGAACACCACCGCCTCTCGAGGCCAGTACGAATTCGCCTCCCCCGCCAGGCCGAACTGGACGGGGACCGATTCCGGCAGGCTGCCGTAGGACGCCATGAACACCGCCAGCGTGAGAGCGCATGCGACAGCGCTAACCACCATGAGCTTCGTCGATCGGGCCATTTCTCTTCCTCCTTCTGCTTCTTCATGTTTTGACTGCTTGATTCTATCATATCTGTTTTAGTACATATAGAACAGATATAACATATTATTGTACTACGGTCAGATGTCGGGCATACTCGCCTCCTCTCCTCCGGCTTCGATCCGCGCTCCGGAGCGGCGGAAGGCATGCAGCGAAGAGGAAAGGCGGTCCGGAAAGAGGTAAACCGCGTCTCTACTGGCGGTCGAGACGCCTCAACCAGCGGTCGGTTGAGCGGGGAACGGCCTTATGCGACCATCGGCATGCCGACAAAGCCGAGGAGAAAAGAAAGACGATGGCTGCACGGAACTTCGGATCCACCATAGCCTCCCTCCGCAAGGGGAAGGGCATGACCCAGCTCGACCTCGCCCAGAAGATGGGGGTCACCGACAAGGCCGTGTCGAAGTGGGAGCGGAACCTCTCCTTCCCGGACGTCGCGTCGCTTCCCTTGCTCGCCGAGCAGCTCGGCGTCTCGGTCGACGAGCTGCTCGAGGCAAGGACGTCGGCGCAGAAGAGCAGACCTCTGGGCAAGGCGGGCGAGCTGGCGGAGCTCGTGCTCAAGGCCGTCGCCCTGGCCATGGGAGTAGGCGTCGCGGCGCTCACGATCATGGACGAGGTCGAGCCGAGGGTCGCCCTTTGCCTGCTCGGCATAGGCGTCGCCTGCATCGCGCCCGTCCAGCTCTCCCACACCGGAGAGGAGAAGCAGTAGGACGCCTCGGGTTGCCTGGCGGAGTCGGCGCCGAGGGCCTGTCGCTCCTTCGTGTATCATGAGGGCGATGCGATGCGAAAGGAAGTGGCGCATGCTGGAAAGAGAAAACGGGCCGGAAGGGCGCGCCGTGCGGGCGCTCGTGGTGGAGGACGACGCCTCCATAAACGACGTCATCTGCTCGACCCTCGGCGGCTCCGGCTTTCTCTGTACCCCCGCCTACTCGGGAACCGAGGCGCGCCTGCTCATCGAACGCGATTCGTTCGATCTCGTGGTATGCGACCTCATGCTGCCTGGGATGCCCGGCGAGGAGATTGTCTCGCTCATCCGGAAGAGGTCTGCCGTCCCGATTCTCGTGACGTCCGCCAAAGCCCAGGTGGTCGACCGCGTCGCGCTGCTGCGGATGGGCGCCGACGACTACCTGGTCAAGCCATTCGACCTCGACGAGCTCGTCGCTCGCGTCGAGGCGCTCCTCAGGCGTTCGAAACATCCAACAGCCGGAATAAGCGATTCGGAAGACCTCCCCGCTTCAATATACGGGAAATGGACCCTTTTCGAAGACGCTCGAAGGCTGGAGGCGGCGGGAAAGCCCATAAAGCTGACCCGCACCGAGTTCGACATCGTCGCCGCGCTCATGCGCCATCCCCGCAAGGTGTTCACCAAGCGCGAGCTCTACCGCGAGGTGTGGCACGAGGACGCCGCCGTCGAGGAGAAGGCCGTCAACACCCACGTCTCCAACATCCGCGCCAAGCTCAAGGGGACGGGGACGGAATCCTACATCGAGACCGTCTGGGGCATAGGCTTCAAGCTCGCGGAGATAGAGTGATGGCTCCGCTGACGCCCTTCCCCGTAAACCGGCGCGGCGATTCTTATAGCTTTCTTATAACTTCGAAGAAGGTTCGTGAACCTTTGCCTTCCATACTCGAATCATCGGATGAGCCAACAGTTCGAAAGGAGAGAGTATGGACGCCATAAAGACATCAGGCCTCACGAAGTCCTACGGCTCCAAGCGCGCCGTAGACGACATGAGCCTGACCGTCGGCGCCGGCGAGGTCTACGGCTTCGTCGGCCGCAACGGCGCGGGCAAGTCGACCGTCATGAAGATGCTCGCGGGGCTGGTGCTGCCCACTGCAGGCGAGATAGAGGTGCTGGGCGAGAGGCAGGCGCCCGGAAGCACGAGCAGGAGGCTCGGCGCGCTCATCGAGAACCCGGGCGTCCATCCCGGGCTGTCGGGCCTGGACAACGTCATGGTGCGCGCGCTCGCCCTCGGCGTGCCGCGGGCGAAGGCCGCGAGTATGCAGGCGCTGGACATCGTGGGCCTGTCCGCCGTCGCGAAGAAGCGCGCGAAGACCTACTCCCTCGGCATGAAGCAGCGCCTGGGGCTCGCGCTCGCGCTGGTGGGATCCCCCGACCTGCTGCTGCTCGACGAGCCGTTCAACGGGCTTGACCCCCAGGCCGTGCGCGAGGTGCGCACGACCATCATGAACCTGGCGCGCATGCGAAGCCTCACGGTGTTCATCAGCTCCCACGTGCTCGACCAGCTCGAGCGCATGGTCACCCGCTACGGCGTCATCCGAGACGGGAGGCTCGTGCGCGAGATGAGCGCCGAGGAGGTCGAGGCTGAGTGCGCCGACTACCTGTCCATCCGGGCGGCGGAGCCGCAGCTCGCGCTTGCGAGGCTGCAGGGCGCGTTCCCCGGGGCCCGCTTCTCCGTCATGGCGGACGATGCCATCCGCGCCGAGGGGAGCGTCTCCGCTGAGGACGCCGGGCGGGCTCTCGCCGAGGCCGGCATCCCCGTCACGGAGCTGTTCGTCCACGAGCGCGACATCGAGGAGCTGTTCGTGGGGCTCATGGGGGCCGACCCGTCCATCCCCGCCCCCGACGCCGCGGCATGGTCGCAGGCGGCCGGGGCGGAACCTCCCCGCGGGTTCAACAGGGCGGGAGGTGGTCGCAATGCTTAGCATGGTCCGCGCGCAGATGTATCGCATCGCGAAATCTCGCTCGATCTGGGCGGTGTGCCTCATCATCGCCCTGTTCGTGCTCGCCACCCCCTTCGCCCTCTGGCTGTACCAGATATGGCCGGCGTTCGCTGAGACGGGCATCGTCGAGCTGCCCGACGAACCCCTGCCCCTGCTGCGGATCTGGGGCGTGTCCGTCGTCGGCGGATCCGCCTTCCCGATGATGGTCGGCGTCCTGCTCACGCTGGTATTCGCCGAGGATTTCAAATCGGGGTACGTGAAGAACCTCGTCCAGGCCCGCGGAGGGCGCGTCTCCTACGCACTGTCGGCTGCTGTGTGCAGCGTGATCGTCTCCTGCGCGGTGACGGTCGGCGCAGCGGCGCTGGTCGCCCTGGCCCTGGCCGCCCAGGGGTACCCGTTCGCCATGCCGACGGGAACGGAGGCGCTCGGATGGATGGCCCAGGTCGCCTTGTGCTCGGTCGCCTACGCGGGCGTCGCCGTGCTGGCCGTGCTCGTCACAGGGTCCGAGGCCGCGGGCGTCGTGGCGGCGGTGGTCGTGGGCGGCGGGTTGGTGGAGACCGCCCTCAGGCTCGTCTTGGCGAACATCCCCGGCGCGCCCGCCGCGGTCCGGGACTGCCTGGACTCCTACCTCGCGGTCGACATCGCGCAGCTCGGCCAGGGGATCGTCTGCGATCCTTTGACCTACGTGCAGGCCGTCGCGACGCTGGCAGCGGCAGTGGCCCTTTGGCTCCTCGTCATACGCAGAAAGAGCCTGGCATAAACTGGGATTCGGCCAGATCGGCCATCGGAACGAAGGGAGGCGACGGACGTGCTGGGGATCGCGATCGCATGCGTGCTCGCATGCCTGCTGGCTGCGACGGTGCTCCTCTACGAGCGCGAGCTCGGGCGCATCGCCCGCTTCGCCAGGCATCGGGACCGCACGGAAAACGAGCGTATCGACGTGGGGTTCTCGACTCCCGGCATCTCCTCGGTCGCCGCAGCGGTGAACGGCGCGCTCGACGATCTTCGCGACGAGCGCGCCGCCATGGCCCGGCGCGAAGAGGCCTTCCGGCGCGATCTCGCCTCCCTCTCGCACGACATCCGCACCCCGCTCGCGGGGGCCCAGGGATACATCCAGCTACATGACCGCAGCTCGAACTCCGAAGAAAAGGACCGTTATCTGAGAGAAGCAGCATCACGCCTGTCCGCCATGCGAGAGCTCACTGACATGCTCTTCGACTACTCGAAGGCGATCGACGAAGATTCCCCTCTTGAGATTGAGGATGTCGAGGTGATGCCCGCTCTCGCGGCGGTTCTGGCTAACGTCTACCCACAATTCGTAGAACGCGGATGGGAGCCTTCCATCCGCTTCGACGATGAAAGCATTCGCGTCATGGCGGACGAGGATTCGATGGAGCGCGTTTTCTCCAATCTCATCACCAATGCGCTCCGCCACGGAATATCCGCCCCGACTATCTCGCAAAGGGTTGTTTCTCGTTCTGGGGCAGAAGCCGATAGCATGGTCGAGATTGCGTTTTCCAACGAGACCGAAGACGCCGATTCCATCGATGCGGATCGCCTTTTCGAAAGGTTCTACCAAGTAGATGTCGCTCGCCGTGGGAACGGGTCAGGACTAGGTCTCGCCATCGTGGCCAGCCTCTGCTCGAAAATGGGCGGGGAGGCCGAGGCCCGCATAGACGGATGCATGCTGACCATCACGGTGAGGCTTCCCGCCGCATAGGCAAGTTGCCCACGACATTTTCTTCGCGCAACGTTTATCTCGCCGAAAGCCTGGGAGATCGCCTCGCAGTTGGGGAAGGCTATCTGGCCCAGCTTATCCAGGCTTCGCAGCCCACTTCGCCTCTTGCGCTCTCATCGAGCCGGCGCTTGTTAAACGGAACGAAACGCGAAAGAAAGGCCCACTCAAGGCCAATGCGCGACTTCGAGACGAGGAAAGAAGATTAAATCCTTTGACTCAAAGCTACCACGGAAAGAAAACATAGCAGAGCAAAGCGATCGCAATTGAGGAAAGGATCAAGACTGGCCTGTTCCTTGCAGTTCCCGGATATATGCTTTTGTGTCGCTTCGGTCAACGACAAGAATATACCCGTCTATCGCCATTTTACGGAAGTATGCCCCATACTGCTTTATGGGAAGCTGCTTCATCTTCTCGTCGATCAGCCGCTTTTCTTCTTCCGTAACGTAAAACTTCATCTGTATATTTCTCTTTCGGTTTTCCATTTCCGCACCGCCTTTCGGTATAAGGGTTTGGGATTATCCCAACAAGCATTTTCCGCAAACGGGTACTCGTTTGCTGTGCTTGCTATCTACTCCATACCCCCACCGAAAGGCGGTATTTGTTGCGCGTTCCTTTGATTTTGGACGCAAAAAAAGATTGCAGCCGCCATGCGCTGCAATCTCCCGATTTCTCATATTGTGAGGTTAATCCTCTGCTTTTTCGACTTCCGTTATCTCCCTTGCTGTTGCGGTTACAATCCGTATGCCTTTATCGCTCATACCGTCCAGCAGCGCGTCAAGCTGCCGCCGCCCGGTGGATTTCTCCGCATTGCTGTTCGGGAAGAAAAATTGATCTACCGAAATATGATACCGGGTTACAAGGTCATAGAATACCTGTAAACTCGGCTGTTGTCCCTTGTTCTCGATATTCGCAAGGTAGCGCGGGGAAATATATAACTCGTCGCTTACCTTTTTGCGGCTCTCGCCGTATTCATTTCTCGCGGCTTTTATAGCTGCCCCGAAAGCCTTAAAGTCGTACAATGGTACGGGTCTTTTTGCCATTTTCATTCACCCTGTTACATTTTACAGTTCACCTTTCTTTTTGGATATGTCCACACAATTCATATCATTAGGTTAAATACTTCCTGTTGTGTATTGACAGTAGACTGATTTTCTGATAAAATAAAATTTATGTAAAAGGAGGCGGCGTTTATGTTGCATAGCATGCGTATTAGATAAGCATTGAAAAAAAGGATTTTCCCATTTTCAGCATGGGCTTTTTTGTCATGCTTATTTTGCGGATGCTATACAAAAAACTAACGACGTATAGATATAGTATAGACATAGTGCAAGCTATGCCTTAGTTTTGTTGTACTGCTCTGTGCATTATAAATGCAGGTCAATGCTCATGTTGAGGATTGACCTGCATTTTTTTGTGTAAAAAGGACGAGTGAAATATAATGCTTAAAAAATATTGGATAAAATGTCCGATTTGTAACGGAAAGACGAGAGTTCAAGTATTTCATAATACTGTATTAAAAGATTTTCCTCTTTTCTGCCCTAAATGCAAATTGACGCATATCATTGATGTAGAAAAATTAGAGATTGTAATCAAAAATACAGAAAAACAAACTTTTATTATTTAGAAGAAAGGATATAAAAATGAAACGTTTACCTAAATATACGCCTGCGGAAGTACGGAATGATCCATACGGATTTACTTACAAAGAAATGTCGGAAGTTATTGGCGAGAATGAAGCAAAAGCCTTATATGAAGAATTATATAAGCAATTACCACGCAAAAAAAATCTATCAATGTTGGTAAAAAATATTTGCAAAAGCAGTGATACTGAAAAGTATGTTTACGAACTGAAAGACAACAAATACATTGAAACGGTTTTTATCAAGCGGCGAGATGGTGGAACTGTTTGCGTGAGCACACAAGTCGGTTGTCCTGTTGGTTGTATTTTTTGTGAGTCCGGGCGAAATGGCTTTGTTCGTAATCTAACATCGTCAGAAATCGTACAACAGATTATATTGTTGCGTCGAAAAGTAAACCGTATCGTTTTTATGGGTATGGGAGAGCCTTTATTCAATTATGACAACTTGATAAAAGCAATCCATATTCTCCGAGATAGATATGGGCTCAACTTTCCAACCGACGGCATTACCATATCAACAGTTGGTCCGGTCGATCAATTAAAAAAATTGCGCGAGGAACATCTTAAAATTCAGTTGACAATATCTTTACACGCAGCAACACAATCTGCAAGAAATCGTATTATTCCTCACATGCGCATATATGCTATTGAAGATGTTGTTAAGCAAGCCTTATCCTATTCTGAAAGGCATAATCGCAAAATTGTCTTTGCGTATTTGCTTTTACCGGGTATAAATGACCGGCCCTCAGATGTAAGACAACTTGCAAAATGGTTTCGGGGCAAAAAAGTTATGATTAACGTGTTACAATACAACCCAACAAGCAATTCAAGAATTAAAGCACCACAGAAACGGGAAATAGTTGCATTCAAACATCAATTAGAGCAAGCAGGACTTGAAGTTACTATGAGAGTTTCTCATGGCAGAAAGATTAACGCGGCTTGTGGACAGTTAGCTAACACATATAATAAATTCAAAAAAAATGATTAAAAGTGCCAGACGCATAGACGCAGAGCCGATAACGCATTAGGTCAAAAAACCTATGTGTTATCGGCTTTTTTATTTAATATTGCGCAAAAGCCGCTGTTCCCTATTATAGAATGGATTGCGGGTAGTGTATTAAAGTCGCCCTTTTTTAAGGATACGGCGGTATCGGGGAGGTATCGCCGTGTCCATTTTTATTTACTGTAACCCGCCTAATGCTTTGCGGTCAAAAAAAGCTATGCTCCGCAAGCGGGATATTCCGGCTATGAGTATGAACTGTCAATACATCTAAATACTTCTTACATTTCCTTTGCGCTCGTCCGCGTCTTGCGGACGGGCGCATTTTGCTTTTTTCAACTTTTTTCTGAAAAACGCACTCAAGAGCCATCTCCCGAACGGGTACGGAGCGAAAGGGGCAGAGAGGACAAGCCCTTAACTCCCGTCCTCTACTCCACGCGGGAAGGAGGTGAACTCTATGGAGCTATCTTCGACCTTCCGTAGAACAGCACGAAGAAGCCGACGGAGCCCGCAATGTCCATTGACAGCTGGAAGAGGTACGCGGGCATTTCGAGCATCGTCATGATGGCGACGGCCTCCGCAGCCAAAGCCCCCACGGGCAACGCATAGAGAACAGAACTGAAGGCGTTGTCCTTGTTCCAGAAATACAGGACCGAGGCGACTATCGCGCAGAAGACGGACAGCACCGAAAACATGACGAACAGGGATGCGCGGAAGCCGCCAGAGAACAAGGGGACAAACGTCCCGAGCGCGGTTTGCAGGCCGTAGAAGCTCAGCGTCATCCCGAACATGTACAGAAACGAGCTTATTCCGGCGCAGGCGTTAGAGCTGCTCAGCAGAATGATGACCGTATTGGAAATGATCCAGAAGCCGACCATGGTCTGGATGGAGGCGAATCCCCATAGCGTTTCATAGGAGCAGAAGTCCGCAAGCCGGCAAACACACCCAACCAGGATGCCGACGCCGAACACGCACGCATACGACTTCGCGCTGCCGGTCAGAACTCCACTCATGGCGTCTCCAGCGCAGCGACGCGATCCCCGGATTCGACGGGATTAAGCCAAGGAACCTGCTCCCCCGGCGCGGATCCGCCGCATTCGTACGGATCGTACCTGATCGTGCTACAGCCGAACTCCTTGAGAAAAGCGATCTTGCCATCGGGGCTCCAGCGCACCAGGGAAACTCCGTCGAACGACTCAGCCCTCCCGTCTGCCATCTCGTCCTCGAAATACCATTCGACGACCGTCTGGTCCCCTTTGTGGAAGAACTGCTCTATCTCCCATCGGCGAACCGTTCCCCTGGAATTCCATTCTTCGAACCAATGCTTGACGGATCTGGCACCACGGTACACCGGGCCCCAGCTCTCGACGTATACGGCGTCGCTCGAGAAAAGGGCCTCTATGCCTCCGTCCGTCTTGTCCAGCCACATGGAAAACCAAGCGCGGATTTTCGCTTCCCTGTCCTTGAGAGCCTTATCCACCAGCGCTCCTTTCGACCGAACGAGCAGGAGCCGCATGCCCGCTGAAGCCCAGATGGGAGAGCAGGCTTGCGGACCGCCGGCAGAAGAGCCCTTCCGAGGGATCCGGGGCTACCCGACCCGGCTCTTCCAGGCCTCGTAGTCCGATCCGGTTATCTCCCCTTCATCGAGCCTGCGCCTCATCTCCGACCATTTCTCGATGGCGGCAACCAACTTCGGAGCATGTTCGCTCATACGATTTACGTCCAGTCTACCATCTTCCAGGGGAACGAGCCCGCAGGCGTCTTCGAGTCTGAAGAGGATCTCGAGGACGTCCCGGACGCTGCCGGTCTCTATCTCGATGAAAGCGTGGGGGTCGACCCCGACGGCTTCTGCGATTCGCCCGAGGACCTCATCGTTGGGTTGCCGCTTGCCCAATTCGTACAAGCGGATGGACGACTCGCTGACACCGAGCTCCTTCGCTACTTCGGCCTGCGTCATCCCGGCAGCCTCGCGTGCCGAACGTATCCTCTTGCCGACGCTCACAAACACCCTCCTCGTCACAACCTGAAACTTGCCACGGAGCTCGAAGGCTCCCGCCAAACCTGCGGCAAGCCATGCGAGGAGGCACGATCGCCCAACGCGCTGCATCCTCATATCTCTACCGGAATTATAAGATGTTGTCGAACATCTCACCACCGGTGGCCCGGATACGCCGCCCTCATTCATCTTGCGCTCCGAGTTTCGCCAGAACCGACCCTTTCATCCGAAGCCCCTCCGCACGCCTTCAGTCACGTCAGCAACGCAGGGAACCCGCCGCCGACGCAAGGGCCGCGGCACTTTCCGGAAACTCTTCTCCATGATTCGCAGACCGAAGACCGGAAGACTTTCCGAAAACTGGCATCGGGAAATGCTGAACCACGCCGATTCCGCTTTCCCCCTTGCACGTCGACGGAACCCCTGCGCCCTTCGTGCCACAAGGCGTTGGGCAGAGGGCCCAGGCCGAAACCGAAAGGGGTCGATCATGACTAAGAAACTGCAGGAACGCGCAATCGAAGCAGCGGCAAAGTACGTCGAGCGCCGCGGATACGATGTTCTCGGCACCGCATGGTCTCCAGAAGAGGGAATCTCGATGGATGTCATCGCCAAAGACGGCGACACGGTCGTCTTCATCGACGTCAGCGCCCGCATCGGCATCGACAAGGGCCTTCCGCCCGAGGACCTCGCGGGATCCCGCCAGCGCATGGAGATCGCGGCGGCGAGGTGGCTGTCCGAGCAGGACGACGAAGAGCTCATCAACGTCTCGGTCAGATTCGACGCGATCGCGATGCTGGTGCTCGATGAGAACCGGGCGCTGCTGAGACATCACATCAACACCTTCGGCAGCGGAGACTTCACCGATTCGGCCGATTAAGCCCCTTTCGGGCCGAAATCGGATCAGCCCCCAGGGTTTCACCTGGGGGCTTTTTCTGTCTCGAGATCCTCCCGCACGGGGCTGCTCGCCCCGCACCCCGGCAGAGAGCTCGCTCTCTGCACTCTAACCGCTTCCAAGCCAGATGGCTTGGAAGCGGTTAGCCGGATGCCTCACCCGAACAGCAGGTCGGACCAGAACTCCTTCGCCCCCGGTCCCGAGGAGGCGAGCATCTCGACCATGCGGCGCCGCATCTCAGGAGGCATCGACTCGAAATCCTCGCGCAGCGCCCTGTCCACCTTCTCCGTGCTCTCTCGCATGCCCTCGTTAATTTCCCGCTTCTCCTCGATGCTGTAGCTCTCGGAATCGGACAGGGCGAGATCGGCCTTGAAGTAGGCGACCGCATGGTCTTCCATCAGCTGCCGGTATTCTTCTTCGCTAAGCATAGGGCCTCCCGTCAAAACCGCCTTTCCGCCCATTGTAGAGACCTTGTCTAACAAAAAACTCATGCAGACCTAACGCGCTTCTCAACGAGAGTGGCTTCGCCGCCGGCCCTACGATCCTTCACCTTAAACAGTACAGTTTCGTACTGTTCTATGGTAAACTGTGGATACAGTACAGTAACGTACTGTCCTTAGCGAGACCGAAGGAAGCAACGATGAAGACGATAGCCATCAGCAACTACAAAGGAGGCGTCGGCAAGACCACGACTGCGGTGAACCTCGCGTCGGTGTTCGCCTCGAAAGGCCGGCGCGTGCTCCTCGTCGACCTCGACCCGCAGGCGTCGGCGACCGACTACTTCGGCCTCTACGGCCAAGCGGAAGAGGAGGGGCGGAGCGCCATCGAGCTGCTCTACGGGCACGCCCCCGTCGCGGACCTCGCCTTCGAAACGGATGTCGAGGGGCTCTCGGTGATCCCCTCGATCATCGACCTGGTCGACCAGAACGAGCTCCTGCTCCACGAGCAGACGCTCAAGTTCGCGCTCGCCGACGCGGCGGGAGACTACGACCTCGCCATCATCGACTGCTCGCCGGTGATGAAGCGGCTGGCGGTCAACGCCTACATCGCCGCCTCCGCGGGGGGCATGGTGGTGATCCCGGTCAAGCTCGACGGCTCGGTCATGAGGGGGACCGCCCTCACGGTCAACGCCATGAGGCGGGTCAGCGACGCGCTGCGGCTCCCGACCCCCAACTTCAGGATCCTGCGGACGTGCGTCCCCGGGCGCCAGACGCGGAGCAACGCGACGGGCACCGAGATCCTCGACAGGTTCTTCGCCGGCAGGCAGTTCGAGACGAGCATCCACTCCTCGACCAAAGTCGGCGAAGGCTCCTGGGTCTGGAAGCCGGTCGTCGACTACGCCCCGTCGAGCAGGCCCGCGCAGGACTACCTCGCCCTCGCCGAGGAGGTGGACCGTGAGCTCTCCTAAAGACGCCGCGAAGGCTTTCACCATCGCCGGGCTCCTCGACGAGAGCGCCGCCACCAGGAGGCGCTTCCCCATAGAGGAGATAGAGGTCTCGGACATCGCCGACCATCCCGGAAACGCCGTCTACTCGATGGGCGAGGAGGCCATCGGGAGGCTTGCCGAGTCCATACGCAAGGACGGGCTCACGGACATCCCGCTCGTCAGGAAGCTTCCCGACGGCGGCTTCCAGATGTTAGCGCTACTGTAAAAACAACCATTTTGACCAACGCTCAACAAC
>NZ_QSCW01000029.1:0-12256 GCF_003463445.1 Collinsella sp. OF02-10
GCGAAAATACGTTGGTGAAAATGGTGAAAAATATATTGACGCTAACAACGAGGGCCTGTGCATGATCGACTGGGAGTACGCGGGCATGAACGACCCGATGAACGACCTGGCGACCATGGTGGTGCGCGACGGGCTCTCGCGCGAGAAGGGCGACGAGATCCTGGCGCTGTACTTCGGGCGCGAGCCGAGCCCCGGGGAGAGGCGCCACACCTACGGCGTGTTCGCGCTGTGCTCCTGGTACTGGGTGTGCTGGTGCCTGTTCAAGGACACTCTGGGCGAGGACGGCTTCTTCATGCTGCGGAGCTGGCGCGCCCTCAACCTCTACCTCCCGCTTGCACTCGAGATGTATGGAGATAATTAGAGATGAACGTAGCGATAATACTAGCCGGCGGCCGCGGCACCCGGGTGGGCGCCGACGTGCCCAAGCAGTTCATAGAGGTCCTGGGGCGCCCCGTGCTGTCCTACACCATCGAGAGGTTCCAGAACCACCCCGAGGTGGACGCGATAGAGGTGGTCTGCCGCAAGGGCTACGAGGACGAGCTGCGCGCCATCTGCGACGCCGGCGGCTTCGACAAGGTCCGCTGGGTGGCCGAGGGCGGCAGGGAGTTCCAGGACTCCGTCATCAGCGGCCTTAGGAACCTCGAGGGCGAGATCTCCGACGACGACCAGGTGCTCGTCCACTACGGCGCCAGCCCGTTCGTGTCCGACGAGGTCATCTCCGACGCGATACGCGTCTGCGGGCTGCACGGCAACGCCAGCCCCGCGCACAGCCAGGTGTACCTGGCCGCGACCCCGGGCGACGGCGAGGGAACGAGCGAGTTCGTGGACCGCGACGAGGTCATGTGCCTGAACTCCCCGCAGGCGCTGCGCTACGGATACGCCAAGTGGGTCTACGAGGAGGGCGCCCGCCGCGGGCTTCTGGAGAAGGTGGAGCCGCACACCACGAGCCTGATGTTCGCGATGGGGGAGCGCATATGGTTCTCCAAGGGCTCGACCGCGAACATCAAGATCACGACGGCCGAGGATCTGAGGCTGTTCAAGGGATGGATTCTGGCCGAAATCTAACGAATGAGAATGCAAGATGAAAAAAAATAATGCTTGTCTTCGGCACCCGACCGGAGGCTATCAAGATGTGCCCGCTCGTCAACGAGCTCAAGGCGCGTACGGATGAGTTTAAGACCGTCGTGACCGTGACCGGCCAGCACCGCGAGATGCTCGACCAGGTGTTGCGCGCCTTCGACGTGACTCCCGACCACGACCTGGCGATCATGAAGCCGGGCCAGACGCTGTTCGACGTGACGTGTGACGTGCTGGTCAAGCTCAAATCCGTCCTCGAGGACGAGAGGCCCGACGTGGTCCTGGTCCACGGCGACACCACGACCAGCTTCGCCGCGGCGCTCGCGTGCTTCTACCTGCAGATCCCCGTGGGGCATGTCGAGGCGGGCCTGCGCACGCACGACATCTACAGCCCCTGGCCGGAGGAGTTCAACCGCCAGGCCGTGGACATCGTCAGCGAGTACTATTTCGCCCCCACGGAGGCGAGCAGACAGAACCTGCTCGGCGAGGGCAAGCCCGAGTCGAAGATCTGGGTCACCGGAAACACCGGCATCGACGCCCTGCGCACCACCGTGCGCGATGGCTACTCCCACCCCGAGCTCGCTTGGGCGGAGGGCTCCCGCCTCATCCTCATCACGGCGCACCGCCGCGAGAACCTGGGCGAGCCCATGCACCGCATGTTCCGCGCCATCCGCCGCGTGATGGAGGAGCATCCGGACACCAAGGCGATCTACCCCATCCACATGAACCCGCTCGTCCGCAAGGCGGCGCACGAGGAGCTCGACGGCTTCGACAGGCTCCACATCATCGACCCGCTCGAGGTGCTCGACTTCCACAACTTCATGGCGGCGAGCCACCTCATCCTCACCGACTCCGGCGGCATCCAGGAGGAGGCCCCGAGCCTGGGCAAGCCGGTGCTCGTCATGCGCGACACCACCGAGCGCCCCGAGGGCGTTGCCGCCGGCACGCTGAAGCTCGTCGGCACCGAGGAGGACGTCATCTACCGCGAGTTCAGTCGCCTGCTCAGCGATCAGGCCGGGTTCGAGGCCATGAGTCATGCGTCGAACCCTTACGGTGACGGGCATGCGAGTGAGCGGATTGCCGACGTGCTTGCGAAGTAGTTATCTCTGAGCTGTTTATGAAGCTGCTCTTTTGGAACCTAAATAAGAAAGACAATGCCGATCTTGCCCTCACGTGCATGCGAGAGGAAGAGGTCGGCATTGCTGCTTTTGCCGAGTTTTCTCATACCGACTTTTCAGAAGAAAAGATAGAAGGTGTTGGCTATAGGCTGTTAGGTTTTGGCGGATGTGACAAGGTCAAGGTTATTGCTCGAGAGTCCATTGAAGTTCTTGACTGTTTCGAAGCGTCTCGATTTACCGTGTTGGCGATGAAATCAGGTCAATCTTTTTTTGTGGGCGTAGCCCATCTACCCGACCGCATGTCTTCGCCAGATCCTGAATCCAGGCTAATGGATATTCGTGTAATGATGGATGAAATCCATGGGTATGAAAACGTACTATCTATTTCCAAAACGATTATTCTGGGCGATTTTAACGCAAATCCATATGACAAGGAACTGCTTCTTCCCAATGCCTTTAATGCGATGTTATTTAAGTGAATAGTTAAAAATAAATCATCCAGAACGTGGCGTGAGGTCGAATATCCTTTTCTATATAACCCTACGATTCATTGGTTATCAGAGGAGTCGGAAAACTACGGCTCTATATATTATTCTGGGGATTGCACTGGTACCATTTGGAACTGCTATGACCAAGCACTGGTTAGTCCAGAATTGATGGATTGCATCAACTCCTATAGTTATCCAAAGAGAATAGGCGATTGTGAATTGATTGCAAAAGTTCGTCCCAACAGGAAGATTAGCGATCATTTGCCGTTGTTAGTTGATATCGATTTGAATCAGGTGAGTTAGTCGTGACTTCCGGTAGCAACCCGTGGGCAGAGGTGTTCAATCAGTCTAAGCAAAAGACGACAAAAGGGATTATTCCATTTATTAATCAACAGGTCAAAATGCTGTCTGAGGCATCTGGAGGCAAGGTCAAAGGGTTGTTTTCACTGACTTGCGACGTTAACAGGACTCTTGTTTCAGCGCTTGATTTGGCTGAAAGTGCATCTACGGTAGTTTCAAGAATTATTTCAGCAGGTACAGTTCATTATGCTCCAGACTCCGATCTTAAAGACGCTAGTGATCTATACAAGAAAAATGACTATTGCTTTGAGATTCGTTCGGATAGATACCGATTTAGGGTATTCACCATTGAGTTTGGCCCGTCGTATCCTGCTGCCATGACCCTCGACCGAGGCATGTGCAAAGGTCTTGCAAAGATCTACGATCGTTATAAGTTCGAAGAGGCCGAACCGTGCAATATCACAATACGAGACGATGATGATCTCAATCGTGTTTTCAATGAACTTCTAAGGAGCGAGAAGCTGATTTATATCTGCAATAGGCTGATGAAGGATGCTAAGGAGACAGTTTAGCGTTATCAGCCGTCTTTAAATTGCAGCCGTCGTGAAGGCAACCGCACCCGCAAGGACTTCGTGGCCGACGAGGTTCTGCAGATGGTGTGGAACCGCGTCTATCCCGGCAAGGAGAAGCCGGTCGTGGGCGTCTACCGACTGACGATGAAGTCCAACTCCGACAACTTCCGCGCGAGCTCCATCCAGGGCATCATGAAGCGCGTGAAGGCCAAGGGCGTGCCCGTGGTGGTCTACGAGCCCACGTTGGACGCTGAGGACTTCTTCGGCAGCGAGGTCACCCATGACCTTGAGACCTTCAAGCGTGAGTGCTCCATCATCGTGGCCAACCGCTGGAGCGACGAGCTCGCGGACGTGGCGGATAAGGTGTACACGCGCGATCTCTTCAAGCGCGACTAGCGAGCTTTCTCGGAGCGATAAGAGGCCCCCAGCCACACGCGGTGGCTGGGGGCCTTTCTTGTTTAGGGCAAGCCATGGAGGCGTTGTGCATATCATTCGTTCGTCGCGACGCCACTTTCCATGACAGCGGGTGCCTTACCGGTCGTTGGCGCAATAGTATTTATCAAAATGTATATGTCAATGATTATTTTGGCATGTTATGCTCGCGGAATATGGCCGTCTGGGCATCGAAAGCTGACACTCGGAACGGGAGGGCAGCGCTATCATAGCCGGGCATCAAAACCCCAATTCAATCTCCGTCGTCCGTAGGGAGGCCGCGCCATGCTTGCCATCGCCGAGCTCCTCACCAAGGCCCTCGAGACCCTCTTCAGGCGCAAGACGGTCAATGTGGCCGCGTTCGCCAACAGCGACGGGCCCGTTAGCGACATCCCCCTGGGCTACTTCTCCAGCGACCGCATCAAGAAGCACCCCGAGAAGCCGATCAACAGAATTGCGACTGAGCGCTTCGTGATTATGGCGAGGGCCGCGCTTTCGGGGGACTCCTACTACGACGTGCTGACCGTCTCCTCGCGCGCGCCGCATCCTCGTGAAAAGCTTCGACGCTGTGACGCGTGACTTCGTGATCGTGGGGGCCAATACCGGCGAATACGGGTTCATAGCGGGAGCCCAGGTCGCGTTCCTGCAACGCGTCATGGGTCTGGTCGTCGGCAAGGAGGCCGTTGATAAGGACGAGGTGGCGCGTGCCCTTGCCAACGAAGCACGGGCCGCGCTCGCGGCCCAACCCTCGACAGGCAAGCACCTGCGTGTGGCGGCTCCGGGCGGCAGGCGCTGTGGCCAAATTAAAGGGTCTTCGAGAACAACACAGCTTCGCGCGGACGCGCCGTAAACGCTGTCGCCCCCACACGGGGCCACTTCATGAAGCCCGCCGTCAAACAATGGAGCATCCGAAAAATTCTCGGGCGCTCCAAAACCAAGTCCATCTTTATTTGCTGCTACCGCTTCTTGAGCAGCACCCAATCGAGGTCGGGCTCGAACACGCGCGGCTTCCAATCCCCGGCGATTTCGTCGATGTGCAGTGATATGCGCCTGTCACGCTCGTCAAAGTAATCGAGTCTGAGCTCGTCGAAATCGGGCACGTTTTCATGCTTTAGGCAGAAAAGGCACTTCTTGTTCACGATGCTGTTGGGAGGCAGCGTGAAAGAATACGAGTTATGGGCATCCTCCTCGCCATACTCTGAAGTTGTCACTTCAGTAACCTTTCCCCCGCAGCTCGCTTTTTCTCTGTGTATTCGATTTGCACAGTTTTAGCGACTTCCTTGCCGTTCCTGTAGGGAACAACATCGACGTTTCGGACCACCCGCGAACGTCCCGTCGTGTTCTGGAACTCGAGCTTGAGCGGCACAACAAGCAAAGATTGCCCGCCGTCCTCGTGAAATCCCCATCTCTTCTTATTGTCAACGACCGTGCGTTTAGCGTAAATTCTAAGCTTTCCCTTGCGATCAAGCCACCTTGTAATGAGCATAATTACAAAGCTGCTAAAGAAGCCTATGAACCCGCCAATGAGAGTATCGGCACTGCCGGCTAAGAGGAATGCGAGATGTTGCACAAGGCCTTCCCTTCTAGTCTCTTAAACAAATTGCGAGTCTACACCTTGTCCGCAACGTCCGCGAGCTCGTTGCCCAACGTTTGGTGACAATCACGTGGCACCCCTCTTGAACGCCTCAAGGTCGTGTGTGTCTCCTACAGGTGGAACTGCTGCTCGGTGAGCCACCTGCTCGTCGGAAGGGAGGTCAACATCAGGGTGACCGAGTCGACGGTCGAGGTGTTCCTGGCTGGAGAGCGAGTGGCGCACCCGCCCATGCCCTCCGGGCCGCGCAACCGCCACTCCACCAGGGAGTCCGACGTGTCACTAACAGGGTAGCGTCCCGAATGACGCTCCTATGGGCTGTCAAGTCCTTTACTGGCCGACATTTTGGCATTCAGGTAGCGGTCGTATTCGCGTCTGATTTCCTCGTGGGGGCATACGTCTCTTTCTATTTCGCTGAGTCTTACATTCGGCACGTTAAGCTCTAGGGCAATCTGCTGCTGGGTCAGGCTGAGCGATTTTCTCATCGCCGCAAGTTCCTCGCCCCGGGCGTACTTCAGCCTCATGGGGTGCCGCAACGTCGAGTAAACCTCCCTGGCTATGAATCTCTTTAGGCAGCGCATGGCCTCTCGCTTCGTCTTGCCGTCGGACTTGCGCTTTGCCATGTAGGCGAGCGTTCTCTCGTCCCCGCTCATCCTGCTTACGGCAATCATGTGGAGAGCTTTATTGGCCTGCCTGTTCCCGCCGCGGTTGAGCCTGTGCCTGTCGGTCTTTCCGCTGGAGGCGGGAATGGGGGACACGCCGCAGATCGAAGCGATACTTGCCTCGCTCGGGATGCGCTCCGGGTTGTCGCCCGCGGCGATCGCGAGTTCCGCGGCGTTGACGGTGCCGCACCCCTTCACCTGCAGGAGGGCTGGCGCATTGGCCTCGATGAGCCGATGCATGGCGCCCTCCAATTGGCCTGCTTTCTCATCGAGCTCCAGCCAGGTCCTGGCGAGCGCCCTCAGGGACGCAAGCAGCGGCCCGGCGACGTCGTCTTCCGCATTCGGGCGGCAAGACCCCAGTTTCCTGTACAGGCTCGCTCCCTTGAGCGGCCGGTATTTGGTCCTGACCCGCTCCGGGGCCGACACCAAGAGGGAGCCTATGGCGTTGGATACGCTGGTCATGATGTTGACGTGTATGGATCTCGCCACCGTAAGGGCGCGCAGGCCCTCAACCCACTCGTTGTGGGACTTCGGCACTATGCCCTTTCCGGCAGCCACCGCGCGGGCGGCGTGCTCGGCGTCGATGCCATCGGTTTTGCCCTCTCCGACTCGCCTCTTTTCCCTCTTGGGGCGAAGTACTTCGAAGACGTCATAGCCGCGTTCCATGAGGTAGGAGCATAGACATGCGCCATACGACGTCGTCCCCTCCATGCCTACCGCCACGCAGCCCGACGGGTCGCCGATTTCCTCCGCAAGTTGTTTGTAGCCCCATGTGGGTAAATTCAGTCGGCACTGACAATGCTGTTGTCAGCCATGTTGAATCCTCCCTATTCCACGAGTAAGGCGACCTCGCGCTAGTGCTTGTTGAGCCGCTTCTCGTCGGTTGCCACCCCCGCGTTGGAAAGCCCGGTCGTGCCGCCCTGGACACCGCCAGCCTTGCCGCCATAGAACAGCCAAGGCTTCACCTCCTTGAACACAGAGGCGTCGCCGTCGTGGCCGTCCGGCAGCGCCTTGGCCGCCTTCACATTGCGTACGGCCTGCCAGCCGCAGCTCCTACTCTGCGCGCTCGTCTGCCGCCCGGGCCTTCACCTGCTCGATCACGCCGCGTAGGGCATCGGCTGCCTCTGCGGTCTTGGCGGCCTCGGCCACCTGGCCCTCAAGCTCCTTGATACGTACCTCTTGCTTGGCGAGAAGGACCTTGAACTCGTCGGGGCCATCGTCGGTGGCGGCAACTTCTTCTTCCCATGCTGCACTTGTTCGTCTGTTTACCCTTGCGGGTGCTGCTGCGTCTCCGTCGCCTGCCCACATCGGTGTCCTCCTTCATGGGAACCACTTTCGTGAATCACGCAGGCAGGAGCCCGCCCGAATGCATGTTAGGAGCAGGGTATTTCTCTGTCACAAGAGCGTAGTCAGCTCGAACTAAATCACATTTAGTATTGTGCCACTTTCGAAGAGCTCAAAGCTTTAGCACAATCTATAAGGTAGCAGCTGTAAATCTGCTATCCTAAGCATGTTCCAAATTTCCGCAATAGAGAGGAAATGGTATATGGAGGCAATAGACTACATACCTAGGCTGGTGAGAGCCTGTTTAGAGAATGACAGAAGACTCGTAGAGTCAGTCTCGCTCACGGTGTCCCGCAAGCTGAGACGTGATCGTCCTGATCTCGCTTCGGAGATCGCTGGGGCGCTTGCAGCATCTGACATGAGAAGCGAGGCTACCCGTGCAGCCGAGATAAACCCGCTACCGATCGACCGAGAGACCCGCTTCTCTCTCGTAGAGTTCATAGAGCCAATCGAGCTACCGGACCCCATTCTTGATGCTGCAACCACAAAAGAGCTTGCCGACTTTCTCAAGGAAAGAGGTCTGATTCAGCGGTTTTTCGAGGATGGGATCGAACCCTCGAACAGTATCCTCTTCATTGGCGCTCCGGGCGTGGGTAAGACATACGCGGCCAACTGGCTTGCATACAAGCTCGCTCTTCCGCTCATAACGCTCGACCTCGCAACTTCGATATCCAGCTATCTCGGTCGATCCGGACAAAACATCAAGAGCGTCTTCGACTATGTCCGCGCACAGCCTGCGGTGCTCTTCCTGGACGAGTTCGACGCAATTGCGAAGCGGCGTGATGACGAGGGTGACCTCGGCGAATTGAAGCGCCTAGTGAACGTTCTTCTCAAAGAAATCGAGACATGCCCTAAGGGCAGCATCGTGCTTGCAGCTACAAATCATCCGGAGTTGTTGGATAGGGCGATTTGGCGGCGCTTCGACAGAGTTATAGAGGTGCCGCTTCCCGAGGAGAACGAACGCATGCGACTCTTCGAGAGACACTTGCCCAGCGACCGCTTCACGCTCTCGCAAGAGATGCTCTTCCTCATGGTCGAGAAGAGCGCGGGCATGAGCGCCGCAGACATTTGCAAGCTTTGCGAGCACATTAAGCGCCAATCAGTGATGAATCCGGACGAGAGCATAGAGATCATTTCTCTGAGCGAGCTGTACTCCAAATGCAAACCTCAAACGAAGCAGGAGAAGAGTGAGGCGTGCATAAAACTCAGAGAAATTAACCCAGCCCTTACCGTGCGAGACATTGCGCGGATCGTCGGAGTCGGCGCCTCGACGGTCTCCCGCTACATGAAGGAGGCATAAGCCATGTCCGACCCGCTGCCAATCCTTGCTCACGGCGAATCATATGCTCAGCCAGTTCAGAAGAAAACCGGTGGAGGTTCCAAGCCACGGCCACACGAGTACGAAGAGGCTAGGAACCGCCTCCTTGCTAATATCGGCGCTGTGTCCAGGCAGATGCAGACCGACCCTGATTCCTACCTCGAGGAAAAGGTGGTCTGTATACGTATGGAGCCCAAGTTCGAAGCAAAGTCCTATGCACCCTCGTCGGTGCTCACCTCTTCGGACGAGTTGCAAGTCATCGGCGGCAGGAGATACAAGACAGGCAACGTGCAACCTCAGAAGAACAGTAATGACGAAGATGCAGGAGAGCAGCTCGAGTTCGCAAAGCTCTACTTCCTGCGCACGACCTCAAAGGGTCTTGCCGATTTTGAAAACGCGCTTCGCACCGGGTCAAACGAATCGGACGCATGGCGCAACGAGGTAATGTCCATCCGTTCCTTCGACCTGCTTGAGCCGGGCGAAAAGATACTTGGCTTCGATGCGGAATGGAAAGAGGGCCTGGTCGAAGCCGTGCTTCATCCGCTCCAAGAAAGCGCCGAGGATGCCGTAGACCTGTTCTGCAAGGCAGCAGGACTCGGTCGTGACGAAATCGAGGTACGGTCATACAAAGACGGCGTTACATTCATCGCCGCACAGTTGAGCAGGGAAGCTACTATGGCAGCAGCGAGAATCAACCCGCTGCGCACGGTTCACCCGATGGGAAGAATCGCCTTCGAGCCGATACGGAGCGCGATGAGCGCACCAGCACCGCAGGTTGCTGCGGCCCAGAATGTCCCACCTGTGACCGTCGGCGTCTTCGATGGTGGATGCAATCCCAATGTCCCGCTCCTCTCCGGCTATGTCAATGCGCATGATGCCGTTGCATCGCTGCCCGACCAAGACGGCATCGACCATGGAACGGGTGTATGCGGAGCCGTGCTGCATGGCGAGCTTTCTGGTAAGGGAGCTAGTGACGTCCTTCCTGCGCCCGAGGTGAAGGTTGAGAGCTTTCGAGTGCTGCCACCGAGCGATCCCATCGACATTGACCTCTACGAATCGATCGACGCTATCGAGTACGTAGTCGGGCATAATCCTGACATCCAACTGTATAATCTCTCATTTGGCCCCGCTGGCCCCATTCTCGACGATGACATCAGCCGCTTCACTTATGCCCTTGATGTGCTGTCGTACAACCGCGATGCCGAGCCGCCCCTCTTTTGCATTGCGGCCGGCAATGACGGCGATTTGCCAAGCCCAGATAATCGTGTGCAGTCACCAGCGGATTTGGTCAACGGCATCGGAGTTGGCGCGTTTTGTATATTGCCTGATGGTACGAAGGCACGCGCTCCGTATAGCTGTGTTGGTCCGGGAAGAGAGGGTGCCAAAATCAAGCCCGACCTCCTTGAGTATGGAGGGGACATCAACAAGCCATTCGTGGTGGTTGCCTCAAGCGGAAATGCTTTAGGCGCAAGCGCGGGTACCAGCTTTGCATCTCCTTTACTCGTCCACAAGCTTGGCAGAATGATGTCGCGAAGCGAGGATATCTCACAGCATCTCGCCCGGGCTCTGGTCCTCCACAATTCGAAGCACAGTGATAGCTTTGTTCGAGAAGAGTACGGTTTCGGCATTGCTCCAGATGATCCATCGAGTTGTCTGAGCTGTGACGACAACCGCGTCACCACGCTATATCAAGGCATGCTCAGACCTAAGCAGCTTGTCTCGCTGCCGATATTTGCCCCCGGCATCGAGTCGGCGAAGGGGCTTATCACAATCAGCTGGACCATCGTTGCAGTCTGCGAAACGAATCCCAATGATTCGGATGCATACACCTCAAGCTGCATAGTAGATACCCTCATTCCTCATGCCAACAAATACACGTACTCGCTCAAAGGTACAAGCTATAGGCATACGGTGAATCTCGCCACCGAGGAGGGGCGTATCAAGGCAGCTGAACTTGAACTGCAGGGCTACACCTCATCAACCTTGCCGGTGAGCAAGCCTGCAAAGAAGTACTGGGAAGAGTCAGAGTTACGAGCCAACGATATGAAGTGGGACAGTGTCATTAGCAGGACACAGCGCATGAAATCAAGCTCATTGTATGACCCGAAGCTGACGCTCCAATCCTTATTCCGTAATAATAACGATCCCGATGCGCTCACTCGTTACTATGCGGTCGTGACGGTCGATGCTCCAGGCTACAATGGCAGTCTTTACAACAGTACGCTCCAGGAGTATCGCAACTTGCAGCCAATCAAGCTCAGGATTGAGCCGCGTCTTGAGGCACGGAGTTAATAGAATGGACGGCCATCGTGCATAATTGCCTGATGGCCGTCCTGCTACACACAAAGCAATAGGATAATATTAGGCAGACAGAACGATGCCTCTCTCGTCGAGCAATCTGTCTACCGCGTTGAACAACTCTTGAAAGTTTCCAAGGGTCACATTAACGAACTGATACTTTAGGTCTTCGGAATGTGAACTCTCTCCGAAGAGCTCAGTAATCCCTGAGTTGAATTTCGACTTGCCATGGCGGCCTTCTCCTTTGAAGAAGGTCGCCATGGCCCCATTCCGGTCTTGTGATTATTCGCTGATTATTGCATCAGTTTTGCTACGCCGTTCCATGCCGCACTGCAACGCCGCTCCATGGTAGGCTGATACACGTTGACACGAAGAGCCTGTACGCGCCTAGCATGAGGCGTTTTCTTTTCCAAAACAATCCAGATGGCACGAAGCGTGCGGTAGTGTCGCGATCGTTGGTGTAGGTCTCGGTTCTCAAGGGTAGCCGGAGTCGACCCGAGGAACCGAGAATCGCCTAGAATGCCGTCATCCTAACGTATGTCACGCCGCCTTCCCGCCGGGAATCGGGCTGTCGGCCACGACGAGCGCGATGAACCTGGCCACGTGCTCGGCGACGGCGCCCTCGACGGCCCTGCCGATGGAGTCGTCGTTGAACCAGCGGCGGCCGACCCACTCCTTGTCCATCTCGGCGAACACGGCGCCCATCATCCTGATGGGCTACTTCCTGCTCGGGAACACCTGTATGACGCGGCTGCGGCGCTTGAGCTCGCGGTCGGTGCGCTCCTGCACATTCTTGGTGCGCAGGCTGACGTGGTGCTCGCAGGGGAAGTCCAGGTAGCCCAGGGCGTCGGCCTCGGCCTTCTCGAGCACCTCGGCGGCCTTGGGGCAGACCCCCCGATCTGATCGGTGACGAGCTGGGAGCTCGAGTCCGGGCTCGCCGACTGCAGAACCAGGCTCGCCGCAGCGGCACGCGTGGACGGCGTGTACAGGGAGCGCGCCCGCACCATCAGCGGGGGGTGTTCCTATAGTTTTGTCAACTGGGAAATGCTCTCCGTG
>NZ_QSCW01000003.1:0-151626 GCF_003463445.1 Collinsella sp. OF02-10
AGCGACGGACCTCGGGACGCTCTTACACCACGTCTGCGCGCGCCACCCACACCCCGATTTTTGGCAACAAAACCGCAGGTCGCGGATGCCCAAAACAGGGGTCTGGTCGACAGGTCTCGGTTTTTCACCGCACTTCCGGATTGGGCGCTCATTTAGCAACCTTGGTGTCTCCACATCCCCTAAAAAAGTTCTTAAAACAGCCTTAAAGGCGTTCCAACTCGCGTTGACAGCGTATAATACGCAGGTTTGACTATGACAGAAGTGGATTTTGGGGGAGGAGTACGCCATGGAGGTGCTGGTTGTTGGCAACACCGCATATGTTGACGATGACTTTTGCGCCAAGGCATTCCCTGGGGACCACGTTAAGGTTGTAGCCGCGCAGGAAGCGCGCCGCGATGAGTCGTCGCCCCATGCCTCGTGGAAAGAGCTGCTTCAGCACTTGGAGCAGGCCTACGAGTTCGACCGCGTGGTCTACCTGTCTAATTACCTAACCCCGCATACCGATACCGTGGGCGATATCGAGCTGCTGCGCTCGGTCTTTCGTACGTGCGCGGGTCGCCGGGTCCAACTGCTGTATGTAGCGGGGCCCGCGGGTGCCGAGGGTGCCGCCGATGCCGCGGGGCGAACGGGCAAGGGCATTATCGCGCACGCAGCCAACGACCTGTGCCGCTACTACGCTGCTCGCGAGGGCGTTCAGACCAAGATCCTGCGCGTGCCGTTCCTGTATACCGCGTCTGCCGCGCTGGAAGACCCGTTTTTGGTGCCGATGTTCGACGCATGCTCAACCGGATCGGCCGCTCTGCAGGGCGCGCAGGATGCGGCGTTTCCCCTGCTGTGTGCCGAGGAGCTTTCGGTGCTGGTACGCCGTATCTTCGACAGCTGGGATGGCAACTTTGAGACGCTCGACGTAGCCGATACCTTCCATCATACGGCGGGCGAGGTGGGCGAGGCCCTTCAGGCACTGTTCCCAGGGCTCTCAGTTGCCTATGGCGATTCTGCCGGCTACGCCCTGCCCGCCAGCGACGTCGCTCGCGTGCACTATGGCTGGTTTCAGCGCTACGACTTGCTGCGCGACCTCTCGACCATTCAGGCTCGCTGGGATGCTGGCCGTGCAAAGAAGGTCAACCCCTTGCGCGCGGCCATCGACCGCATTCAAATGCGCACGCTGCCTGTCAAATGCCTGGAGACGGCAGCCGCCTGGGTGCTCTTTGAAGTGCTGGAGCGCTTGTTCTCCCAATCGACCCAGCTCAACGTGCTCGATTATCGCCTGCTCTACGTGGTGCTCATCGGCACGCTGTATGGCTTGGACTTTGGTCTGGTTGCGGCGCTGCTGGCGTCGGTGGGTTTGGCTGCGAGTTACTTTACTTTGTACGGCTATACCTTCCAGGGCCTGTTCTACGAGCCGTCCAACTGGCTGCCGTTTATCGCGTACTTTGTTGTGGGTGCCGTGTGCGGCTATGTGCAGCTGCGCAACAGCGAAGCCATTAGGGCGGAGCGCGATCAAAACGAGCTCGTGCGCAACCGCAATACGTTCCTTACGCAGCTCTACCACGACGCGATCGAGGACAAGCGTGCGTACAGGCGCCAGATCGTGGGTCGCCACGACAGCTTTGGCAAGATCTTTGCCGTGACGCAGGAGCTCGACGTGCTCAACCCACGCGACATCTATCGCAAGTGCTGCGAGCTTCTGGGCGAGATCCTCGAGAACGATTCGGTGACGATCTACCATGTTTCTGGCGGAGCATTTGCACGCTTGGTGGCAGCAAGTCCCGCGATTGCCGAAGATGCCGCACGCTCGCTTACGCTTGAGCAGCTTGCGCCCCTTTTGGGCGACGGGGGTCGTTCGAACCTGTGGGTGAACCGCGAGCTGACGCCGGGGCTTCCCATGTTTGGATACACGATCGAGCGCGACGGGGCACCCGCCGTGTTGATCTTTGTACGTCGCGCGGCCGAAAACCAAATGACCCTCTATTATCAAAATCTGTTCCGCATCTTGTGCGGCCTGGTCGAAAGCGCGCTGGGCCGTGCCTTTGACTACGAGGCGGTGGCACAGGATAAACGCTGCGTTGACGGCACTTGCGTGCTCAAGCAGGCTGCCTTTGGCCAAGAGCTCGCGGCCGAGCAGGCGCTGGCAGATGGCAAGATGGGCAGCTTTTTGCTCCTGCGCGTGGTACCGGGCATGGAGTCTGTCGGCGAGCTGGTGGGCGCAATTGGGTCGGCAATCCGCGAGAGCGATGCGGCGGGCTTGGTCGATGGCGACGTGCTCTACCTGCTTATGCGCCAGGCAAAGGCGTGCGATCTGCCCATTATCCGCGAGCGCCTGAGCGCAAAGCAGATTGCGGTGGAGCCCGTCGACGGCGAGGACATCGTGGCGCTGCTGCGGCATATTGCTGACACCGGTGACGGTGAGGGGGGTGCCGCTTGATCTCGCTTGTCGTTGCCGCCGTCTTGTTGCTGATTCATGCGCTGGTTTGCCTGGTGCTGTGGACGCTTATGAAGTTGGGCCTGCTGCCGGTGCGCGGGCATATGCTGGCTGTGATAGTGCTGGTGCCGCTGTGGGGCCCGTTGCTGGTGGTTCTGCTATCGGTCCGCGGAACGGCGTTTGGCGAGGGGCTGAAAGAGTCTGCGCTGGAGTCGCTGCGCTTCAACGACGACCTGCATCGTAGTATGTCGGTACCGAGTGGTGAGGACGATGCAGGCGTAGTGCCGCTCGAGGAGGCGCTCATCATCAACGACCCGGCAGAACGGCGCCGCCTAATGCTCTCCATGCTCACCGAGGAGCCCGACGCTTACCTGGCGCAGCTGCAGGCGGCTAAGCTTAACGACGACGTTGAGGTGGCTCACTATGCCGCGACGGCGGTGGTGCAGATCTCCAAGGAGTCCGACCTTAAACTGCAGCAGCTGGAGCGTGCCTTTAAGACGGACCCGAGCGCGCAAAACCTCAACGAATACTGCGATTTTCTTGGTGAATACTTGGGCTCGGGCCTGGCCGAGGGGCGCGTGGCTCAGATTCAGCGCCAACAGTACGCGCGTTTGCTTGCGCGTCGCTGCGAGCGCGAGGACACCCTTGAGCTTCGCATTCGATACGCGACGGCGCTGGCCGATGTCGGACAGATCGACGAGGCGCAGGCCGTGACCGACCAGCTGGTGCTCGATGTGCCCGAGGAGCAGGAGGTTTGGATGCTTTGTCTGCGCCTTGCGGTGATGCGCCGCGACGGTGACGAGGTCCACCGCGTGATCGATGCGATTGACAAACAGCATGTATACTTGAGCGCCGCCAACCGCGAGGAACTGGCGTTTTGGCGCAACGGAGAGGAGGCCCGATGAGCGTGGTACAGCATATCCGCGACCGTGCGGGCCATTTTCGCTGGATGGGGCTGCTTGTGGTGTGGGCGGTCTTTATTGCCATGGCGGCCGTGCTGCTGGTGGAGCGCGCCGGCGTGCAGTACAGTGCGGGCCAGCATAAGCTGGGGATGCTTGCCGCCAACGATGCAGTTCCGGCCTCCTCGGCAATATTTGGCCAAAAGCCCACGTGCCTGGTCATTACCGATTCCGATCAAGCTGGCGTCGAGGACGTAAAGGAGCAGTTCGACCAGATTCTGCTCGACATGAAGATCGCGCACCGCGACGTGGACCTTGCCGTGGATGGCGCAGATGCCATTCCCTCGCTGACCTCCTACGATCTCGTGATTTTGCTCATGCCGTCGCTCGATGGGCTCGGTACGCACCTGAGCGACATTATGAGTTGGGTGAGTGCCGGCGGTTCGCTTATGCTGGGCATGACGCCAGATAACTCGAACTACCTGCAGACTATTGCTTCCAAGCTTGGTATCGAATCGGCCGGATATGACTATGCGACAGCCGAAAGTATCGTTCCGAGCGAGGACTTTATGTTGGGCGGGGGAGATCGCTACGAGCTCTCGGACCCCTTTGATTCGTCGCTTTCGGTTTCGCTGCGCGAGACGGCTCGTGTGTGGGCTAAGACCGCCGATGCGGGCGCCCCACTCATTTGGTCGAATGACTGCGGTAGCGGTCGCACCGTGGTGTGCAATATCGGCATCTACGACAAGGTCATGCGTGGGTTCTATGCTTCGGCCATAAGCTTGCTGGGCGATGCCACGGCCTATCCGGTCATCAACAGCGCCGTCTTCTATCTGGACGACTTTCCCAGCCCCGTGCCCTCGGGCGACGGCACCTACATCAAGCGTGACTACGGCCTTTCCATTTCGGATTTTTACACCAAGGTCTGGTGGCCCGATCTGCAAAAGCTCGCGCAAAAATACGGCATTCGCTATACCGGCGTGATGATCGAAAACTACGAGGATGCGGTCAACCAGACCGAGCCCGCGCGCCAGGCCGATACCACGCAGTTCCGCTACTTTGGCGGCATGCTGCTGCAGATGGGCGGCGAGCTGGGCTTTCACGGCTACAACCATCAGCCTCTGGCGCTCTGGGATACCGATTACGGCACGCTGTATGACTACAAGACCTGGAAGAACAAGGAAACGCTCGTCGCATCGCTCAACGAGCTTATCGCTTTCCAGGACGAGGTGCTGCCCAACGCGCACGGCTCGGTTTACGTGCCGCCGTCAAATATCCTTTCGGCCCGCGCGCGCAAGCTTATCGGCACCGACGTTCCGCGCATTAAGACCATCGCCAGCACGTATTTTGAGGACGGTACCGACCTGCCGTACGTGCAGGAGTTTGGCGTGGCGAGCGATGGCATTGTGGAGCAGCCGCGTATTGTCTCGGGCGGCATGGTCGACGATTCCTACATGCGCCTGGCTGCCGTGTCCGAGCTCAACATGCACTACGTGAGCACGCACTTTATGCATCCGGATGACCTTTTGGATCCCGATCGCGGCGCCAAGGAGGGCTGGGAGGTTTACAAGGGCGGCCTGATTGACTACCTGGACTGGCTTACCAAGTCTGCTCCCGACCTGCGTCGCCAGACCGGCTCGGAATGCTCGGGCGCTATCCAGCGTTTTTCGTCCATGACGGTGAGCGTGGATACAAGTGCGGATGCCTGGACGCTCAGCTTGGGTAATTTCCACGACGAGGCGTGGCTTATGTTCCGCGCCAACAACGGCGAGCCGGGTGCAGTCACGGGTGGCGAGATTACGCATTTGACGGGCGACCTGTACCTGGTCAAAGCCACGGACAAGACGGTGACCATTGCGCGCAAGGAGGGTGGCGACAAATGAGAATCTGCTTGGTACTCGAGGGTTGCTACCCCTATGTGCACGGCGGCGTATCTACCTGGATGCACGGCTACATACAGGCCATGCCCGAGCACGAGTTTGTGCTGTGGGTGATTGGCGCGCATGCTGCCGACCGCGGTAAATTTGTCTACGAGCTGCCCGACAACGTGGTCGAGGTACACGAGGTGTTCCTGGACGATGCCCTGCGGCTTTCGGGTGAGCAGCACGAAGCCAGTTTTGACGACCGCGAGCGCGAGGCGCTACGCCGCCTGGTGTCGCTCTCCAATCCGGACTGGGACGTGCTGTTCGATATCTTCCAGCGCCGCCGCGTGCATCCGCTCTCATTTTTGCAGAGTCGCACATTTATGGATATCTTTCGCGACGTGTGCCTGGCCGAGTACCCCTACACGCCCTTTGCCGATGCATTCCACACCATGCGCTCCATGTTGCTTCCCGTGCTCTACCTGTTGGGCAGCAAGGTGCCGGTGGCCGATGTGTACCATGCCATCTCGACCGGCTACGGTGGCCTGCTCGCCTGCCTTGGCTCAAGCGTTCACCATGCGCCGGTGCTGCTGACCGAGCATGGCATCTATACCCGTGAGCGCGAGGAAGAGATCATTCGCGCCGACTGGGTGGTGCCCTCGTTTAAGGACCGCTGGATTCGCTTTTTCTACCTGCTTTCGGAGGAGATCTACCGCCGCGCCTTCCGCGTGACGAGTTTGTTCCATAACGCCCGCAAGACGCAGATCGATATGGCCTGCGATGCGGGTAAATGCCTGGTCATCCCCAACGGCATCCAGTTCGACCGCTTTAAGGACATTCCCTTAAAGCCCAATGACGGCTGGGTGGACATTGGCGCGGTGGTGCGCCTGGCGCCCATCAAGGACGTCAAGACCATGATCTATGCGTTCTTTGAGCTGCATGAGCGCCTGCCCAAGGTGCGCCTGCACATTATGGGCGGCGTGGATGACGAGGAGTACGGAGCCGAGTGCCATGCGCTCGTCGATACCCTGGGCGTGCGCGACTTGATCTTTACCGGGCGCGTCAACGTGGTCGAGTACATGGAAAAGCTTGACTTCACCATTTTGACGAGCATCTCCGAGGGCCAGCCGCTCAGCGTGCTGGAGTCGCTTGCAGCGCGCCGTCCCTGCGTGACGACCGAGGTGGGCTGCTGTCGCGAGCTTCTCGAAGGCGCCCCGGGCGATGACTTTGGCGTGGCGGGTTTTGTGACGCCGCCTATGTATCGCAAGGGCTTGGCCGATGCCATGGAACGCATGTGCACAAGCCGCGCTCGTCGCATTGAGATGGGGGAGCGCGGCCAGCGTCGCGTTGCCACGTACTTCTTGCACGAGCAGATGCTCGCCAACTATCGCGCGCTGTACGACAAGACGGCGCAAGCGTTTGACCTGCCCAGAGAGGGGGAGTAGCCGGTGGCCGGAATCGGTTTTGAGCTCAAGCGCCTGTTTAGGCGCAAGGGTCTGTTTGCCTCGATGCGCGCCTATGGCTACGCTGGCATTGTGTGCACGGGCCCCATGCTGCTGGGCGTGCTGCTCCAGGTGGGTATCCTGGTGCTGTGCGGTCTGTGGGGCGTGGGGCGCGCCAACCAGGATCTGCTGGTGTGCATGGTGACCTATACGCTGCTGGCATCGCTCACGCTCACAAGCTTTTTCTCCATGCCGGTCACGCGCTTTTTGGCCGACATGCTCTTTGCCGAGCGCGAGGATGAGATCCTGCCTTCGTTTTGGGGCTCCAACGCCATCATGCTCGTTGCGGGCACGGTGCTCTATGGCGTCTTTTTGCTGTTCTCGGGCGCCACGCTGCTGCAGGGGCTGCTGTGCCTGTGGCTGTTCAACATTATGATCGTCAACTGGAACGGCATGAGCTATCTCACGGCCATCAAAGATTACCGCGGCATCCTGTGCAGCTTTGCGGCTGCCATTGGCGTGGCGTGCCTGTGCGCCCTGGCAGCGCTGGCGCTGGGACTGCCGCCGGTCGAGGGCCTGTTGGCGTCAATCGCCCTAGGCTACGGCGTCATGCTGGCCTGGGACGTGGTGCTGCTGTACCGGTATTTTCCACGGAGTGACCGGAGTCCCTGGCGTTTTTTGCGCTGGCTCGACCAATTTATGCCGCTTGCGCTTACGGGGCTGTTTACCAACTTGGGGCTTTTCGTACACCTGGTTATTATCTGGGCGGGCCCTATTGGCGTGCAGATCAAAGGCCTGTTTTACGGGGCTCCTTACCATGACGTGCCGGCACTCATTGCGTTTTTGACCACACTCGTCACGACCGTCAACTTTGTGGTGTCGGTCGAGGTCAATTTCTATCCGCGCTACCGTGACTACTACAGCCTGTTTAACGACGGCGGCGTGGTGGGCGATATTGTGGTGGCCGAGGAGGAGATGCTCTCCACGCTCAACAGCGAACTGCGCTTTTGCGCGCTCAAGCAGCTGTTTGTGACCGCGGCGGTCATCTCGCTCGAGACCACAGTGCTCTCGGCCCTGCCGCTGGGCTTTAACAACCTTATGCACGGGTATTTTCGCACGTTATGCCTAGGCTACGGCCTGTATGCCGTGGGCAACACGATCCTGTTGATCTTGCTGTACTTTACCGACTACAAGGGGGCCGTGCTGGCCTCGGGCCTGTTTGCCGGTGTGGCGGGGCTCGCGACCGCCGTGTCGTTGCTTTTGCCGCAGCAGTTTTACGGCTTTGGCTTTTTGTTGGGTGCCGCGGTGTTTTTTTTCGTGGCGCTGCTGCGGCTCGATACCTATACCGCCAACTTGCCGTATCGTATCCTGAGCCAGCAGCCCATTGTGGCGACCGACAAAACGGGTCGCTTTACACAGCTGCGCCGCATGCTCGACCGTGCCGAACAGCGCTATGAGGAAGGCCGCCATAAGGGTGTGCCGCACGGCGGGTTTCAGCGCGCAGTAGTTCGCGTGTATCGCAACCATTGGGGAGGTTCTGATGATCGATAAGTTGATGTCTCGTCGCTGTCTGATCGAGGCGGCTGCCGGCGCGCTGCTGCTTTCGGGCTGCTCATCTCAGGACGAATCCTCGACCAAAAAAGTCAAAAAACAGGGCAAGATAAAAAAAGCCGATGCTTCCGACCAGTCCAAGCATTTGCGCGATAAAGATGAGCTGTACGAGGTCTACGACGACTCGGACATTGTGACCATGTACCTGACGGTCTCGCGCGGCAACAGCTCCGAGAACACCGACCACAGCTGGGCCGAGATCAATACGTACTCGGTGTATGACTATGCCGACATGGGCGTGACGCGCTATCAGGTTATGGGCCTGCTGCAGGCGGGCGACGAAGACGGCCCGGTGGCCGGCGAGGTTGGCTATGGCGAGGAAGCGCCCAATGCCACCGTGCAGGTGCGCGGCCAGACGTCGAGCTCCTACACGCAAAAGAATTACAAGGTGGAGCTCAAAAAAGGCAAGGGCACCTGGCGCCAACAGCGCGCGATTGCGCTCAACAAGCACATGGGCGAGGGTATGCGTTTTCGCAACAAGATGGCCTACGACCTTATCCGTGGGATTCCCCAGATGATGGGTCTGCGCACGCAGTTTGTGCATCTGTGGGTGTGCGACCAAACCGAAAAGTCCAACGATACCTTTGAGGACTACGGCCTGTTTACGCAGGTGGAGCAGCTCAACAAGACGGCGCTTAAGGCACATGGCCTGGATAAGAGCGGACACCTGTACAAGGTGAACAGCTTTGATTTCCATCGCTACGAGGACACCATTAAGCTTGCCGACGATCCCGACTACAACCAGGCAAGCTTTGAGGGCATGCTCGAGATTAAGGGCGATTCAGACCACACCAAGCTCATCGAGATGCTCGACGCCCTCAACGACGAATCGCAAAAGATCGATGACGTGCTCGACACCTACTTTGATACCGAGAACCTGGTCTATTGGCTGGCGTTTCAGATTCTGACGGGCAACTGCGATACGCAGAACCGTAACTGCTATCTGTATAGCCCGCTCAACTCCAATACGTGGTACATCCTCGATTGGGACAACGACGGTATGCTGCGTAAGCTGGAGCTTTCTCTTGCCGGGTTCTCGGACTATGCGAGCTGGGAGCGCGGCGTAAGCAACTACTGGGGCAACGTGCTATTCAATCGTGCGCTGCGCAGTAAGGCGTTTCGCAGTGAGCTCGACCGCGCCGTCAAGGACCTGCGCTCGTATTTGACCGAGGCACGCCTGGCCAAGATGATTAAACATTATCGCGAGGTTACCGAATCGCTGGTCTTTGCTTCGCCCGATATCGACAATCTGCCTGTCACCAAGGACGAATACGTGCAGATTGCCGCGGCGATTCCCTCCGAGATCGAGGAGAACTACAAGAGCTTTCGCGAGAGCTATAAAAAGCCCATGCCGTTCTACATTGGCGTGCCGCAGATCGATAACGGTAAGCTGCGCATGAACTGGGATGCGTCTTACGACTTTAAGGCGCGTGACATTCGCTATACCGTGGAGCTGGCGCGCGACTATGCCATAAGCGACGTGCTTTTTAAGGCCGAGGACGTGCTGCTTCCCGAGGTGACCTGCGATGCGCCCGATGCCGGCCAGTATTTTGTGCGCGTGCGCGCCACCAACTCAGACGGCTATACGCAAGATGCGTTTGACTACTATGTGACCGACGACGGCAAGCACTACGGCATGAAGTGTTTTTACGTGCAAGACGGCGGTAAGGTCGTGGAGGACACGTATGAGGAGGGCTAGCGCGCTGCTTGAGCGCCTGGCGGCACCTCCTGCGCGTACCACGCAGGAGCGTTACCGCCATGAACTCAAATATCTCATTAACGAGGGCGAGCACGCCGCGCTTGCCTGCCGCATGGTGCCGGTTTTTAAACTGGACAAGCATGCGCGGGCGGGTGGTTACACCATTCGCAGCCTGTACTTTGACGACTACTGCAACTCGGCCTACGAGGAAAAAGACGCCGGTATTCTCATGCGCAAAAAGTATCGCGTGCGCATCTATAACGGCAGCGACAAGGTGATTAAGCTCGAGCGCAAAAAGAAGTACGGCAGCTGGATCTACAAGGAGGACGCGCCACTCACGCGCGACGAGTTTGAGCAGATTCTGGCTAGCGACTACGACTTTTTGCTGAGGAGCCCCTATCCGCTCTGTCGCGAGTTCTACATCGAGTGCATTTGCAATATGATGCGCCCGCGGACCATCGTGGACTACGAGCGCGAGCCGTGGGTGATGGACGAAGGTACCGTGCGCATTACCTTTGATAGCAACGTGCGTGCGGCGGTGGGAAGCTTTGACATCTTTGACGCGACGTTGCCCGCGTTGCCCGTGCTGGAGCCCGGCAAGCTGGTGATGGAGGTCAAGTTTACCGAGTTTTGCCCGCAGCTGGTGCGCGATATGGTGCCGCCAGGTGCGGCCGAACTCACGGCGGTCTCTAAGTACTGCCTGTGTTACGAAAAGACCGCCTACCTGCGCGGATTTAATTACTGGGAATCGGATTTTGAGAACCGAGGGGATATTTAGATCATGAGCACCAGGGACTTTTTTAAGAACTCCGTCTTGGAGGCGTTTGGTCAGGTCGACCCTGCCAAGATCGGCCTGTCGCTGCTCGTGGCGCTCGCCATGGGCATCCTGATCTATTACGTGTACAAGCGCTTTTTTACCGGCGTAGTGTATTCACGCAGTTTTGCCGTAACGCTCGTGGGCATGTGCGTGCTCACCTGCATGGTCACGCTCGCGATCTCGACGAATGTGGTCATCTCGCTTGGTATGGTCGGTGCTCTGTCTATCGTCCGCTACCGTACGGCGGTCAAGGACCCGCTCGACCTGCTGTATCTGTTTTGGTCCATTACCACGGGCATTACGGCGGGAGCCGGTATGTATGCGCTCGTGGGGCTCACGGCGGTGGTGATCGTGGTGATGATTGCCGGCTTTGCGAGCCACCAGGACAAGGCGCGCGTGTACATGATGGTCATCCACTACACGGGGCAGACCACCGGCGATGATATCGTGCGTGCATTTGGGCGCACCAAGTTCACCGACAAATCCAAGACGATGTGCGGTGACAAGGTCGAGATGGCCGTCGAGGTGTTCTCGGACGGCGTTGACATGCCCTATGCCGACGCGATTCGCGCGCTCGACGGCGTTGAGGACCTGACGCTCATCCAGTACAACGGCGAATATCACGGCTAATTTTGTTCCGGCGTTCTAACGAACGCCGGACCGCTCGACGCTGCGCGGGCATCTGCCGGGCGATCTGCCGCTCAAACCGTCGCTCGCGTACATGAAGTACGCGTCGCTCCTCTTTCACGGCACCTCGCCACGACAGCTGCCCGCTCGCTGGCGCGTGCTCTTCCAGGATGGCTAATTTGGTTCAGTTTTATTATTTAAGGGACGGTGTCGCGTGGACGTGCAACAGTTAGAAGAGGCCTGGGCTGCAAGGGCTGGTGCGCGTGAGGCGCGTCTTGTTGCGGCCTCGCATGTGCCGGCGGCGCTGTCGATGCTGGGGATTGTGCAGCCCGGCGATCGCTTGGTGGCCTTTGCGGACGACTTTGCCGATGCGTTTGCCTGCGGCTTTGATGGCTGCGATGTTGCGCTGGTGGGGGAGCCCGCGGCTGCGGCGTTTGCTGCTGCGTCCGAGGGCTTTGATGCTTCGTTTGATGCCGAGGGGCCGCACCTGTGGTGGTTTGTCAACTCCATCGGCGGGTTTGGTCTGCGTGTGCCCGACCTTCGCGCTCTGGGCCGCGCGGCTCGTGAGTCGCATGCGCTGCTCGTAGTTGATAACACTGTGTCGGGCGTCTTTGGGTGCAACCCGCTGCGTCTGGGCGCCGTGCTTTCGCTCGAGGCGCTCGACCGCGTGTGTGCCGGCGTTGCGCCGCGCAAGCTCGTCGCCGCTTCGGTGGCGCGCTCGCAGCTTAAGCGCCATCGCGTGGATGCCGCCGCCGAGTGTGCGCATGCGCTTCTTGCGGATTGCGGTGCGTCTGCACTCGACCTTTCTGTTAATGAGGCTTGCATGCTGGAGCGGGGGCTGTCTTCGCTCGACGCTCGCATGCAGGCCCACTTCGATCGCGCCCGTGCGCTGGCCGAGTATCTGGCCGCCAACGAGATGGTACGCAACGTGCGCTATCCCGGGCTGACCTCGCATCCCGACCATGCGGTTGCAACGGGAATCCTCGAGCACGGCTTTGGCCCCGCAGTTGAGTTTGACCTTATCGAGCGTAGCGCGGGTGATCTCTTCGATGCTTTGCCGGGGGAGTTTCGCACATCGCCCGCCGGCGGCGCAACGACGCGCCTTTCGGCTCCACGCGGCAAGCAGGGGAGCACCATCCGCCTCTTCGCCGGTACCGACGATCCCCTGGTTGTAGCGTCCACCCTAGACAACGCCCTTCGCAAGTTAGCTACTCTTTGATGCTGGCGATGAGGTCGTCGGCTTTTGAGGCGATGACGTTGTTGATGTCGGTCTGCAGCTCCTCGTAGACCGCTATGGCTCGCTCGCCGGCGGGGGTAAGCGTGGATCCGCGGGCGCCGTCGCGCTCGATGAGCTTGCAGCCCAGCTGTCCTTCGGCCTCGTTCACAATGCGCCAGGCCTTGGAATACGCCATACCCATGCTCTTGGCGGCACGGTTGAGCGAGTGCTCGCGGGCAATACCCTGCAGCAGCAAGACGCAGCCGTGGCCGAACACGCCCGGCAGATCCTTGTCGCACGCTTGAATGACCAACTTTGCCGTTGTCTTGTACTCCATGTGCTCCACGTCTCCCCGCTAAAGTGTTTGCTGGGCAAACGCAAAGCCTGCGTCAAACCCTCGTGTGCTCTTTCTAAACCATGCATTGTAGCAGTCAAAGTGCGTTAAGATACTTCCCCAGTATTGGGCGCCCAAGGTTGGGCTGGGTCCTACGAGGCCTGCAGCCGACCGGTCGCATGGAAAAAGGAGAAACATGGCTACGTTCTTTCCCGGTGAGTCCCACACGTTTTCGGAGTATCTGCTGGTCCCTGGTTACTCGTCCTCGCAGTGCATCCCCAACAACGTCTCTCTTAAGACGCCGCTAACCCGCTTCAAGCGCGGTGAGAAGCCGGCAATCACCCTGAACATCCCCATGGTTTCCGCCATCATGCAGTCCGTCTCGGGCGTCGACATGGGTGTCGCGCTCGCTACCGAGGGTGGCCTGTCCTTCATTTACGGTTCTCAGACCCCCGAGTCCGAGGCCGCTATGGTCAAGGCCGTCAAGGATCACAAGGCCGGCTTTGTTCAGTCCGATTCCACGCTGACTCCCGACATGACCATGGAACAGGTCATCGAGCTCAAGGAGAAGACCGGTCACTCCACCATGCCGGTCACCGACGATGGCACCCCCAAGGGCAAGCTCCTGGGCATCGTCACCAGCCGTGACTATCGCCCCAGCCGCGATGACCACCAGAAGAAGGTCTCCGAGTTCATGACCCCGCGTGAGCAGCTTATCGTGGGCGACAAGAACATCAGCCTCAAGGTTGCCAACGACGTCATCTGGGACAACAAGCTCAACGCTCTGCCCATCGTTGACGACAACGATCACCTCATGGGCATCGTCTTCCGCAAGGATTACGACAGCCACAAGACCAACCCCAACGAGCTGCTCGACGGCGACAAGCGCTATATGGTCGGCGCCGGTATCAACACCCGCGACTATGCCGAGCGCGTGCCGCTGCTCATCGAGGCTGGTGCCGATGTCCTGTGCATCGACTCCTCCGAGGGCTTCAGTGAGTGGCAGAAGCGCACCATCGAGTGGATTCGCGCCAACTACGGCGAGGACGTCAAGGTCGGTGCCGGTAACGTCGTCGACGCCGAGGGCTTCCGCTTCTTGGCCGACTGCGGTGCCGACTTCATCAAGGTCGGTATCGGCGGCGGTTCCATCTGCATCACTCGCGAGACCAAGGGTATCGGTCGTGGCCAGGCCACCGCGCTGATCGACGTCTGCCGCGCCCGTGACGAGTACTACGAGGAGACCGGTGTTTACGTGCCCGTGTGCTCCGACGGCGGTATCGTATACGACTACCACATGACGCTCGCCCTTGCTATGGGTGCCGACTTTATGATGCTGGGTCGCTACTTCGCCCGCTTCGATGAGAGCCCGACCGAGCGCGTCAACGTCAACGGCCAGTACATGAAGGAGTACTGGGGCGAGGGTTCTGCGCGTGCTCGCAACTGGCAGCGCTACGACCTGGGCGGCGCGGCGAAGCTCAGCTTCGTCGAGGGCGTCGACTCCTACGTTCCCTATGCCGGTTCCCTCAAGGACGGCGTGGGCGGCACGCTCTACAAGGTCAAGTCCACGATGTGCAACTGCGGCGCCCTTTCGATCCCCGAGCTCCAAGAAAAGGCACGTCTGACCCTGGTGAGCTCCACCTCCATCGTCGAAGGCGGCGCCCACGACGTAGTCGTGAAAGACTCCCAGCAGTCTGTGTCTTATCGATAGGATAAGAGCTGCACATAAAGGTTGAGTTTCAACCACGTTATTTAGATAAAGCGAGATGCCTGCAAGTCGCAGGCATCTCGCTTGTCGTATTTGCTATCATCATGCGAGTTAACGATGTGGCGGGGCGTTCTTACCTTTGCTCACTGCAAGTTCCGCACGAGCCGAAGAGCACTTAATGTGCTCTTCGTGCGAGCAGGACTGTCCGCAGCAGCGAGTAAAGGTAAGAACGCCCCGCCCCAACCGAGATAACAAAGGAGCTGATATGTGCGATTGCACAGATCATAAGGACGAGATCCCTGCCTACGACGCGCAGGCCATTGAGTCCAAGTGGATGAAGGCCTGGGAGGACTCCAACCTCTTTGCCGTCGACACCGACGCCAGCAAGCCCAAGAAGTACGTGCTCGAGATGTTCCCGTATCCGTCGGGCGACCTGCACATGGGCCACGCGCGCAACTATACCATCGGCGATGCCATGGCCCGTCAGGCCCGCATGCGCGGCTACGATGTGCTGCACCCCATCGGCTTTGACGCCTTTGGCCTGCCTGCCGAGAACGCCGCCATCAAGCACAACACGCAGGCTGCCGCCTGGACGTATAAGAACATGGACCAGGCGCTCGCCACGATGAGGCGCATGGGCTTCTCCTACGACCTGGATCGCACCGTTAAGACCTGCAGCCCCGACTACTATCGCTGGGGCCAGTGGATCTTTGAGAAGATGTGGGAAAAGGGCCTGGTCTATCGTAAGAAGAATCCGGTTAACTGGTGCCCCACCTGCAAGACCGTTTTGGCTAACGAGCAGGTGACCGAGGGCAAGTGCTGGCGTTGCGGCACCGAGCCCGAGAAGCGCGACCTTGAGCAGTGGTACTACAAGATCACCGACTACTCCCAGGAACTGCTCGACGACTTGGAGAAGCTTCCCGGCTGGCCCGAGCGCGTCAAGCAGATGCAGGCCAACTGGATCGGTCGCTCCGAGGGCGCCGAGGTCGACTTTACCCTGTGCGATGCCGATGGCGAGCCTATCGAGGGCGACGAGGGCAAGATCACCGTCTTCACCACGCGCGCCGACACGCTCTTTGGCGTTTCCTTCTTTGTCCTGTCTCCCGAGTACGCCCGTCTGCACGAGCTCGTCGAGGGCACTCAGTACGAGGAGGCCGTCACCAAGATTGTCGAGGACTCCAAGCATATCTCTGCCGTCGAGCGTGCCCAGGGCACTCTCGAGAAGCACGGCGCCTTTACGGGCCGCTACGTGGTGAACCCCGTCAACGGCGAGAAGATCCCCGTGTGGGTTGCCGACTACGTCGTGGCCGATTACGGCACCGGTGCTGTCATGGCCGTTCCCTGCGGCGACCAGCGCGACTTTGAGTTCGCCCGCAAATACGATCTGCCGATCGTGCCGATCATCCTGGACGATGACGACCGCGCTGCCGTCGAGGCCAACGGCGAGACCATCGATACCTTCCATGCCGAGACCGTCGACTGGGATTGCGCCCATGCTGCCGAGGGCACGCTCGTCCAGTCCGGCAAGTACACCGGTATGCGCGGCGGCAAGCACTCCGAGGGCGAGGCTGCAATCGTTGCTGACCTCGAGGCCATGGGCTGCGGTCGTCGTAAGGTCGAGTTCCGTCTGCGCGACTGGCTCATTTCCCGCCAGCGCTATTGGGGCAACCCCATCCCGGCCATCCACTGCGAGCACTGCGGCATCGTGCCCGTGCCCGAGGACCAGCTGCCGGTAACGCTGCCCGAGAACCTGGACCTGGGCGCCGGCGAGACCCTCGCCGAGTGTAAGGAGTTCTACGAGACCACCTGCCCGGTCTGCGGCCGCCCGGCCAAGCGCGAGACCGATACCATGGACACCTTCACTTGCTCCAGCTGGTATTACCTGCGCTATACCGACCCGCACAACACCGAGCTGCCTTTCTCCCGCGAGGCCGCCGACCGTTGGATGCCCGTCGATAACTACATCGGCGGCATCGAGCATGCCATTCTGCACCTGCTCTACAGCCGCTTCTTTACCAAGGCACTGCGCGACCTGGGCCTGCTGAGTGTGGACGAGCCCTTCACCAACCTGCTGTGCCAGGGAATGGTCAAGGACGAGAACGGCGACACCATGTCCAAGTCCAAGGGCAATGTCGTGCCCCCGAGCTCGGTCATTGAGCCCTACGGCGCCGACACCATGCGTCTGGCGATCCTGTTTATCGCCCCGCCCGAGAAGGACTTCGACTGGGATCCCAAGGCCGTCGAGGGCGCCAACCGCTTCATCAAGCGCGCCTGGCGTATCGTGTGGCAGCTCGTCCAGTCCGGCGACGCCAACGTGGCCTTCGACAAGTCCGCACTCGACGAGGTCGCGATGAAGCTCTATCGCGAGCGTCACCGCACCATCGCCAAGTGCACCGAGGACTTCGATCGTGGCCAGTTCAACACCGCCATCTCGGCCGTCATGGAGCTCGTCAACGCGGCGAGCGCCTACCTCAACGCCACCGAGGGTGCCGCCCGCGACAAGGCGCTGTGCTACGGCGTGGCTAAGGATATCGTGAGCGTCCTTGCCCCCATCTGCCCGTTCTGGGCCGACGAACTGTGGCACGAGGCCCTCGGCTGCGAGGGCAACGCCTACACCGCCGCCTGGCCCGAGTTCGACCTGGCCGAGTCCATCGAGGATACGGTGCAGATCGTCGTCCAGGTGCTCGGCAAGGTCCGTGGCCGCATCGACGTCGCCCGCGACGCCTCCAACGAGGAGATGCAAGCTGCCGCTGAGGAAGCCGTTGCCAAGTGGCTTGAGGGCAAGACGGTCGTCAAGGCCATCTGCGTGCCCGGCAAGCTGGTCAACCTGGTGGTCAAGTAAGCGCTGCGCGTAAAGCTGACATGCAATAAACGAGGGACGGTCCGGTTGGGTCGTCCCTCGTTTTGTGTTGTCTGCCCTGCTTAGTCAGTGCGTCGCACCGTCTTCTACGGGATGTGTACCAGGTCCCTAAAGTAAACGTTGCCCGTTGCCTCTTCGAACATCCAAATGTTGAGGTAGATGTCGTTGAGTTCGTTGTTCACATCAAAGTCCGGGTCGTCGAAGGTGCCTACAAAGGCGAGCATGGCGCGCGTTTCCTCGCCCGCTGCGACCTGCTGGCGCATGCGCACATCGCGGACCACGCCGTTGACGTAGGCATAGGAGTCCACATCGCCAAACATCATGTCGACATCGGTATTGTTGGTCACCGTAAAGACGAGCGCCGCGTCTCCGTAGCCGTCGGTGTCCTTGCCCACGCAGGTAACATGGACGTTTTCGTCTGCCTCAAGGTCGATGGGGAACTGTTCTTGGGGGTCGGGACCCAAGCCCTGGGGATCGACGGTGTCTTCGTTTATTTTGTCGAAGCTCTCCGATGACGTCGTTTTCTCGATGGCTTTTGTGCTGCCGAGATCCGGTTCGCATGGTCCGGTTTTGCCATCGATGTTGTTGCAGGCCGTCAGAGCGAACGAACAGGCAGCTACGACGAGCGCGGTCGCGCAGAGGGTGCCTAGGCGTTCCATGGATCCTCCTTGCCGTGGAGATACTGGAAGGTTGTGTGGTCAATGCGTGCGGCAGGCTTTCTCGCTACAGAATGCCTCTCAGCTTTAGTCTGGCCGATGTGCGCCCAGGGATGGAATGCCCATAGGGCCCGATTCGGTCGGCGCTCTGGGACGCATGGCCCGTTTTGGTGCTGTTGAGGGTGCGCCGCATGGGGCTCCTCGGTCAATTGTCCTATTCTTGTGGAGAACCTGTGCGCACGCTGACCTGCAGATTCGTACTGTGCTTGCGCGTTTCCGCAGCTATTGGTATAGTTTGCTTGCAAATGAAGTTGTAATTGAAAGAAGTGGGGTTTCGGCCCCGCTTCTTTTTTGTATGGATGGAGGTGCCGCAATGGTCAAGACCAAGACCGAGCAGGCGATCATCGACGCGCTCGAGGCCGTCGCTCCCCAGCACGATGTCGACATCGTCGACGTCGAGCTCGTGGGCGCCACCAAGGCCCCCTGCGTGCGCGTGCGTATCGAGGGTGCTGAGGGTCAGAGCCTGTCGCTCAACGACGTCACGGCCAACACCAAATGGGTCGGCGATGTAATCGAGGAGCTCGACCCCATCTCTTCGAGCTATACGCTCGAGGTGTCGAGCCCGGGCATGGCGCGCCCGCTGCGCCGTCCGCGCGACTTTGCCCGCTTTGTGGGCGAGAATTGTGAGCTCACCTCCACCGCCACCGAGGGCCGTCGCAAGTACGCCGGCAAGATTGCCGCTGCGACCGAGACCGACGTGACCCTCGAGCTCGAGGACGGCGAGTCCGTCACCCTCGATTTCTCTGATGTTAAAAAGTGCAAGTTGAAGCCCACCTACGACTTCAAGCCCGCGAAGGAAGGAAAGTAAGATGGCAGCATCCGACATGATGTCCGCCCTGATGGAGCTTTGCCAGGAGAAGCACATCGACCAGCTCTACCTGATCGACCGCCTGGAGCAGTCGCTCGCCAAGAGCTATGCCGAGATCCTGCATCTTGAGTGGGGCGCCAAGGTGACCATCGACCGCACCACCGGCAAGATCTATGTCTACCGCCTGGAGCCGATCGACGATTCCATGGACGAGGAGGGCAACTTCACCGAGTTCGAGGAGATCGACGTCACCCCCAAGAACACGAGCCGCATCGCCGCCCAGCACGCCAAGGCAGAGATCAACGCCATCGTGCGCAACTCCGCCCGCGAGCAGATCTACGAGGAGTTCTCCGGCCGCATCGGTGACCTCATCAGCGGTACCGTGCTGCAATCCACGCCCGACTTCACGATCGTCAAGATTCGCGAGGGCGTCGAGGCCGAGCTGCCGCACTTCGATCAGCGCCGTTACGAGAACGAGCGCAACGAGCGCCCGATGGGCGAGCGCTACCTGCACAACCAGCACATCAAGGCCGTGATCATCGACGTTCGCGACCCCAACTCCAACCTGCAGCCGGTTCGCGGCGAGCACAGCCGTCCGCCGATTGTCATCTCCCGCACCCACCCCGAGCTCATGCGTCGTCTGTTTGAGCAGGAGGTGCCCGAGATCTATGAGGGCACCGTCCAGATCAAGTCGATCGCCCGCGAGCCTGGCCAGCGCTCCAAGGTCGCCGTCCACTCGCTCGACGACCGTCTGGATCCCGTGGGCGCCTGCGTCGGCCCCAAGGGCAGCCGTGTTCGCGCTGTCGTGGGCGAGCTCCGTGGCGAGCGCGTCGACGTCATCCTGTGGGATGCCGATCCTGCCGTCTACGTCGCCAACGCCCTGTCGCCCGCTAAGGTCACCCGCGTCCTCATCGACGAGGAGAAGGCCTACGCCGGCGTCATTGTGCCCGACGACCAGCTGTCCCTCGCTATCGGCAAGGAGGGCCAGAACGCCCGCCTCGCCGCGCGCCTGACCGGCTGGCACATCGACATCAAGTCCGAGACGCTTGCCGCCGACATCCTCAAGAATGTTCCCGTTCACGAGGAGCCCGCCGCCGACCTGATCGGTGACGAGGAGGACGAGGACGTCCGCCGCTGCGAGTACGTGTCCGAGGACGGCATCCAGTGCCGCAACCAGGCTCGTCCCGGCTCCCGTTTCTGCGGTGTCCACGACACCGACGCCTTCGATGATGCGGAGGACCTGATCTAGCGCGCGGTCGCGCCGGGCAGGTCCCGGCGCGTCTCTCACGCTCGTTCAGTCTCTAGGCACCCAAGGTGCCAGAAAGGGTAGGTGAAGTCATATGGCAAAAGTCCGTGTGTCCACCCTGGCCAAAGAGTTCGGCATGACCTCCAAGGAACTGATGGGTCATCTCGCCGATATGAAGATTCCCGCTAAGTCCGCTTCCTCCACTCTGGAGGACGCCTATGTCGCCATGGTCCGCAAACAACTCGCCTCGGTGATCGAGGCCCGCGCTCAGGAAGTCGAGGCCGCCAAGAAGGCCGAGGAGCAGGCAGCTGCCGCCGAGGAGGCCGCACGCGCCGCCGAGGCCGAGCGCGAGCGCATCGCTGCCGAGAAGGCACGCGAGGAGGAGCGCCGCCAGTTTGCCGCAGCTCAGGCTGCCGAGGAGGCCGCCCGTGCCGAGGCCGAGGCCAAGAAGAAGGCCGAGCAGGAGCGCCTTGCTCGCGAGAAGGAGGAGGCTGCCCGCGAGGCCCAGCGCCGCGCCGTTCCCGCTTCCGACTCCGGTTCGCGCTTCCGTTCGCTGCTCGACCAGATCGCCGCACAGGAGACCGTGCTCAAGGAGAAGAAGGACGCCGAGGACAAGGCCAAAGCTGAGCGCGCCGCCGAGCGCGGTAACCGTCGTGGCGGCAACAACGACCGCCGCGGTGGCCGTCGTAACGATCGCAACGCCTCTGACAACAACTCCGAGCGCAACGCCTCCGAGAGCCGTCCGCACAGCCATCGCACCAACGCCAGCAACAACGTCGCTGCCGGCATGGACTTCCCCAACCCCGATAAGCAGGGCAAGGGCAAGAAGCGCAAGGGCGGTCACAACAACGAAGAGGACCACTATAGCCGCATGGCTCGCGAGGCCGAGGAGTATAGCCGCGAGAAGGTACTCGAGGAGGCTCGTGCTGCCGTCGAGGAGGCCTCTCGCGAGTCCACCGGTCGCCGCAAGAAGCGCAAGGAGAAGCGCGAGCGCGAGGCTGCCAAGGCTCAGGAGGAGCGCAAGATAGAGGAGGCGCTGGCCCAGGGCGTGAACCCCGAGGAGCTCGACGCCATCAAGGTCTCCCAGGGCGTTACCGTCCAGGAGCTCGCCGAGGCGCTCGACGTTCCGGCCAACGACATCATCAAGCGCCTGTTCCTGCTGGGCACGCCGCTCACCATGACGCAGTCCATGTCCGACGACCTCGTCGAGCTCGTTGCCGACGACCTGGGCCGACAGATCAAGATCATCACCCCCGAGGAGGAGAACACCTTCTCGTTCTACGACGATCCCGCCGACCTTAAGCCGCGCGCCCCGGTCGTCACCGTCATGGGCCACGTCGACCACGGCAAGACGTCGCTGCTCGACGCTATCCGTCACACCGGCGTCGCTGCCGGCGAGGCGGGCGGCATTACCCAGGCAATCGGCGCTTCGCAGGTTATGATCAACGACCGCAAGATCACCTTCATCGATACCCCGGGCCATGCCACCTTTACGGCCATGCGTGCCCGTGGTGCCAAGGTGACCGATATCGTCATTCTGATCGTGGCTGCCGACGACGGCGTCATGCCCCAGACCGTCGAGTCGATCAACCACGCCAAGGCCGCCGGCGTACCCATCGTCGTCGCCGTCAACAAGATCGATAAGCCGGGTGCCAACCCCGACCGCGTGCGCCAGGAGCTCACCGAGTACGGTGTCATCCCCGAGGAGTGGGGCGGACAGAACATGTTCGTCAACATTTCGGCCAAGCAGAAGATCGGTATCGACGATCTGCTCGAGACCGTGCTGCTCCAGGCCGACGTGCTCGAGCTCAAGGCCAACCCTGACACCTTTGCCTCCGGCAACGTCCTCGAGGCCAAGCTCGACAAGGGCCGCGGCTCGGTCGCTACCGTGCTCGTGACCCGCGGTACCCTGCACGTGGGCGATACGCTGGTCGCCGGCCTCACCTACGGCCGCGTCCGCGCTATGCTCGATCCCAAGGGCCGCGCCGTCACCGAGGCCGGTCCCTCCGACGCCGTCGAGATCCTGGGTCTGCAGTCCGTCCCCAACGCCGGCGATGAGTTCCGCGTGTTCGAGGACGAGCGCGAGGCTCGCGCCCTGGCCGACGAGCGTTCGCTCAAGGCCCGCATCGAGGAGCAGAGCCGCGTGAAGCATGTGACGCTCGAGAACCTCTTCGAGACCATCGCCGACGCCGAGGTCAAGGAACTCAACCTGATCATCAAGGCCGACGTCCAGGGTTCTATCGAGGCCCTTCAGGACTCCCTCGACAAGATGGACCAGTCCGAGGTGCGCATCAACACGATCCACTCCGCCGTTGGCGCCATCAACGAGACCGACGTCGTTCTGGCCGACGCCTCCAACGCCATCATCATCGGCTTTGGCGTCCGTCCCGACGGCAAGGCCCGCTCCGCCGCCGAGCGCGAGGGCGTCGAGATCCGTTGCTACGACGTCATCTACAAGTGCCTCGAGGATCTCGACGCAGCCCGTATCGGCATGCTCAAGCCCACCGAGGTCGAGGTTTCCACGGGCACCGCGACCGTTCTGGACACCTTCAAGGTGCCCAAGGTCGGCATCGCCGCCGGTGTCCGCGTCGAAGAGGGCGAGATCGCCGCGACCGATTCCGTGCGTCTGGTGCGCGACGGCATCGTGGTCTTCAACGGCAAGATCGCCTCGATGCGCCACTACAAGGACGAGGCCAAGAGCCTCAAGAGCGGTTCCGAGGGCGGCATTGGCCTGGAGAACTTCCAGGACATCAAGCCCGGCGACCAGATCGAGGGTTACCGCATCGACCAGGTTGCCCGTACCGAGTAGGGGGTAGCGCTATGAAGCAAACGCAGGCAACCCGCCGTCTGGGCGAGCAGCTTCGCGAGAAGCTCGGTTATATCCTGCTCTTTGAGGTTTCCGATCCGCGTCTCGACCTGGTTACTTTGACCGCGGTCGAGGTCGCGGTGGACCGTTCGTTCGCGCGTGTGTTCGTGTCGTGCGATGCGAGCCGCTACGACGAGGTCATGGAGGCGCTCGCAAGCGCCAAGGGCCGTATTCGCAGCCTGTTGGCTCGCTCGCTCGATTGGCGTGTTACGCCCGAGCTCGATTTTCGCATCGATCGCTCGACCGATGAGGCTGAGCGCATCACGCGTGCGCTGGAAAACGTTCCCGCCACGCTTGCGATCGAAAAGGACGAGGACGGCTATCCGATAGCGGATGCCGCCCAGGAGGCAGCTTTAGATGACTAATTCCGCCGACCTCGCCTCGTGCGAGTCTGCAGATATTCAGCGACGCATCCTCGAGCTCATCGAGGGTGCGTCCTCCATTGCGATTTCGGGACATACTTCTCCCGATGGCGATGCCTTGGGCTCCGTGTTGGGTCTGGGCCTTTCGCTCATGAAGTTTTTCCCCAACAAGGACATTGCGCTGCTGCTGGCAGACGATGATCCGGTTCCGCGCATCTACCGCTTTATGGAAGGCTCCGATCGCCTGGTACCGGCATCTGCGTATACCGGCAATCCGGACCTGTTCATCTCGGTGGACGTGCCGGTCGTCGAGCGTCTCAATAATTCCGCCGAGGTGCTTCGTCGCTCCAAGCATGTGGTGTGCTTCGATCACCATCCGGCGCGCGAGGAGTTTGCCGAGCTCAGCCTGAGGCGCGTCGAAGCTGCAGCCTGCGCCATGATCATCGACCGCTTCTTGGACAATTGCGGCATTGTCGCACGTGATGGCGTTGCAACCTGCCTGCTGTGCGGCTTGGTTACCGATACCGGCCGTTTTCAGTACCAAAACGCCGACGCCGCCGCGTTCCATGCAGCCTCGCGTCTGGTTGCCCACGGTGCCGATCCGGCGCGTGTGGCACTCGAGGTCTACCAGAGCATGCGCGTTGAGTTTTTGCACCTCAAGTCCATCGTTATGGGCCGCATTAAGACGGTGGCCCACGGGCGCGTCGCGTATAGCTACGCGTACCAGAGTGACCTTGAGGCGTGCGGTGTCACCTCGGATGAGTGCGACGGTCTGGTTGACGTGGTGCGCTCGGTGATGGGCGTCGAGGTCTGCCTGTTCCTGAAGGGCATTGAGGGCGATACCAAGGTGCGCGGCAACCTGCGCTCCAAGGGTGACCTCAACGTGTCCGAGATCGCTGCTGCCTTTGGCGGAGGCGGACATCCCGCTGCCGCCGGTTTCTCCAACAACGGAACGATTCTCGAGACGCTCACCGTGGCACTTCCCATGCTGGCCGAACTGGTAGGGGAGGATCCCGCTTCGGTGACCGTCGAGCTTTAACTTTTTGGATGGTACATGGCTCGTCGTACGCCTTCTCAACTGAATATGCTGCTCGCCGTCGATAAGCCGGTGGGCTGCACGTCCCACGATGTGGTTTCGCAATGCCGGCGCGCCCTCCATGAGCGACGCGTCGGCCATGCCGGCACGCTCGACCCCATGGCATCGGGTGTCATGGTGGTGGGTGTGGGCCAGGCCACCCGTCTGCTGGGCATGCTCACGCTCGATACCAAAAGCTATGTCGCCGACATCTCGTTTGGCGCCGAGACCAATACCGATGATGCGGAGGGCGAGGCGGTCCGCACGGTGGCTGTTGCCAACGAGCTCCGCGATCCTGCCTATGCCCGTGAGCGCTTGGCCGCTATGCTGGGTCCGCAGATGCAGGTGCCGCCGGCGTTTTCGGCTATCTCGGTCAATGGCGTTCGCGCCTACAAGTCTGCTCGCGAGGGCAATGCGGTGGACCTACCTCCGCGCCCCGTCGAGGTCTATGCCGCCGACCTGATCGCCGTGGGAGGCGAAGGTGATACGTGTGTGTGGACCGTGGCGTTCTCAGTGAGCAAGGGTACCTATATCCGTGCGCTCGCTCGCGATTTGGGCCGCGCCTGCGAGAGCGCCGCGCACATTTCCGCGCTGCGCCGCACGGCCTCCGGTGTTGTTTCCATTGGCGCTTGTCATGCGGTCGAGGAGCTTTCTCCTGAGTCCGCGGCTGGCTTTGCCCTGGATCCCATTGCGGCCTTGGGCGCCACGCGTGTTGACTTGCCGGGCAATCTTGCCGACGACCTGCTCTGCGGCCGACGCATTCCCGTTGAGCGTGCGCTTGCCGATTTCGATTCCGCGAAGGCGCCTTTTGCGTTGGTGCTCGATGGGGGACTCAAGGCGCTTGCCCGCATTGAGAGTGGCCGCTTTGTCATGGAGCACGTGTTTCCGCAGGCAATCGGCGGTGTTCGATGATGTTGTCCGCTCGTGAGCTCGCGCGTATCTTTTTCGAGGGCGAGTCGGACGAGGCCCGCATCGTCACTGCCGATGCGTTTGATGAGTGCGAGCACTTGGGTGCTGCATCGATTGCCATCGGCGTGTTCGATGGTGTGCACCGTGGACACCAGGAACTCATCGAAGCGCTTGTCCGTGATGCCCGTGCCCATGACTGCAAGGCTGTCGTGGTCACTTTCGATCCCGACCCGGACGTTGTGGTGAGTCCTTCGCCCGCTCAAAAATTGATGACGACGGCCGACCGTCTACATGCCTTGGCTCAGACCGGGGTCGATGCGGTGGTGGCCGTTCCCTTTACGCCTGAGGTTGCGGCACTCGACCATGTCGGTTTTTTCGCACTGCTATCACGCGTGGTCTGCATTCGTTCGATTCGCGTTGGCAGCGACTTTAGGCTGGGTCGTGGCGGTGCTTCTGGTGTTGACGAGATGCGCGCCTGGGGTTCCGAGCACGGCGTTGACGTGTATGGTCACGACCTGCTTTGCGAGGGCGGTGAGGCCATTTGCGCCACCCGCATTCGTCATGAGCTGGGACAGGGCCATGTGGAGCTTGCTGCTGAGTTGCTCGGCCGCCAGTATATGGTGCGTGGCAGTGTTGTTCGCGGCCGTCACGAGGGTTCTGGCATGGGCTTTCCCACGGCAAACCTGCAGGTTCCCGACGGCATTCAGGTGCCTGCCGATGGCGTGTATGAGGGTCTGGTGCTGGTCGATGACACCGCGTGGCCTGCTGCCGTTAACGTCGGCCTGCCGCCGACGTATGCCGACGACGCCGCTTCATCGCATCTCGAGGCTAACTTAATTGGTTATACGGGCGACCTGTACGGCGCTTCCGTTTCGCTGGCGTTTACGCGCTGGCTGCGTCCCTCGCGTGTGTTCGATTCGCTGGATGAGTTGATTGCGACCGTCGAGGGTAACATCGAGGACATTCGTCACAACTTGGGTGAGCAGGGGGTGGGCATCCGTGATTAGCGATGAGGAAAAAGACCAGGTACGCGCTGCGTCCGACCTAGTTGCTATCGTGCAGGAAACGGTTGAGCTCAAGCCCCGCGGCCATGAGTTTTGGGGTTGCTGCCCCTTTCATGGCGAAAAGACGCCGTCCTTCCACATTATCCCTGCCACACAGGTGTGGCATTGCTTTGGCTGCGGCGAGGGTGGCGACGTCTTCACCTATATCATGAAGCGCGAGAACTTGAGCTTTCCCGAGTCAATCCGATATTTGGCCGATCGCGCGGGTATTGAGCTGCATGACACCGGAGATCGCCGCGAACGCGGTACCAAGCGTGCCCGCATCTACGATCTGTGCGCCGAGACCGCCCAGTTCTACCACACCATGCTTATGCGCGGTAAGGACGGCCGTCCACGCGAGTACTTTGCCAGCCGCGGCATGGGTGGCGACGTCTGCCGTCGCTACTGCCTGGGCTTTGCACCGGGCCGCAACGCGCTGGTGTCGTACCTGTCCCAGGCGGGTTTTACCCCGCAGGAGATGATCGACGCCAACGTTGCCGTGAGCCGCGGGCGCGGGCAGCTTGCCGACCGCTTCTACGACCGCGTGATGTTCCCCATCTTTGACGAGCAGGGTCACAACATTGCCTTTGGCGGGCGCATCATGGGTGACGGCCAACCCAAGTACCTCAATACCGCCGAGACGAGTGTGTTTCATAAAAAGCGAAACCTCTATGGCTTTAATTGGGCCAAGGAGTTTATCGTCGCGCAGGATACGGCCATCGTGGTGGAGGGCTATACCGATTGCATCGCCTGCTGGGAGGCGGGGATCAAAAACGTTGTCGCCACGCTGGGCACCGCGCTCACGGAGCATCACGTCAAGACGCTCACCCGCTTTGCCAAGCGTATCGTGTATATGTTCGATGGCGATGCCGCGGGCCAGAAGGCCGCCCGTCGCGCGATTCAATTTATCGAGCAGGATTCGATGGACCTGCGCTGCGTGGTGCTGCCCGACGGCAACGACCCCATGGAGTTCATCACAGCGCATGGTGGACAGGAGCTTCAGGCGCGCATCGACGCTGCCGAGCCGCTCATGGACTTTGTCTACCGTTCGCTGCAGGAGTCGAGTGACATCACCACGCCGGGCGGTCGTGCCAAGGCGCTGGAAGATGCGCTGACGCTTATTTATCCGCTGCGCGATAGCTATATGATCGACACATACTTTATCCAGATTGCCGATCTGCTGGGTTTGGATCTGGAGACGGTTCGCGCGAGTTCGGGTCGCGTGTTTCGCGATGTCGCCAAGCGCGAAGATGCGGAACGACGTCGTGAGCAGAACTATGAACGCCAGCGGGCGCAAGCCGAGCGCTCTGGTAGCGCGGGCGGTCGGACGTCTGGTTCGCAGGGGGCATCTCGCGGTGCTTGGGCATCGGGCGCGACGCCGCCGGTGTCCGCGCCGGTCGAAGAAGAGCCGTATGACTACGTCCCGCTCGATGCCTACGGTGCCGCGCCCGTGGAGGTCGTCGACGACCTGCCGCCGATCGATGTGCCTGATGGTATGGGTGCTGTGCCTGTGACTGATGGTTCGGGCGCTCCGGCTGCGGCGGCGCCGATGGTTCTTACTGATCTTGAGCGCAAGTCCTTGGCAGGGGAGCGCGAGCTGTTGACGATGCTTACGAGCTACCCCGACCTGTTCCGCACGTATGCCGACCGCATCTGCTCCATCGAGTGGGTTGACCCACGTCACGAGTCTATCGCATGGGCCGTGCTGGCAACGCCGCCGGGAACCGATCCGGCAGCCTGCATGGATGCGGCGCGCTCGGTGTGTCCCGAGGCGGCAACGCTTGTGAGTGCCGGGCGCATCTCGGCGACGAGCAAGCACCCCACCGAGACGAATATCGTTTTTATGCTCGATACGCTCGAGCTCTACACCATCAAGCGGCGCATGCGTGCCGCACAGGCCAAGCTGCGCCAGGACCGTTCGCTCGACGATGAGGCCCGTCGCGCGCTGACCGTGCAGGCCGCGCAGGATTCGCAGCGTCAACGTGAACTGCAAAAGTCGATCGGCGGCGTGGCGGACCCGTTCCGTTTGATTGGTCTGGAGGCCGCAGGCACCGAACAGGCCTAGATGTTGTGGTCAACCAGCGTATTCTCGCCTATATCCAGTCCTCTTTTTGGGTATAGACGTCTATGCGTGTGCTAAAGTATTGAGTCCTGTGGACTATGAAGGGAGAATCTGTGCCAAAAAAGACTGAGAGCACGGGTACTGGGCTGGAATCCTACGTTGCAAAGCTCATGGGCAACGGCTCAAACAGGACTTCGGTAACCGAGGACGAGATTCAGGTCGCCCTGAAGGATATCGATGTTTCTGACGAGCAGCTCACCGCGGTGTATTCCGCGCTGCGCAACAGCGGCATCCAGATTATCTCCGCGAGCGGTAACGACGACGCCCCCATGGACGTCGACGATGACGATAACGATACCGATACCGACGATTTCGATGACGACGACGAGCACGATTCCGGCTCGCTCGACGATCATGAGCTCAAGATGGCCCGTCAGGCCGACGCCGAGATGGGTTCTTCCAAGAGCAAGAAGAAGCGCACCGTGCGCACGTCCCGTTCACGCTCGCGCGTGCGTGGCATCGATGCCTCCACGGTGATGCTGACCGGCGATCCGGTTCGTATGTACCTCAAGGAGATCGGCAAGGTCGACCTGCTAACCGCCTCCGAAGAGGTCGATCTGGCCATGAAGATCGAGGCCGGTCTCGAGGCCACCGAGAAGCTCGAGGCTGCCGATGCCGGTGAGCTCGAGCTCACGCGTGCCGAGATGCGTCGTCTCACGCGCATTGAGAACGTGGGCCTCGAAGCCAAGCAGGCACTCATCAGCGCCAACCTGCGTCTGGTAGTCTCCATCGCCAAGCGCTACGTCGGCCGCGGTATGCTGTTCCTGGACCTGATCCAGGAGGGCAACCTCGGTCTGATCCGCGCCGTCGAGAAGTTCGACTACCAGAAGGGCTTCAAGTTCTCCACGTATGCCACGTGGTGGATCCGTCAGGCCATCACGCGCGCTATCGCCGACCAGGCCCGTACCATCCGTATTCCCGTGCACATGGTCGAGACCATCAACAAGCTTGTCCGCGTGCAGCGCCAGCTCCTTCAGGACCTGGGCCGCGACCCGACCCCCGAGGAGATCGGTGCCGAGATGGACATGAGCGCCGACCGTGTCCGCGAGATCCAGAAGATCTCGCAGGAGCCCGTGTCGCTCGAGACCCCCATCGGCGAGGAAGAGGATTCCCAGCTGGGCGACTTCATCGAGGACTCCCAGGCCATCGTTCCGCCCGATGCCGCCAGCTTCTCCATGCTTCAGGAGCAGCTCACCCAGGTGCTCGACTCGCTTGCCGATCGCGAGCGCAAGGTTATCGAGCTACGCTTTGGCCTTGTCGACGGGCATCCCCGCACGCTCGAGGAAGTCGGCCGCGAGTTTGGCGTCACGCGCGAGCGTATCCGCCAGATCGAGTCCAAGACCTTGGCCAAGCTCCGCCACCCGAGCCGCAGCAGCAAGCTCAAAGACTATATCGAAAGCTAGTCAAGCAAGAAGCGCCCTCAAGCACATCCGCTTGGGGGCGCTTTCATGTGGTCATTGGGGACGTCCTCAATGACTAAGTCGGAAAAATTCTCAAAAAAGTTCTTGCCCTGAGCTGATTCGTCCGTATAATAAACTTCGTTGCTTGAGAGCACGCACCTATTCCTCGGTAGCTCAATGGTAGAGCACGCGGCTGTTAACCGCGCTGTTGTAGGTTCGAGTCCTACCCGGGGAGCCAGAATTTCTCAGCCCATTCCGCTGGGCTTTTTAATTCCTCGGTAGCTCAATGGTAGAGCACGCGGCTGTTAACCGCGCTGTTGTAGGTTCGAGTCCTACCCGGGGAGCCAGGTTGTAGAACCCGTCGCTTATGCGGCGGGTTTTTTCATGCCGCGACCACTTGACTCGAACGTTGCCATATCAACATTTCGTGTCGAGGATGTAATCCCGCGACCCACCACCTCAACATGGCGCGGTCGTTGTAGAATATTGCAATGATTGCTCCCACGACATGGTGCCGCAAGCACCAGATAAGGAGATTCTTGTGTCTGAGACCATTAACGGCAGCCTGAGCGTCTCGAACGACGTTATTGCCGATATTGCCGGTTATGCCGCGATGACGTGCTACGGCGTTGTCGGAATGGCTGAGCAGCTCCAGGGCGCCGAGAGCGTGCGCCTGCTTGCCGGCCAGCGCCTCCGCAAGGGCGTGCTTGTCTCCGCCGACGAGAACGGCCTTACGGTCGATCTTCACGTCGTGCTCGAGAACGGCGTCAACATGAAGTCCGTCTGCCACAATCTTTCGAGCTCCGTTGCCTTCACCCTGCAGGAGATCGCCCAGATCGATCCCGCCAGCCTTAAGATCGGCATCCATATCGACGCGCTCAAGAGCCGTCTGAACTAGCATCCGAAAACGGAGATTCAAATACCCATGATTGCAAAGACCATTCGCACCTGTTTTCCGATCGCTGCGGCTGCCGTTTCCGACAAGGCCGAGGAGATCAACAAGCTCAACGTCTTCCCCGTGCCCGACGGCGACACCGGCACCAACATGTCGCTCACGCTCGCCTCGGTGACCAAGGAGCTCTCCGCCCTTCCCGCCGATGCCGACATGGAGGCCATTGCCGGCGCCATCACCCACGGCTCCCTGATGGGCGCCCGCGGTAACTCCGGCGTCATTACCTCGCAGATCCTGCGCGGCGTGGCCGAGGGCCTTGTCTCCGCCGACGAGCCCATTACGTCCGCCAACATCGCCTTCGCCTTCCGTCGTGCCGTCAAGGTGGCCTTCCAGGCCGTCCGCAAGCCCATCGAGGGCACGATCCTCACGGTGCTGCGCGATGTCTCGACCAAGGCCGACGAGTGCGAAAAGAAGAAGTTCTCGGCCGAGGATGCGCTCGACGCTATCGTCGTCGAGGCCTACCAGTCCGTCGCACGCACGCCCGACCTGCTGCCCGTCCTCAAAGAGAACGGCGTGGTCGACTCCGGCGCCTTCGGCTTTGCCATCTTCCTGGAGAACTTTGTGGCTGCAGCACTTGGTCGCAGCACCGTTGTCGAGGATTTCTCCGCTACGTTCGATTCCGCTGGCTCTGCACGCGACGCCGCTCTTGGCCGCGTTGAGATCGAGGCCAACGACGATTGGGAGGGCTCGGAGTTCCGCTACTGCAACGAGTTCCTCTTTAAGGCCGACGCCCCGTTTGACGAGGATGAGTGCCTTAAGTTCCTGGGTTCCATGGGCGACTGTGAGCTACTCGTGGGCGCCTACCCCGATTACAAGATCCACGTGCACTCCAACACCCCCAACCTGGTGCTCGAGCACATGCTTCAGCTTGGTCAGATCTACGAGGTCTTTATCCACAACATGGAGATGGAGGCCCACGACCGTACCGCCAAGATTCATGAGGACCAGGAAAAGGCCGCCGAGCCCGCCAAGGCGCTGGGCTTTGTCGCCGTTGCCGCTGGGTCCGGCGAGGCAGACATCCTCAAGTCCCTCGGCGTCGACGTGATCGTGTCGGGTGGTCAGACCATGAACCCCTCGACTGCAGACCTGCTGGGCGCTGTTGACCAGGTCAACGCGACCTCGGTCATCATCCTGCCCAACAACGGCAACATCCGCATGGCCGCTGAGGCCGCTGCCTCAGCCTGCACCGACAAGAAGGTCGCCGTCGTTCCCACCAAGACCGTTCCGCAGGCCTTCTCCGCGCTGTTCGCGGTCCTGCCCGATTCCGAGCTCGAGGATGCCGTCGCCGCTATGGTCGACGCCATCAGCGAGGTCCGCGATGGCGAGGTCACCCGCGCCGTGCGCGACTCCAGCGCCTCCGACGGTTCGCCAATTCACTCCGGTGACGTCATGGGCATCATGGCCGGCTCCATCGATGTGGTCGGCTCCGACGTGAAGCAGGTCACGCTCGATTGCATCAACCGCATGCAGGAGGAAGAGGAGGGCGACGCGCTGACGATTCTGGCCGGCGAGGAGCTGTCCGACGAGGCCTTCCAGGAGATCGTCGACGCTATCGAGGAGGCTCAGCCCAACCTGGAGATCGACGCCCATCGTGGCGAGCAGCCGCTCTATCCCGTGATCTTCTCGATCGAGTAGGCATCTGCCCATGTCCGAGCTCTGCTCCGTGCCGCGCGTCTCGGATCGCTTTGCCCAGAGCAATGCGCTCGACGAGGATATCGCGCGACTCAAATATGTTTCGGGTAAACGTGAGGAGGCCCTTCGCCGTCTGGGAATTCGGACGGTGGGGGACCTCCTTCTCCATATCCCTCATCGATACCTGGACTTTACGCGCTCCTGGTCCATCGAGATGGCGCCCATCGGTACCGTGTGCACCATCATCGCCACGGTCGACCGTATCGTTCAAAAGCAGCCGCGTCCGCGCATGCAGGTGACCGAGGTCTCACTCGTTGACGAGACGGGCGTGCTGCAGGTCGCCTTTTTCCGTCAGCCTTGGATTGCCCAGCAGCTTAAGCAGGGCGACCGCCTGGCCGTGATGGGCAAGGTCGAGTTTGCCTACGGTTTTAAGCAGATGACCTCGCCGCACTTTGAAAAGCTTGATGACGGGCGTGCTGCGGGCACCATTTTGCCGGTCCATTATGTGAGTGACGGCGTGAGCCAGGCATGGATGCGCCGCATCGTAAGTGGCGCGCTCGAGGTCGTCGGCAATCCCTTCGACCCGATTCCCGCACGCTTGCGCGTTAAACGTCGCCTGATGAGCGATGCTCGTGCGCTTCGATCGATCCACTTTCCTTCGAGCATGGCTGAGCGCGATATCGCGCGCGCACGGCTTGCCTACGAGGAGTGCCTCTACCTGCAGCTGGCGCTGCGCCTGCGCAACGACGGCAGCCTGGTCGATGTGGTGCCCTACGCCCACGCCGCGGGCGAGCACCTGGCCGCGCTTAAGCAGGCCCTGCCGTTTTCGCTGAGCGACGAGCAGGAGGCCGCGTTCCAAGATATCCTGCGCGATATGTGCGATGGCGGGCGCGTGATGAACCGCCTGCTGCTGGGCGATGTCGGTACCGGTAAGACCGCCGTTGCCGCCTGCGCGCTGGCTGTGGCTGCCGATAGCGGCACGCAGGCCTGCGTTATGGCGCCCACGGGCGTGCTGGCGCGTCAATATGCCGATAAGACCGGCCCCTTGCTCTTGCAGGCTGGCATGACCTGGGCGCTCCTGACGGGCGCCACGCCGGCGGCCGAGCGCGAGCGGATCCATGCCCAGCTGGAATCGGGCGAGCTCGATGTCCTCTTTGGCACCCACGCGGTGCTTTCGGATAACGTGGCGTTTAAGCATCTGTCGCTCGTGGTCATCGATGAGCAGCACCGGTTTGGCGTCGGCCAACGCAACGCCCTGCGTGCGAAGGGCCCTGGTGCCGATCTGCTCGTTATGACGGCAACGCCCATCCCACGTACGCTGGCGCTTTCGGTCTACGGCGATCTGGACACGAGCATCATCCGCCATCGGCCCGTCCCTGGCGCTGGCGTGACGACACGCGTGCTTACCGAGTCGAGCCGCGACCTTGCCTATGGCGCCATCCGCGAGGCGCATGAAAAGGGTCAGCAGGCCTACGTGATTTGCCCGCTCGTGGAGCCGAGCGACTCGGCCGATGAGCTTGAGGATGTGCCCGGTATCGTCCGTGACGACGAGGGTCGCGTAACCGTGCCCGTGCCGCTGCACGATACGGCAACCGAGCTCGACCGCCTACGCCTGGCGTTGCCGGGGCTTACCATCGAGCGTCTTCACGGCCGCATGCCGGCGGGGGAGAAGGATCGCGTGATCGACGCCTTCAAGCGCGGCGAGATCGACGTGCTCGTTTCGACCACGGTGGTCGAGGTGGGCGTCGACGTGCCCAACGCCACCGTCATGGTCATCGAGAACGGTGAGCGCTTTGGCTTGGCGGCCCTGCACCAGCTGCGCGGCCGCGTGGGCCGCGGCAGCGTGTCGGGCACCTGCCTGGTCATGACGCACTCCAAGGGCAACGGCGGCGCTTCGGCGGCGCAAGACCGTCTCCAGTCGCTCGAAAAGACCTCGGACGGCTTTACGCTCGCCCAGATGGACCTTCGTCTGCGCCACGAGGGCGAAATCCTGGGGTACCGCCAGCATGGCGGTGTGACTCTGCGCTTTGTCGACCTGGATGCCGACGAGGAGCTGATCGAGTGGGCCCATTTGGACGCGGTCGAGCTCTTGCGGTATGCTTGCAACCTTGACTCCGTGGCGACGCGCCCCCTGCGCGATGCGGTCGCCATGCGATATCGACACATTTTTAAGGAGGTCAGCGGAGGATGAGAATCATCGGCGGCGAATGGCGCGGTCGTAAGATCGAGGAGCCCCGTGGTCGCGATGTCACCCGCCCCACGACCGATCGTGTGCGCGAGGCATGCGCATCTATGGTCATGTCGGCATTTGACTTCGATCTGGACGAGGTCCGCGTGCTGGACGCCTTTGGCGGCTCCGGCGCCTTAGGGTTAGAGATGCTCTCACGTGGCGCCCGCTCGCTCACGACGTTCGAGATCGATCGGAATGCCGCGCGGCTCATTACCAAGAATATCGAGTCGCTCTGCCGTGACCGTGCGCGTTGGCGCGTGGTAACGGGCGACATGCTGGCGAGCGCCTCGCGCGGTCGTGTGCCGGGCGGCCCCTTTGATCTGGTCCTGCTCGACCCGCCCTATGCTTTTGGTGCCGAGCCGGTCGAGATACTGCTGCAGAACCTGGCTCAGCAGGGTCTGCTTGCACCTGGCGCTTATGCCCTGTTTGAGCATGCCGCCGCCGATGCGGGCGCGCATCCGGCAGGCTTTGAGATCGTGCGCGAGAAGCGCTACGGCATTACCTCGGTCGACCTGCTTCGTTGGGTCGGCGATGACGATGGTGAGGAAGATTGCGCCGGCACCGATGCTCACAACACCGATGCCATGACGGTTCAGGAGAACGCCCATGAGTGACACCATCAACCGCGTGATCGTCCCGGGCACCTTCGATCCCATCACGTTTGGCCATATCGATGTCATCCGCCGCGCCCGCCGCATCTTTCCCAGCGTGATCGTCGCTGTCGCCGAGTCGCAGGGTAAAAACGGTGTGGGCACCACGTTTATGCTGGATGAGCGCGTGGCGCTGGCTCGTGAGGCGCTCGGTGATATCGACGGCGTCGAGGTCCTGCCCTTTACCGGCCTCTTGGTCGACTTCGCTCGCGAGCAGGGGGCGGGGGCTGTGGTCAAGGGCCTGCGCGCCATGACCGACTTTGAGTACGAGCTGCAGCAGGCAGACCTCAACTATCGCTTAGATAACGAGCTGGAGTCTATCTTTGTCATGAGTGCGCCGCAGTACGGCTATATCTCGAGCTCGGTCGTTCGCCAGATCGCCTCGCTCGGCAGCGATGTATCGACGTTTGTCCCGCTCAACGTGGTCGAAGCGCTCAGACATCGCTTTTCGTGACGTTTTTTATTGCCTGGTGGCATGTGGTAAACTAGCACGATGATATGTTACCTATGAAAGGAGACCGGATGCCGGGCGAGAATTTTCCTGGCGATAGGATCGTCAGCTTGGTCGATGAGCTCGAAGGGCTGATCGAGGAAGCCAAGCCGCCTTTCGGCAAGAACGCTCAGTTCAAGGTCATCGACGCCGACGTGTTCTTCAACATCCTCGACGAGATCCGCATGAGCTATCCCGAGGAGTGGCAGAAGTCCCGCCGTATCCTTAAGGAGCGCGAGGAGCTTATGGCTTCCGCCGCCGCTCAGGCCGATTCCATCATCGCCGACGCTCAGCAGCAGGCCCTCACCATTGCCGGTGAGCAGGAGATCGTCCGCTTAGCCCAGCAGCAGGCCGACGACATCCGCGATCGTGCCCAGCAGTACGAGCGCGAGACGCGTTATGCTGCCGAGGACTACGCAGAGCAGGTCTTTACGCACCTGGAGGAGAACCTCAAGAGCCTGACCGGCACCGTTACCCGTTGCCGTCAGCAGCTCAACGAGGGTGCCGCCCAGCAGAATGGTCAGTGGTAATGGCTGAGTTCCCGAGCGTTACCGTCGATCTTTCCGAGCAGCTCGAGTTTCCTGGTGATTCGTATCCGCTGACCGGTAAGGTCGACGTCGCCACCTACATGGTGGGCGAGAAGGAGTATCAGCTACAGGACGGCATCGACTACGACGTTGTCTTTACCAATGCCGGTACCGGTGTCTTGCTCACGGGCATGGTTCGCGCGCACGCCACCGGCGAGTGCGACCGTTGTCTGGAGCCCGCCTCGTTTGATATCGCCGGCGAGATCGAGGAGTTCTACCTCTTCGAGGAGCCCGAGGATCCCGAGGCCTACGAGGACGGCTACGAGCTCCTGGGTGAGGACCGCATCGTCGATTTGGGTGAGCCCATCAACGACGCGGTCGTCATGGACACGCCGTTTGTGGTGCTCTGCAAGCCCGATTGCCGCGGTCTGTGCCCCACTTGCGGTTGTAATCTCAACGTCGAGCAATGCGATTGCGCCGCCCAGGCAGAGGCAGAATGGGCCGCTGCCACGGAAAATCCATTTGCAGCATTGAAGAATCTCAAGCTCGATGAGTAAAACTGTGGTAGTATCGCTACTTGCGCGTAATCGCCACACTGGATAGTTCATAAGGAAGGTCACTATGCCCGTACCTAAACAAAAGCAGGGTCGTATCCGCACTCACACCCGTCGTTCCGCCAACATGAAGATTTCGGCTGCGGCTCAGTCCACGTGCCCCCGTTGCGGCGCTGTCAAGCTTCCGCACCACGTGTGCCCCAGCTGCGGTTTCTACAAGGACCGCGAGGTTATCGTTACCGAGTAACGGTATACTCTGGATGCGATGCCGTTCCAAATGGAACCACAATGGCCGGCTCAATGAGTCGGCCATTTTTGTATAAGGAGCATGTATATGAGTAACGTTCGCGTTTGTGTAGACGTTGTGGGCGGAGACGAGAAACCTCAGGTTGTTCTCGATGGTATCGAGGCTGCGCTTGCCGCCGATCCCGATATCGAGGTCTTGGCAGCTGGCCCCGCTGAAATCGTCAATCCCTTTGCTGCTTCCCATGCACGTGTTGAGGCTCTTGAGGCACCCGACGTTATCGCCATGGATGACGATCCCATTCGCGCCGTGATGACCAAGCGTAAATCGTCGATCGTGCTGTCGTGCCGTGCCATCAAGAAGGGAAATGCGGACGCGTTCTTCTCCGCCGGCTCGACCGGCGCCATGACAGCTGCCGCGACCGCCTACGTCACACCGTTTAGATATATGGCCGAAGGCAAGAAGCAGCCGGTGCGTCCCTGTCTAACCAATGCGTTGCCCAATCGCGCCGGCGGTTTGACGGTGCTGTGCGATATGGGCGCCAACCCCGATGTCGAGGTCGATGACATGGTGCGTTTTGCCCAGATGGGTAGCGCCTATGCCCGCGTCGTCCTGGGCATCGAGCATCCCCGCGTGGGCCTGCTTGCCAATGGCACCGAGGACGAGAAGGGTTCCAACTTTACCAAGGCCTGCTTCCCGGCTATGAAAGCCGCCGTTCCCGGCTTTGTGGGCAACTGCGAAGGCACCGACCTCACCTCGGGCAATTTCGATGTCGTCGTTGCCGATGGCATGTCGGGCAATATTGCGCTCAAGGCCACCGAGGGCGCTGCCAAGTTTTTGCTGCAGGAACTCAAGGGTGCCTTTATGGCCTCGCTCGGCACCAAGATCGCCGCGCTGCTCATCAAAAAGCAGATGCGCGAGATTAAGACCAAGCTGTCTGGTGATGCCAAGGGCGGCGCGATTCTTTTGGGCCTGCGTGGCGTGGTCCTGATCGGTCACGGTGCCACCTCGGTCGAGGCCGTCAAAAACGGTACGCTCGCGGCGGCTGAAGCCGTGCGCGCCGGGCTGGTCGAGAATGTCGCCAACTCTATGGACGGTATCGTTTTGTAAGAGCGAGTTAGAGCGCTGTTATGTGCCTCGCGGCCTGCTTCGTGGGGTAGAATCAGAACCGTGTCTTGGTACCGCCTGGGCGGTACCATTCTTTTGGTATTCATGCACTATGAGAGGAAGCGCTATGGACCGCTCCGAAATCTTCGACAAGATCGCCGAGGTCGCTGCTGACGTTCTGGGCGTCGATGTTGCCGAAATTAGCGATGAGACCACCTTTGACGACCTCGATGCCAACTCGCTCGAGCGCCTGCAACTGGTTACGGCTATCGAGGACGAGTTCAATCTCGAGATCGATGACGAGACCCTGCTCTCGCTCAACTCTGTCGCCGACGCCGTCGACGCGATCGAAAACGCCAGGGAGGCTTAGGTCTTGGCTTTATCCGAACGACTTACGCGCGCCCAGGAGATTCTGGGCCACGAGTTCAATGACAAGGTGCTGCTGCGCGCGGCCCTTACGCATCCTTCGGCCGTCGAGGGCCAGCCGGTTTCTGCCAGCTATGAGCGTCTTGAGTTTTTGGGCGATTCCATTTTGGGCGCCGTCGTCGCCCGTTCGCTCTTTGAGTCCTATCCCGAGTTTGACGAGGGCAAGCTCACGCGCCTGAAGGTGTCGCTTGTCTCGGGCGCTACGCTATCCGAGGTGTCGCATGAGCTGGGCATCGACGACATCATCATCTTTGGTGCCTCCGAGACCGGTACCGGCGCGCGCGGCCTGCACTCGGCGCTCGAGAACGTCTACGAGTCGCTCGTGGGTGCGCTGTACCTGGATGCCGGCTGGGATGTTGCGGCGGACTTTATCCATCGTACGCTCAAACCGCACCTGGCCTCCGAGCGTGCCGAGCACCCCGCGAACCCCAAATCGTTCTTGCAGGAGTGCGTGCAAGCCGACGGTCACGAACCCCCGGCGTATAAGCTCGTTGGCTCCGAGGGCCCGGCGCATGCGCCCACCTTTACCGCCGTGGTGTTGATCGATGGTATTCGCCAGGGTCGCGGCTCCGGCTCCTCAAAGAAGGAAGCCGAGGGAGCCGCTGCACTTGAGGCACTTGACCGCATGGGCTACACCACCAACGGCGTGATTCTCAACAAGAAGCCTGTTTAAGCGAGGAACCGTGTATCTCAAGTCCCTCACGCTCAAAGGGTTCAAGTCGTTTGCCGACCGTGCCCATATGACGTTTGAGCCGGGCCTGACCGTCATCGTCGGTCCCAACGGCTCGGGAAAATCGAACATCTCTGACTCGATTCTGTGGGTCCTGGGCGAGCAGAGCGCCAAGCAGCTGCGCGGCCAGGCCATGGAGGATGTCATCTTCTCGGGCTCGTCAGCGCGCAAGCCGGTGGGTGTCGCCGAGGTCACGCTGGTGCTCGATAACTCGGACCATATGCTGCCCGTCGACTTTGACGAGGTCGCCATCACCCGTCGTATGTATCGCTCGGGCGAAAGCGAGTACCTCATCAACTCGAGTCCGTGCCGCCTGATGGACATTCAGGACATCCTGCACGATTCGGGCTTGGGCAAGGATACGCATTCCATCATCAGCCAGGGCAAGCTCGACGCCATTTTGCAGAGCCGCCCCGAGGAGCGCCGTGCCCTCATCGAGGAGGCCGCCGGCATCTCCAAGCACAAGCGCCGCAAGGAGCGTGCGCTCAAAAAGATTAAGTCGATGGACGAGCACCTGACGCGTGCCCGCGACATCAATAAGGAAATCGCCCGTCAGCTGCGACCGCTGGAGCGTCAGGTCGATCGTGCGCGCAAGTACAAAGAGCTGTCCTCGCGCGCGAACGAGCTTACGCAGATGCTAGCCGTCGACGAGCTGCGTTCGCTGCAGTCGCAGTGGAACGACTTGGAGAGCCGCTCCAAGGAAGGTGCCGCCGAGCTGGAGCTTGCGCAGTACCGCTTGGGCGAAAAGGAACGCGAGCTCGAGAAGCTCCAGGTCATGCTCGAGGAAAAGGGCCTGTTTGTGGGCGATCTGGGCGAGCAGCGCCGCCATATGCAAGACGTGGTCGGCCGCATTAACTCCGATATGCGCCTGCTCGAGGAAAAGGGCCACAACATGGTGTCGCGCCTGTCCGACATGCGCGGCCAGATCTCGAGCTCCGAGCATCAGCGTCGTCGCGTGGTAGAGGAGCTCGAGGACGCGCGTGCGCAGCTTGAGGAAGTGACCGGCGCGCACATGCAGGCCCAGGAGGACGTTGACGCCGCCGGACCTGCCGCCGCCGAGCTCCACGAGCGGCGCGTGACGCTCGACAATCAGATTTCGCAGCTTACGCGTGAGCAACGCGATGTGCAGCGTGTGGCCGATAACGCGGCGCTTGAACTCGCCAAGGTGAAGGACTCGCTGAGCAACGCCGAGGTCGAGGACAACATGTATGCCTCGCGCCTGGAGCAGATTGATGAACAGCTCGAGGAGGTTACAGCATCGCTTGATAGCCGTCGCGACCGTGCTGAGGAGCTTGAGAGTGCCCTTGAGGCGGCTCGTCAGGCCCAGAACGATGCGCGCGAGGCCACCGAGACGGCACGCGCTGCCCTCAAGGACCTGCGTAATCGCGAGAGCGAAGCGCGCAACAAGCTGTCCGAGGTTCGCTCGGAGCTTGCCAGCCAAAAGAAGCTCGATGCCCGCATGGCAGACAGCTCGCCGCTGGTGAGCCGTCTGGTGGGCGCGCTGGGCGACGATGTCTCAGGCCGTCTGGGCGACGTGCTCGAGGCTCCTCGTGAGCTTGAGGGCCTGGTCGAGCAGCTGCTTGCCGGCGATATCGATGCCCTACTGTTTGATGACGCCGCTACGCTTGAGCGTGCCGGTCGTGCTGCTCTGGACCAAAAGAAGGCCTCGGGCGAGGCACTGCTGATGGCGCGCGGCGTGAGTGGCTCTGCTGCCGCCGAGGGCGCTGCCGGTACGCGTCTGGTCGATCGTCTGTCCGTGCGCTCCGGTTATGGCCCGGTTGTCGAGGCCCTTCTCGGCGGCTATTACGTGGTCGATGACTTGGCTGCCGCGTTGGCTGCCCCTGTCGTTGACGGTGTGACTTACGTGACCCCCGATGGCGCCCGCGTCGCCTGCGGCGGCCTGGTGCGTGTGGGCCTCGATGCTGGCGAGGCGTCGGGTGCCTTGGAGCGCAAGCGTCGCATTCGCGAGCTGGAGGGCCTGGAGCCCGATCTAGCTGCTGTGTTTGAGTATGCTTCGGACCAAGTCGTTGAGGCTAACGCCGCCGTCGAGGAGGCACGTGCCGCCGAGGGCGATGCCGCCGGCGAGATCGCCCGTCTTGAGGGCGAGCGCCGCTCGCTGCTCTCCGAGATTGGCCGCCTGGAGCAAAGCGCCTACAACGCCGAGGTCGAGCGCGTGCGCATCTCCAAGCGCCGCGAGCAGGCCGCCGAGGCCGTTCGCGCTGCGCGCCCGCGCGTTGACGAACTCACCCGTTCGCGCGACGAGGCCCGCGCGCAGGCAGGCGACCTGGGTCTCCAGATTGCCGAAGCCAACGACGAGCTCGATCGCGTGCGTCGTGACGATTCCGAGGCAGCCGGCAAGCTCGCCGATGCCAAGGTCCGCCTGGCTCAGACGAGCGAGCGTCTGCGTTCGCTGAAGGGCCGTGTGCCCGACTTGGAGCATCGACTCGAGGGCATCGACCGCCGTATCCGCGGAACACGCCAGGCCTCGCGCTCACTCGAGCTGCTGCGCCTGCGTGTCGACCCCATGCACGAGCGCTATTCGGCCCTGCTGGATCGCGCATCGGATTGGGCCGCGCGTCTGCGTGATCAGGCTTCGCTCGAGGAGGCGGACTCGGCCTCGCTCAAGAAGACCATCGAAGACGCCAAGGCCGAGGTCTCCCGCGCCAAGGAGCGGGTCGATGCCGCCACGGCGACGCAAAACGAGTTCAAGGTTTCCCGCGGCAAGCTCGAGGTGCAGGTGGAGGCGGCCATCAAGGCCATTACCGCCGATGGCACTACGGTGCTCGAGGAAGCGCTCATGCTTCCTGCTCCCACCGACCGCGACGCCGCCGAGCGCGAGCTCAACCAGCTCGTGCGCCAGATTAACAACCTGGGCCCTGTGAACCAGGTTGCCATGGAGGAGTACGAGCAGCTCAAGCGCCGCGCCGATTACATCGAGGAGCAGCTGGCCGATCTGGAGAGCGCGCGCAAGGCGCTCACCAAGATCACAGTGGCCATTGATCGCAAGATGCGCAAGGCGTTTCTGGTGACGTTTGAGAAGGTCGATGCGAACTTCCGTGAGATCTTCGCCATGCTGTTCCCGGGTGGCCAGGCTCATCTTGAGATGACCGATCCCGAGCATCCTGCCGAGACGGGCATTGAGGTTGTGGCGCAGCCGCGCGGCAAGCGCATTACTAAGATGATGCTCATGTCGGGTGGCGAGAAGAGTCTGACGGCGCTCGCCCTGCTCTTTGCCGTGTACCGCACGCGCACGGTGCCGTTCTATGTGCTGGACGAGGTCGAGGCGGCGCTTGATGACGCCAACCTGTCCAAGCTCATCGGAGCCCTCGATGTGCTGCGTTCCGATACACAGCTCTTGGTCATTTCGCATCAGCGCCGTACTATGGAGGACGCTGACGTTCTCTATGGCGTCTCGATGCAAGCCGACGGCGTCAGCCGCGTCGTCTCGCAAAAACTCGATCGCGAAACCGGAAAGGTCGTGAATGCATAATGGGATTCTTTGACGCTCTCTCGCGCGGACTTGAGCGCAGCCGCGAGGCCCTCAACGAGGTCTTCTACTTTGGTGGCGAGGTCGACGAGGACTTTTGGGAGGACCTTGAGGACACCCTCGTCATGGGTGACATGGGTGCCGAGGTCGCTATTCAGGTCTCCGATGACCTGCGCGATGCTGCTGCCAAGAAGAACCTTAAGACCGCCCCGCAGCTTCGCCGCGCTCTGGCCGAGCAGCTTGAGGGCCATTTTGTGCCTGTTGAGCGTGATCCGTTTTCCGATACGCCGAGCTGCGTGCTGTTTGTGGGCATCAACGGCGCCGGCAAGACCACAACGGTCGGCAAGATTGCGAGCGCCATGGCTGCCCGCGGCAAGAACGTGGTGATCGGTTCTGCCGATACCTTCCGCGCCGCCGCCATCGAGCAGCTCGATGTGTGGGGTCAGCGCGCCGGCGTCCCCGTCATCAAGCGCGATCGCGGTTCCGACCCGGCGAGCGTGTGCTACGACGTGCTCGATGAGGCCGATAAGCGCGGCAGCGACCTGGTGCTGATCGACACCGCCGGTCGTCTGCACACAAGCCCCGAACTCATGCGCGAGCTTGCCAAGGTGGTTAACGTGACGCGTAAGCGCGCCGCCAATATGGCCGCCGGCCCCATGCCCGTCTCGGTCGTGCTCGTGATCGATGCCGCCACCGGCCAGAACGGTCTGAACCAGGCGCTCGAGTTTAACGAGGCGCTGGGCCTGGACGGTATTATCATGACCAAGCTCGACGGCACGGCAAAAGGCGGTATCGCCATGGCCGTGGCTGAGAAGCTCAAGCTCCCGATCCTGCGCATTGGCGTGGGCGAGCAGGTCGATGACCTGCAGGAGTTCAATGCCAAAGATTTCTGCCGCGCCCTGGTGGGCGAGTCCAATTAAGGAGTAACCAGTGTTTGATTCTCTGAGCGATCGCCTCAACGACACATTTGACCGCCTGCGCGGCAAGGGTAAGCTGACCGAGGCCGATATCACCTCGGCCATGCGCGACATTCGCATGGCGCTGCTCGAGGCCGACGTTAACTTTAAGGTCGTCAAGGAGTTCGTTGCTAAGACCAAGGAGCGCTGCATGACCGCCGAGGTCATGGAGTCGCTGTCGCCGGCGCAAAACGTCGTCAAGATCGTGCTCGACGAGCTCACCGAGATGCTTGGCTCAACCGAGAGCAAGCTCGTTTTTAGCAACCGCATTCCTAATGTCATCATGCTCGTGGGCCTGCAGGGCTCCGGTAAGACCACGGCTGCCGTAAAGCTTGCCTACCTGCTCAAGAAGCAGGGCCGCTCGCCGCTGCTCGCCGCGTGCGACGTCTACCGTCCCGCTGCTGCCGACCAGCTTGCCACGCTCGGTGGCGAGATCGGCGTGCCGGTCTTCCGCGGTGACGGCGAGCACCCGGTCGACATCGCCAAGGGCGCCATCCAGGAGGCCGTCGACCACCTGCGTGACGTGGTCATCGTCGATACCGCCGGCCGCCTGCAGATCGACGAGCAGATGATGCAGGAGGCCGTCGACATCAAGAAGGCCGTCAAGCCCGACCAGGTGCTGATGGTCGTCGACGCCATGACCGGCCAGGATATCGTCAACGTGGTCTCGACGTTTGCCGAGCGTACCGACTTTGATGGTGTGATTATCTCCAAGCTCGACGGTGACGCCCGTGGCGGTGGCGCGCTTTCGGTGCGTCAGGTGACCGGCAAGCCCATCAAGTTTGTGAGCATGGGCGAGAAACCCGATTCGCTTGAGCCGTTCTATCCCGATCGCATGGCCAAGCGAATCTTGGGCATGGGCGACGTTGTCGGCATCATCGAGAAGGCCCAGGAGGCCGCCGATGCCGAACAGCTCGAGGCTGCCGAGCGCATGCTGCGCGAGGGCTTTACCATGAATGACATGCTCGACCAGATGAAAGCCGTCAAAAAGATGGGCGGCATGAAGGGTATCCTGGGCATGCTCCCCGGTGGCCAGCGCGCGCTCAACCAGATGGGCGGTAACCTGGACGAGGGCATCTTCGACAAGAACGAGGCCATCATCATGTCGATGACCAAGGAGGAGCGTCTGCGTCCCTCCATCATCAACGGCCAGCGTCGCGCGCGTATCGCCAAGGGCGCCGGTGTGACCCCCACCGAGGTCAATAGCCTTATGAAGCAGTGGGGCGAGATGAACAAGATGATGGGCCGCATGCGCACGATGGCCAATCAGGCACAGGCCGGCGGCAAGAAGGGCAAAAAGGGCAAGAAAGGCAAGAAGATGCGCATGCCCAATATCCCTGGGCTGGACGCTATGGGTCTGGGCGGCATGGGCGGCCTGGGTACGGGCGGTCCCAAGTCTGATATGGAGCTGCTGCGCCAGATGGAAGCGCAGATGCGCAATAAGAAATAGGGCTGTAATTCCAGCTTGATATGGCAAAGGCCACTCGGAAGCTACCGGGTGGCCTTTGTTGTTGGCTTTGATAGTTGGGCTGCGTTCAGCGTCGCGCCCCGAGCTCGCGGTGCCGTGCCGTTAGTGGCAGCCGCAGCCCTCGTGGCCCTCGGGCTCGTGATGGCCGTGGCAGCTGCGGGACTCGCCATGTTCGTGGGCGTGGTCGTGGTCATGGCCGTGGCAGCTGCACGTGGCCTCGCCGTTTTGTGCGAGCGTTCCGGCGATAAGGGCCTCGACACAAGCGTCGCAGCTGCCCTGAGCTCCTGCGTACACCGTGATGCCGGCTTGGGCAAGCGCGTTGATAGCGCCACCGCCGATGCCGCCGCAGATGAGCGTGTCCACGCCACCGTTGGCGAGCAGGCCCGCAAGGGCACCGTGACCGGTGCCGTCGGTGCCCACGACCTGCTCGTTGAGTACCTTGCCATCCTGAATGTCGTAGATCTTGAACTGCTCGCTGCGGCCAAAGTGCATAAAGATGTTGCCGTTGTCGTACGTGGTTGCCACCCTCATGGTGTCGACCTCCTTTGCTGGCCATACGGCCGTTGCCGTGGTAATGGGGGAGTACGCGATATTGCCGCCTTCGATGATGAGCGCCCGACCATTGACCAACGCGTTTGCCACCTTGCGATGCGCGCGGCTGCAAATAGCCGCCACCGTGGCGCGCGCGATACCCATCTGCTTTGCGACTGCCTCTTGGTTAAGGCCTTCCAGGTCGCACAGGCGCAGCGCCTCGAGTTCGTCGACCGTCATGTCGATGGCGTCTCCGCTGGCTAGGCCGTCAGGGGTAAAGCCGCGGTATTCGGGGATGATCCCGACGCGGCGCAGTTTCTCGCGTCTTCCTGCCATACGTGCTCCTTATCTGACATATGTCAACAATAGAATAGCGAACGCGCAGATTTACGCAAGGAATTTCTGGCATATGCCAGAAAATGAAGGCATATGTTTGGGCTGTGGGGCCGCATGTGCCTGGGATACAATGAATCTCGCTTTTAGGCGACTGACAGGAGGGTCAATGAGCAAGGCTGATCAACAGTTTGTAACCATGTGCCGCGATATTCTGGACCATGGCACCACCACCGAGGGCCAAAAGGTCCGCCCGGTGTGGGAGGATGGCACCCCTGCCTATACCATTAAAATCTTTGGTGTCACGGCACGCTATGACCTGCGCGAGGAGTTTCCGGCGCTTACCTTGCGTCGTACGGCCCTCAAATCTGCCATGGATGAGATCCTATGGATCTATCAAAAGAAGTCCAATAACGTGCATGACCTCAACAGCCATATTTGGGACGAGTGGGCCGACGAGACTGGCTCCATCGGCAAGGCCTACGGGTATCAGATTGGGCAGAAGAGCCATTATGCCGAGGGCGACTTTGACCAGATGGATCGCGTGCTGTACGACCTTAAGAACACGCCGTACAGCCGCCGCATTATGACGAACACCTATGTGTTTAGCGACCTGTCCGAGATGCACCTGTATCCGTGTGCCTACAGCGTGACGTATAACGTGACGCAGCGTCCGCAGGATGATAAACCGACGCTCAACATGATTCTCAACCAGCGCAGCCAGGATATTTTGGCTGCGAACAACTGGAATGTGTGCCAGTACGCCATTTTGCTGATGATGGTCGCGCAGTCGGTCGATATGATCGCTGGCGAGCTGCTGCATGTGATTGCCGATGCCCACATTTACGACCGTCATGTCGATATCGTTCGCGAGCTTATTGAGCGTCCGCAGTTTGCTGCGCCCAAGGTAACGCTCAACCCCGATGTGCATGACTTCTATGCGTTTACGACCGATGATTTGATCGTCGAGGGCTATGAGCACGGCCCTCAGGTCAAGAACATCCCCATTGCGGTGTAGGTGACGCGCATGAGGTGTAAGCTTTCTGCCATTGTTGCCGTGTGTGACGATTGGGGCATTGGGTGCGAGGGTGACATGGTCGTGTCCAATCGCGCCGACATGCGCCATTTTGTGGCGTGTACCAAAGGTTGCCCGGTCATTATGGGACGCAAGACGCTGCTGAGTTTTCCCGGCGGACGTCCGCTCAAGAACCGCCGCAATATCGTGCTCACGCGCGATGAGGACTTTGCTCCCGAGGGCGTCGACGTGGTGCATAGTATCGACGAGGCGCTTGCCGCGGTTGCCGATGAACCCGTTGCGTGGGTGATTGGCGGCGGCGAGGTATATCGACAGTTTTTGCCGTATTGCGTGGAGGCCGAGGTTACGCATAACCATTGCGTGCATGACGTGGATACGTACTTTCCCGATTTGGATGCCGATCCCGCGTGGGAGATTGCGCGGCGTGACGGTGTTGCCACGATTGCCTCGGGCGAGGGAGACGAGGGTGTCGATTATGAGTTCGTGACGTATCGTCGCGTTGAGGCGTAAATCGTCTGGCGTGAACGGTATCATCGGGTTGTTTGAATGCATGGGGCGGCGCTTAGCGTCGCCTCGTTTGGTATAGATGTGCTGTAAAGAAGGGTGCGGGCTGGCTGCTATGACTGATGCCGTTGAGGTGCTGCGAATCGATTCTCTCGAGGACGAGCGGCTCGATGCCTACGTGCGACTGACCGAGCGTGAGCTTCGCTGCGTGCTGGAGCCGCAGAAGGGCATTTTTATCGCCGAGAGTGCCAAGGTCATCGAGCGTACGGTTCGCGCCGGATACCAGCCGGTGAGCTTTCTTTTGGGCGAGCGCTGGCTCGACCAGATGATGCCGCTGTTTGAGCGCCTGATTGTGCGCGAGGGCGCGGGTCCGGTTCCTGTGTTCGTTGCCTCCATGGAGCTTATGGAGCAGCTGACGGGCTTCAATGTGACGCGCGGTGCGCTCGCGGCATTCCGTCGTCCACGTCAGATTCCGGTAGCCGAGTTCTTGGGTGGCGTCGTCGATGCGGCGGGGGAGCGCCCGGTGCGCGTGTGCGTGCTCGAGGGCATTGTCGACCACACAAACGTCGGCGCGATTTTCCGCTCGGCGGCTGCGCTGAACGTCGATGGCATTTTGGTGAGCCCTACGTGCTGCGATCCGCTGTACCGTCGCTCGGCCCGCGTGAGCATGGGCACGGTGTTCCAGGTGCCCTGGACACGCATTGGCAGCGAAGCGCGCGTATGGCCGCATGATGGGCTGGCGGCGCTACACGATGCCGGCTTTTCGTGTGCCGCTATGGCGTTGACGGATGATTCGGTGTCGCTGGACGATCCCGCGCTCCAGGAGATTGACCGCCTGGCAATCTTTATGGGCACCGAGGGTGCTGGCTTGGGCGCCAAGACCATTGCAGGCTGCGACCGCGCCGTGCGTATTCCGATGGCACATGGGGTCGATTCACTCAACGTGGCCGCGGCAAGCGCTGTTGCCTTTTGGCAGCTGTGCCCGCATGTGAGCAACGAGTACCACTACCAGCCGGGGCTGTATCACTAGGCAGATAGTTAGCACCGGGCTCTGGTTCGGGGCGTTTCGGCCGACGTCGGTCGGTGCTAAGCTGGTATTGGCTTTGGTCTTAAATTGCCGTTTTGTTGTTTGACGTATGCTGGTGGGGAGGGCGTGTGGCTAAGAAATCTACGGCTATCGATGTAACGCAGGGTGTCATTTGGCAACAGCTGCTGTCGCTGTGCGTCCCTATCTTCTTTAGCTCGTTTTTTCAGCAGGCTTACACGCTTATTGGTACGTATATCGTCGGCCAGTTTGGCGGCAAGCTCGCGCTGGGTGGCATTCAAGCCACGATGGTGCTCACCGAGCTCTGCATTGGCTTTTGCGTTGGCGTTGGCGCTGGCTGCGCGGTCATTACCGGTCAGTATTTTGGTCAGCACGATGATGAGCGATTGAGTCGTTCGGTCCATACGGCCATGACGCTCGCGCTGGCGGGCGGTATTGTCATTTCCATTCTCGGCATGGTGTTTGTCGAGCCGATGCTTGTGCTGATGAATACACCGCATGAGCTGCTGGCCGAGGGTGTGGCGTATGCCCGTTGCTACTTTGCCGCCATGTTTGCAGCGCTGCTGCTCAATATGGGGACGGCGCTGTTGCGCGCCGTGGGCGACACGCGTGGTCCGGCGGTCATTATTGCCTCCGGCTGCTTCGTCAATGTGGCATTCGACATTCTTTTTGTCGCCGTGCTGCACATGGAAGCGCTGGGCTGTGGCATCGCGGTGGCGCTGACTATCTGCACCAATGCCACGATGATTTTGATTCGCATGATGCACGCTCCGGGGGCGTGGCGCTTGTCGCTATCCAAGCTCGGTATCGATCGCGGCATTTGCAAGAGCATGCTTTCGTGCGGTTTGCCGCTGGGCGTTCAGTCTGCGGCGTATTCCATCTCCAACGTTTTGATTCAGGTGTCGGTCAACTCATTTGGAGCCGATGTCACGACCGCTTGGGGTCTTTCCGGTCGCCTGGACGGCATTATCTGGATGGTGACCGAGGCGCTCGGCGTGTCGATCACCACGTTCTCGGCGCAGAACTTTGGCGCGCGCAATTACGATCGCATGCGAAAGGGATACCACACGTCGCTCGTGCTTTCATTTGTGCTTATTGGCGGCCTGTCTGCCGTGCTGCTGGTGTTCTCGGGCCCGCTTTCGCGTCTGTTTATCGACGATGCCGCGATTTCGGCCTACACCACGACGATTCTTCATTTCATCGCGCCGTTCTACGCGATCTTCTCGATTATCGAAAACGCGTCCGGCTCCATCCGTGGCGCCGGCGTGAGCTTCCAGCCTATGATGCTCACGATCTTCGGCACGGTCGTGCTCCGCGTGGCGTGGGTGTTCGCGATTATGCCGCTCGACCCCTCGCTCGAGCATCTGCTGCTGGTCTACCCCGTAACCTGGCTCATCACGGCCACGATGTTCACCATCTACCACCACAGCGGCAACTGGCTCGGCCGCGCCACCGCCTAGTCATTGGGGACGTTCTTAAACGACTAGTATTCGATGCCTTGGCGGGCTAGGAGGCCTTCGTCGAAGTAGTGTTTGACGGGGCGCATTTCGGTGACCAGATCCGCAAGATCGGCGAGGGGGAGCAGGCCGCGGCCGGTGAGTACGAGCTCTGTTGTGGCAGGCTTTGTCGCAATGAGCGCCTCGACATCCTCGCGCGTCACAAAACCGCGGCGCATCGCCTCGCCGAGTTCGTCCAGAATGAGCACATCGACCTGAGAGATTTGTTCGCGTGCCAGCTCCATGATCTGCGCGGCGCACGTCTCGGGCGTGTCACGGTCGGCCTGCACGATACGCAGTCCCAGGCGCGGCGCGGCATCGTGCTCGGCGCAGTGTAGCTTCTTTGCAAACTGCAGCATAAGCACGTTGAGTCCAAATCCCGTGGCGCGCATAGCGAGCCCCAGCGCGGCCGTGGTCTTGCCCTTGCCGTCGCCCGTATAGATTTGAACCTTGCCGACTTCCAGTGATGCCATCTCTATCCTTTCGTGCCCGGCGTCGGTTTATCGCCGTCCCGGTTGGGTATTCTAGATAGCATTATCAACCCCAGTAGATGGAGTTCAAGCAGATGGAGATGGATGACAACAAACGTAGACGGAATATGATCCTCTACGTGCTCATCGCCTTCGTCGTCTACCTCGTGCTCTCGACCGTTCTGTTCCCCAACATCGGTCACACGCAGCAGATTACGAAGACCGATTACTCGACGTTTGTCAAAGCGCTCGATAAGAAGAGTGTCGACAAGGTCGAGTACAACACGGACGATTACACGATTTATTACACCAAGAAGGGCGAGGACGAGAACATCGCCTACAAGACGACCGGCGTGCCGAATGACGCGGGCTTTACCGATCGCGTGCTTGAGTCCGGTGCTTCGCTTGAGTCGGTCGTTCCCGATAAGAACTCGGGTCTGATGACCTACTACCTGCTCACCCTCATTCTTCCCATGGCGATTTTCTTCCTGATCGGCTGGTGGCTCAACCGCCGCATGAAGAAAGCCATGGGTGATGACGGTCCGTCGATGAACTTTGGCGGCGGTGGTTTTGGCGGCGGTGGACTGGGCAAGTCCGGCGCGCGCGTGATCGCCTCCAAGGACGTGGGCGTGACCTTTAAGGACGTCGCCGGCCAGGAAGAGGCCAAGGAGTCCCTCAAGGAGGTCGTCGACTTTCTGGAGAAGCCGCAGCGCTACGAGGAGATCGGCGCTAAGCTGCCGCGCGGCGCTCTCCTTGTTGGCCCTCCGGGTACCGGTAAGACCCTGCTCGCCAAGGCTGTTGCCGGTGAGGCGGGCGTTCCGTTCTTTAGCATTTCGGGTTCTGAGTTCGTCGAGATGTTCGTCGGCCGCGGTGCCGCCAAGGTGCGCGACCTGTTTAAGCAGGCCAAGGAAAAGGCCCCGTGCATCGTCTTTATCGACGAGATCGATACCATCGGCAAAAAGCGTGACGGCGGCGGCTTTAGCGGCAACGACGAGCGCGAGCAGACGCTCAACCAGCTGCTGACCGAGATGGACGGATTCGATAACCACAAGGGTATCGTCGTCCTCGCTGCGACCAACCGTCCCGACAGCCTTGATCCGGCCCTGCTGCGCCCCGGCCGCTTCGACCGCCGCATCCCCGTTGAGTTGCCCGATCTGACCGGCCGTAAGAACATCCTCGAGCTTCACGCCAAGAGTGTGAAGACCCAGCCGCCGATCGATCTGACCGCGATCGCCCGCGCCACGCCCGGTGCCTCGGGCGCCGACCTGGCCAACATCATCAACGAGGGCGCCCTGCGCGCCGTTCGCGAGGGTCGCAAGCGTGCAACCCAGGACGACTTCGAGGAGTCGGTGGAGGTCGTCATCGCTGGCCAGCAGCGCAAGTCCACGGTGCTGTCCGATCACGAGAAGCAGGTCGTTTCTTACCACGAGATCGGCCACGCCATCGTTGCCGCTCGCCAGAAGGGCTCCGCGCCGGTCACCAAGATTACCATCGTGCCGCGTACGAGTGGCGCTCTGGGCTACACCATGCAGGTCGAGGAGGACGAGCGCTTCTTGACCACGCGCCAGGAGGTGCTCGACAAGCTCGCCGTTTACTGCGGCGGACGTGCTGCCGAGGAGCTCATCTTTGGTGAGATGACGACTGGCGCGGCCAATGATATCGAGCAGGCCACCAAGCTCGCCCGCAACATGGTGACGCGCTTTGGTATGTCGGAAGAGTTTGGCATGATGGCGCTCGGTACCGTACAGAATGCCTACCTCAACCAGGACACGTCGCTCACCTGCGCCCCCGGTACGGCCGAGCGCGTCGACGCGATCGTCGCCAAGCTGATTGAGGATGCGCACGACCGCGCCCTGCAGATCCTCAAGGAGAACAAGTTTAAGCTCCATGAGCTGGCTCGTTATCTGTACAAGAAGGAGACGATCACGGGCGAGGAGTTCATGAATCTCCTCACGCGCGAGAATCCACTGATGCCAAAGCAGCAGTAAAGCCGCGGCCGAGCCAGTAAACGCCGACGCCCCATTTGAGCAGCTTTCTCAAATGGGGCGTTTTGCTTGAGAGGGATGGAAATGAAGATCGTGGTAAGCGCCTGTTTGATGGGCGAGAGCTGCAAGTATAACGGGCTCGACAATTACCACCGCGCGTTGGTCGAGGCTTGCGAGCGTACGGGGTCCGAGGTCTTGTTGGTGTGCCCCGAGGTCTTTGGCGGCCTTCCCACGCCGCGCAAGCCATCCGAGATTGCGAACGGCGAGGTCCGCACCTGCGAGGGCGTCTCGGTCGATCGCGAGTTTCGTCTGGGCGCCCAACGTGCGCTCGATATGTGCGAGCAGGCGGGCGGCCCGTCCGAGATCGCTGCGTGCGTCTTGCAGGACCGTAGCCCCTCGTGCGGTGCGGGTCGCGTCTACGATGGCACCTTTAGCGGTACGCTCACCGCGGGTAACGGCGTTTTCGTTGACTTGCTCCTGCGCCACGGGTACCGTGTGATCCCAGCGAGTGAATTCGACCTCAGCATGCTGGAACATTGTCCATAGCACTCGAACCCAACACTTCCTCACGGGTGACCGTTTTGGCATCATCCGTGAAGTTGATTTTGAGTACGACCCGGTCATCAAAGACGTAGACCGAGTTGACAGGCGCCGTACCCAGGCAGCCCCTCCCCGCGGCTCCCGCGCGGGAACGCGTACGCGGCCCTCCCGTCTCTTGCGCCCCTCCTGCCCCAAACCCTGCTAGGAACGAGTGCAGCAAACTGGTATTTTCAAATTAGTCTTTGCAAATTACCTTTGAACCTTCACCATCAATTACAATTCCCTGACAGTTGTTAATTGGGCATAGATTCAAATCCGAAAACTCAGTCATTATTTTCTCGGTAGCTTTCTTAAATGGTGCTGTAAGATAATGCGGAACTATATAGAAATCAATCAAATCAAGCCCTGCATCATCTTCCTGTGAGTAGTCCTCCGGCTTTTCATCCATTTGCTCGATATATTGGATGCTTGGAGCGCATACAATCGCACCTGCCGATTCACCAATCATCAGTTTTCCCTTTGCCAATTCTTTCTTCAACAGCTCATCCGTTCCCGTTTTACGGAGCTGGTCTAAAAGGAAAAAAGAATTTCCGCCGGTAAAATAGATCACATCCGTATCTTCAAAAACAGACTGTATTGTTGAATAAGCCTCCGTTGAAATATCAATTTCAGTTACGATTGCTCCCAACTTTTTGAATAATTTTCGAGCCGAGCCGACATAACCGGTGTAGCCTTCACGCAGCGAAGCTGTTGGAATAAATGCGACTTTTTTATTTTCAATTTCTTCCTTTATCAGACTTCCTACACTTGAAAAGTGAGAACATAAAAACAGTTTCATCAATATTCTCCTTTATATATAAATTCTTATTTGTTGAACTAAGCCGTGTATACCATACTCTCCAATGAAAGAACGCCCTGATATAGCGAAATTTTGCCGTTTTCCTGCGTACGTGCGTACACACTCCACAGGAATTCTAAGGGGCCTGCCCCCTTGGCACACGGACTTTGGAACAAAGTCTAGTGTGTTACGCCTTGCCAGAGGTGTACAGGCTCCCGGTATGCACGTACGAAGCAATTGCCATCAATGTGCCATATAAGTGGCGATCAAGTTCGCATAAAGCGACCTTGATCCCGCAAAATAAAAGGCAGGATACCATCACCACGATGATACCCTGCCTCTGTTCGTTCCTGTTTACCGTTCCGAGTAGTCCTTCCGCAGAATTTCCGATAAACAAAAAACGTACCCGAACCCTTTCTCGTAAAGAATCGGGTTCGAGTACGAACTGAATGCTGGAGCAATAAAAAACCACCAGAAAGGTGCCTGTCCCCTTTGTGGTGGTTTTGGGCCAGTCCTAGAGCGTGTGGCCGTAGGTGTTGGCAGCCTTGATGGCGGTGGCGAACTTTTCGTCGGTGAAGGGCTCGGGGTTTCCCTGCTTCCACTCGTTGGTGGCGTGCGCATACTCGCACAGGGCGGGGATATCGGACTCGGAAAGCCCGACATGCTCAAGCGTCACGGGCAGCCCCATCTCCTTGTTAAAGGCTGCGTAGCGCTCAAGGTTCTCGGTATCGCCCGTGTAGGCAAACAGCACCAGCACGCCCAGGCTCACGACCTCGCCATGCAGGTAGGTGCCCTCGCGCGGAATGCTGCAGGTGGCGTTGTAGAACGCATGCGCCACGCTCGAGTTGTAGTAGTAATCGTTTTGGTTGGTCAGGTTGGAGACGTAGCCCGTGTTGACCACGATATCGAGCGCGATCTGCTTGACGGCTTCGGTCGACAGGTTCTGGCGAACGTCCTCTAGACCCTGCACGCCATAGGTAAACAGCGGCTCGGAGCAGGTGTGGGCGAGTGCCAGGCCAAGTCCGGCGGTGTGCTCCAGGTTGCCGGCGCTCGTGGCGTACTCGACCTCGGGCTGCTTGGACAGGGCATCGCCCACGCCCGCCCAGAAGTACTCCGCCGGAGCCTCGGCGATGATCTTGGGGTTGATGAAGATGTGCGCGGGGCGGTTTGGGTACGAATAGCCCTCGAGCGAGCCGTCGTCGTTGTAGACAACGGCAATGGCGGTCGCGGCCGAGCAGTTGGAGCAGATCGTCGGTACCGTAAAGACGATCTTCTTGAGCTCGATGGCCGCTGTCTTGACGGTGTCGAGCGCCTTGCCGCCGCCGCATGCGATAAGAACGTCGGCTTCTTGGCAGGCAGGGGAGTTCACAACCTTGGCGATATTGGCGCGCGTACTGTTGGTGCCGTAGACGCGCGTCTCCAGAATCTCGACGTCGGTGCCCTCCAGCGCCGCTTCGATACCGGGAAGCGCCGCTGCCAGTGCTCGTTTACCACCGATAATCGCGACCTTGGTCGCTCCGTACTCGTCCAGTGCGCCGGGCAGCTCGTCAAAGCAGTCCTCGCCGACGGTGTAGTCGCTCATTCCAATCGTGCGCATAGCAGCCTTCTTTCGTTAGATAAAGTGCTTTCAGGTATTTTGCTCCAAGAGAAGGCTCACTGCCGCGAGAAATTTCGAACGTATAAAACCAGTGTTGAGGGTTTTTTGCCGGCGTTGACCGTGTTACCATACACGCATAAGCGTTGATGGGGACGAGTAGTCGGCCATCCGCATGCTACAGAGAGCGGGGAGCGCTGAGAACCCGTGCATGCGACCGATGAAAATCACCCCGGAGCTGCGGTCCCAACGGACGTGCCGCGCAGGTTCGTCTTAGTAGACATCGCCGAGATGGTCGTCGATACAGACCAGCCGAGTAACGGATGCGAGCGCGCGAATACGCGGGCGAGGGCATCTAAGCTGGGTGGTTAAGCGAAGAGCTTTTGCGGGCGTGCAGCCCGTTTGTGGCGCTTCGTCCCAGCTTGTAGGGACGGGCGCTTTTTTGGTGCCCAGAGGGCGTGCGCGCCCATGACAAGAAAGGGGTACCGTGGCAAACGAGTACAAGCAGACGATGAATCTGCCTAAAACCGGATTTCCCATGCGTGCCGGTCTTTCCAATTCCGAGCCCAAGCGACTCAAGGACTGGCAGGACAACAAGGTCTACGAGCAGGTTCTGAAGAAGAACGAGGGTCACAAGAAGTTCGTGCTGCACGACGGTCCTCCGTACGCCAACGGCCCGATCCACATCGGCCATGCCATGAACAAGATCTCCAAGGACATGATCAACCGTTACTGGATGATGCAGGGCTATGAGGTTCCCTATGTCCCCGGTTGGGACTGCCACGGTCAGCCGATTGAGCACAAGGTCGAGGAGAAGCTCGGCACCGAGAAGTTCAACCAGACCTCCACGGCTAAGATCCGTGAGCTCTGCAACAAGTTCGCTGTCGAGAACATCGAGCTGCAGAAGGCCGGCTTCCGTCGTCTGGGTGTGCTCGGCGACTGGGACAATCCCTACCTGACGCTCTATCACCAGCACGATGCCGCCGACATCGAGGTCTTTAAGGCCATGTTCGATAAGGGTATGATCTATCGCGGCCACAAGCCGGTTCACTGGTGCAAGCACTGCCACACCGCGCTGGCCGAGGCCGAGATTGAGTACTCCGACGAGACGAGCCCGTCCATCTTCGTGCGCTTTGAGATGACTTCCAAGCCCGCCGGCCTCGAGGACTTCGACGGCCCGGTCGACTTCATCATCTGGACGACCACGCCGTGGACCATCCCCTCCGACCAGGCCGTTTCCCTTAAGCCCGGCGCCGCCTATGTCGCCGTTGAGCACGAGGGCCGTGCCGAGGTCATGCTCGAGGACCTGGCTCCCAAGTGCTGCGAGGAGTTTGGCTGGGAGTACACCCCGGTTATGGTCGACGGCAAGCCCTATGTGGTTCCCGCCGAGACCTTCCACCACATCCACTACAAGCAGCCGATCTTTGACGGCGTTGAGGGCGTGGCGCTGCTGGCCGATTACGTCGGTGTCGATGACGGTACCGGTATCGTCCACAACTCGCCCGGCCACGGCGTCGACGACTACTTTGCCTGCCTCAAGGAGGGCATCACCGACATCTGCATGCCGGTCGACGACGACGGCAAGTTCTACACCGGTGAGGAGTTTGGCACCGGTGGCCCCTTCAGCGGTATGGATACCGACGAGGCCAACCCTCACATTATCGAGTTCCTACGCGAGCGCGGCACCCTGGTCCTCGAGAAGAAGATCACGCACAGCTATCCGCACTGCTGGCGCTGCAAGCACCCGGTGCTCTTCCGTGCTACCGACCAGTGGTTCGTCTCGATGGACAAGACCGGCTTGCGCGAGCAGGCTGGCAAAGAGGTCCGCGAGAACGTCAAGTGGTATCCGGCCCACGCCGCCAACCGCATTGGCGCCATGGTCGAGCAGCGTCCCGACTGGTGCATCAGCCGTCAGCGCAACTGGGGTGTGCCTATCCCCAGCTACACCTGCGCCGACTGCGGCGAGAAGGTCATGAACGACGCCACGCTCGACGCCGTTATCAAGCTCTTCCACGAGAAGGGCTCCGACGCCTGGTTTACCGATGCTCCTGAGAGCTATCTGGGCGAGGCCTGCGTCTGCCCCAAGTGCGGCGGCCATCACCTCAAGGCTGATAAGGACATCCTTGACGTGTGGTGGGACTCCGGCGTGTCTTGGAAGGCCGTCTGTGAGTACCGTCCCGAGCTGGAGTACCCGGCGGACGTCTACCTCGAGGGCTCTGACCAGCACCGCGGTTGGTTCCAGAGCTCGCTGCTCACCTCGGTGGGCGCCAACGGCCACGCTCCGTACAAGGCGGTCGTCTCGCAGGGCTTCACCCTCGACGGCCAGGGCCGTAAGATGTCTAAGTCACTCGGCAACGTCATCGACCCCAACAAGGTCTGCGACGAGATGGGTGCCGACATCATCCGTCTGTGGGTCGCCTCCGTCGATACCAGCTCCGACGTCTCCATCGACCACGAGATTCTCGCTCGTACGTCCGATGCCTACCGTCGTTTCCGCAACACGCTGCGCTTCCTGCTCTCCGAGCTCGAGGGTCAGTTTGAGCCCGAGACCGACGGCGTCGCCTTTGCCGACCTGCTGCCGCTCGACAAGCTCATGGTCGCCCGCCTGACCCAGGTCCAGGCCGAGGTCGACGATGCCTACGCCAGCTACGAGTTCCCGCGCGCCTACCGTGCGCTTTACGACTTTGTGGTTACCGAGCTCTCCAACGTGTATCTCGACGCCCTGAAGGACCGTCTGTACTGCGAGAAGCCCGGTTCGCTCGAGCGTCGCAGCGCCCAAACCGTGCTGGCCGAGCTCTTCTCGATGCTCATGCGCGACCTGCAGCCGATCCTGTCTTACACCGTCGACGAGGCCATGGCCTATGCGCCCGCCGGCTGCGTCGACCACCAGAAGTACGCCGCGCTGCTCGATTGGTACAAGTCGCCCATCACGGTCGACGAGGCCAACGAGTTTGAGGGCGTGCTCGAGGCTTCGCTCGAGCTCCGTAGCGTCGTGACCAAGGCCCTTGAGGATGCCCGCTCCGCCGGCACCTTCACCAAGAGCCAGCAGGTCCGCGTCAAGGCGGTCGTTCCTGCCGAAATGTATGCGCTGCTGACCGGCGACAAGGCCGTCGACCTGGCCGAGTTCTACATCGTCTCCGATGTTGAGCTTACCCAGGGCGAGGAGCTTTCTGTTGCCATCGATGCTGCCGAGGGCGAGTGCTGCGACCGTTGCTGGAACTACCGCACCACCGTCGGCGAGTACAACGGCCACGCTCACATTTGCAAGCGCTGCGCGAATGCCCTTTAAGGCACGGTAACTCGGCATTTTAGTTATAGGGAGAATTTAGGCGCCTTCGGCCCATTTGCTCCGCTGAAGAAAAGCGACATTCCGTTATCCGGAATGCCGCTTTCTTTTATGCTGGTTATTTATCTGACGTTAGCGAATGTGTCGTGCGCTCTGCGTGTGGCAATATAAGATGGTTATTTGCGTTAAACGGAATTTGATTATCTGAGGGTAGGGGATTTCTTTGGGTCGTGGTGCGGATATGACGCCGCCTATGCGTTGGCGGTTGGGTGTTGCTGGTGGGGTGGCGCTGGTTGTGCTGCTTGTTGACCAGCTGACCAAGCTTGCGGTTCGTGCCGTGGGCGACGCCTTGCATGTGACCGTCATCCCCGGTGTTATCGACTTTATGTTTGTCCGCAATATCGGTGCTGCCTTTAGCATGGGCGAGGGGCATGGCATCGCGTTTGCCGTGCTGGCGTTGGCGGTCATTATCGCTATTGCCGTGTACCTCGTTCGTGCACCCCAGCTCGCCCATCTTGAGGTTGTGGGCATGGCGATGGTTGCAGGCGGTGCTATCGGCAACGCTATCGATCGTTTGGCCTTTGGCTTCGTGACCGATTTTATTGCCACCACCTTCATCGACTTCCCCGTCTTCAATGTGGCCGATATCGGCATTACGGTCGGTGTCGTGCTCGCCCTCTTCGGTTACATCTTCTTGAGCCCCGCGGCCCGTGAGGTCGATGCGACCGCCGAGCTTAACGCCCGTGATGAGGCCCGCGCCAAGCGCAAGGCTAAACAACGTGGGGAGCGTGCCCGCAAGATTCGCGAAAGGAATGAGCGTTAATGGCCGACATCCATATTCTTGTTGCCGACGATTCCGCTGGCCAGCGTCTCGACGCCTATCTGGGCGCCAACGACGGCTGCCCCACGCGCTCTGCCTGCGCGCATCTGATCGAGGGGGGCGCCGTAGTAATCAATGGCGAGACCTGCCTGTCCAAAAAGTACGCCGTGCGCGCCGGCGATCGCATTTCGGTCGACCTGCCCGAGCCGCACGATCCCACCGATGTGATTCCCGAGGCCATCCCGCTCGATATCCGCTACGAGGACGACTATCTCATTGTCCTCTCCAAGCAGCGCGGCCTGGTGTGCCATCCTGCGCATGGTCATGAGAGCGGTACGCTCGCGAATGCCCTGGTCTATCACTGCGGTATCGACCATCTGGGCACCGTGCAGGGCGAGGACCGCCCCGGTATCGTACATCGTTTGGATCGCGATACCTCGGGTCTTATGCTTGCGGCAAAGGACGACGACACCCAGCGCGCGCTCCAAAATCTTATCCGTACGCGCACGCTCGACCGCCGCTACATTACGCTCGTTCACGGTCATATCGCCATGGATGAGGGCACCATTAACACCGGCATTGCCCGTTCTACACGTGACCGTGTCAAGATGGCGGTTTCCGATGATCCTTTTGCGCGCCAGGCCATCACGACCTTTAAGGTCCTTGAGCGCTTTGATTCCACGCGCTTTGATGACGGCTACACGCTCGTTGAGTGTCACCTGTTTACCGGTCGCACGCATCAGATTCGCGTGCACATGCGCCATATCAACCACGCCTGCGTGGGCGATCCGCTCTACGGTAAGTGCGATGCGCGTGCCGATCGGGGCCTGACCAGGCAATTCCTCCATTCCTGGCGCGTGGCGTTCGATCACCCCGTGACGGGAGAGCGCATTGAGTGCCGCGACGAGCTGCCGTGGGATCTCGCCGCCGTCCTCGACGACTTAGCCCCGCGTTCGCTTGGTCGCACTGCTGCCGGCGACGAAATCGTACCGCAGCTCGGCCTGCTCGAAGCCTAGCCAGTATTAGGTGGTTTCTTGAACTCGGTAAGCCTGCGGTAAGATATACGGTTGTTTACGTAACACGTTCCTGGGAGCCTGCATGCTCGCCTTTTTACAAACCAACACACCCATCGTGATCTTCAACCAGATCGTCGTCACGCTGCTCACGGTCTGCTTCTTGTACCAGGTGGTCTTCTTTGTCATCGGTGCTCTCCGCGGCGAGGTCGCGCCTCCCAAGGCCAAAAAACTCCACCGGTATGCCTTCTTTATTGCAGCACACAACGAGGAGGCCGTTATCGCCAACCTCGTTCGCTCCATCAAGGACCAGGATTATCCGTCCGAGCTCATCGAGGTCTTCGTGGTCGCCGATGCCTGCACCGATAACACCGCGCAGCTCGCGCGCGAGGCGCGCGCTGTCGTGTACGAGCGAAACGACCTGGCCCGTAAAGGCAAGAGCTGGGTCATGGACTTTGGTTTTGACCGCATTCTTAACGAGTATCCCGATACCTTTGAGGGCTACTTTATCTTCGATGCCGACAACGTTATCTCCCGCGATTACGTCTCCAAGATGAATGACGCCTTTGACCAGGGCTTCCATGTGGTCACAAGCTACCGCAACTCCAAGAACTTTGGCAGCTCGTGGATCTCGGCTGCCAACGCCACTTGGTACCTGCGCGAGGCGCGTTTCCTTAACAACGCGCGTAATATCTGCAAGACGTCCTGTGCCGTCTCGGGTTCGGGCTACCTCATCTCCGCCAGTGTTATCGAGGGTATGCACGGCTGGCAGTTCCACACGCTGACCGAGGATATTCAGTTCACCACGTTCTGCGCCATTCACGGCATTCGCATTGGCTATGCGCCGGCGGAGTTTTTTGACGAGCAACCCGTGACGTTTAAGGCGTCCTGGAAGCAGCGTATGCGCTGGACCAAGGGCTTCTACCAGGTGTTCTTTACCTACGGTAAGCATCTGGTCAAATCGACGTTCCGCTATCATCGCTTTGCCGCATATGACATGTTTATGACCATCGCTCCGGGCATGCTGCTGTCCCTGATCTCCATGCTCGCCAACGCGACCTTCCTCATCGTTGGCGGACTTTCGCATGGCTTCTTGGCCACCGAGGTCGAGATGCAGGCTTGTGCCGCCTCGCTCATTATGACCTTCGCGATGATGTATCAGACCTTCTTTATCCTGGCGCTGCTCACGACTATCTTCGAGTACAAGCACATCCATTGCGCGCAAAAGTGGCGCCTGGTGACCAACCTGTTTACCTTCCCGATCTTTATGTTCAGCTATATCCCCATTACGGTGGCTGCGTTGTTCCTGAAGGTCGACTGGGTCCCGACGCAGCATGCCGTCAGCGTTACCCTCGACGAGGTCATGCAGGGCGCTAAATAACCACCACCAAAACCACCACGAAGGGGACAGGCACCTCTGTGGTGGTTTTTGCTTTTGAGTGACTGCCCCGGGAGGTGTTCAATGGTCTATATTCCCTTTTGGATCTGCGCCTTTGCCGGTGCGGTGATTGATGTCCGTGAACGGCGGTTTCCCAACGCGCTTGCCGCCGCATGCGCCGTGGCGGCGTTTGCAGGCGTTTGGCTGGACAGGGGCTTGAACACGGCGCTTGACCACGCCGGTCCTGCCGTTATCGTGTACCTTTCCCTTGTGCTGACCGAGTCGCTTTGGCGGCGTTTCCGCCAGGCCCCCGGCATCGGCATGGGGGATGCCAAGGCGCTTTTCGCGCTTTGCACGCTCGACCCCCTGGGCGGCATCGTGGCATTTGCCGTCGCGCTCCTGGTCCTGGCCCTCTCCTGCCTCTTCACAAAATCGCGCTCCCTGCCATTGCTCCCGTTTTTGGTGCCGATATTTGCCATAATCGAGGTCGTGGGCTGGACATTGTAACCGATTGCGCATCCTTTTTAAGGAGCATGCCATGGCAACTAATCAAGAAACGGCCGTCATTAAGGCGCGCATGGACCGCATTCCCGCGGCGTTGTCGCCCGAGCTGGTCGAGCGTATCGCCGCCGACCGCGCCTCGGGTGTCGTTAATCCTTATCGATGCTGCGACGACCAGGTCATTCGTCGTATAGATCGCGCTGCCGACAAAGGCACGCTTATGCGTCCGGCGTTTATGCGCGATACCGAAAAGATTCTTCATCTTCCTGCGTACACGCGTTATGCAGGCAAAACGCAGGTCTTTAGCTTTCGCAGCAACGACGACCTGTCGCGGCGCGGCCTTCATGTGCAGCTCGTCTCGCGCATTGCCCGCGATATCGGCCGTGCCCTGGGCCTCAACTGCGATTTGATCGAGGCGATTGGCCTGGGCCACGATTTGGGCCACACGCCCTTTGGCCATGCCGGCGAGCGTTTCCTCAACGATATCTATCACGAGCGTACGGGTCGTTATTTTTTCCATAACGTGCAGTCCGTCCGCGTGCTCGACGCGCTGTACGGCCGCAACGTGTCGCTCCAGACGCTCGACGGCGTGCTGTGCCATAACGGCGAGTACGAGCAGCGTGTCTTTGAACTCTCGGACATGGCGTCGTTTGACCAGTTCGACCGTACCGTCGAGGACTGCATTGCCACGGGCTATGGCGCGATCGAGCACCTGCGCCCCATGACCCTCGAGGGCTGTGTGGTGCGTATCTCGGATATCCTCGCCTACGTCGGTCGTGATCGTCAGGACGCCATTGCGGCGGGCCTGCTGTCGCCCGACGCTTTTGACGATGGTCGGGGCGGCGCCTATAACAGCTGGATTCTCACGCACGCTTCCATCGATATCGTTGAGCATAGCTATGGCAAACCGCGTATCGAGATGAGCGAGGACCTGTTTGAGGAGATCCGCCGGGCGAAGCGCGAGAACTACGAGAAGATCTATAGCAAGGGCGGTATCGAAGGCGATTCCGAGGAGGAGCTGCGTGAGGCCTTCGAAAAGCTCTACGACCGTTGCCTGCAGGATCTAAATAAAGGCGACGAGTTCTCTTACATCTTTAAGCATCATGTTTCGCGCATTGAGCAGCAGCTTTTCTACTACGATCGCACCTATGCCTGGCAGGACGACAAGGATCAGGCCGTCGTCGATTACATCGCAAGCATGACGGATGGTTATTTCTGCGAGCTGACGAGCAAATTGTTCCCAGGTCTAAAGTTTCCGCACCGCACCTATATTAACGAACGGTAGTTCGTATCCTTTCGGTATACTGTTGGTCAACAACGATTTTGATTAATGCACGGGATGGCTATGGACGACCTTTTTTCTGCTTCGACGCGCGAGCGCTCCTTTAAAAATGCGCCGCTTGCGGTGCGTATGCGCCCCAATTCGCTCGACGAGTATGTGGGCCAGCAAAAGGCCGTCGGTAAGGGCTCGTGGCTGCGCGCCGCGATTGAGCATGACGTGCTGTCGAGCGTGATTCTGTACGGCCCGGCTGGCACGGGCAAGACGACGCTGGCCCACATTATCGCCAACCATACCAAGAGCGAGTTTGTCGAGGTCAGCGCCGTGACGGGCACTGTGAAGGACCTGCGCCGCGTAATCGATGAGGCTAAGACCCGTCTGAACACCTACGACCGCCGCACCATTCTGTTTATCGATGAGATCCATCGCTTCTCTAAGTCGCAGCAGGATGCCTTACTGCATGCGGTTGAGAACCGCACCGTCATTATGATTGGCGCCACGACGGAAAACCCGTACTTTGAGGTCAACTCGGCATTGCTCTCGCGTGGGCGTGTGGTAGAGCTTGAGCACCTGAAGGACGAGGATATCGCCATGCTCATTGAGCGTGCGCTCGAGGCGCCGCAGGGTTTAAACGGTAAGTTCTCGGCCGATGAGGATACGGTTAAGACCATCTGCACGCTGGCAGCGGGTGACGCTCGGTCGGCGCTCACGACACTCGAGCTTGCGAGCGAGATTGCCGTCACGCGTCCCGATACCGAGGGTACGCCAGCGCCTGCGGCGGGGGAACGCTATCCCATTACCGTGGACGACGTGAAGATCGCCAATCCGCGTCGTGGGTTTTCGTATGACAAAAACGGTGATATGCACTACGACATTATTAGCGCGTTCATCAAGTCCATGCGAGGCAGCGATCCCGATGCCACCATTTATTGGCTTGCGCGCATGATCGATGCGGGGGAGGATCCCAAGTTTATCGCTCGCCGCATTATGATTCAGGCTTCCGAGGATGTTGGCAACGCCGACCCGCAGGCGCTTTTGGTGGCACATGCCGCATTTAAATCTGCCGAGGTCATTGGCTATCCCGAGTGTCGCATCAACCTGGCTCAGGCTGCGCTCTATGTGTGCCTGGCGCCTAAGTCCAACGCGTGTGAGGCCTCGATCGATGCGGCGCTGGCCGATATCCACAGCAGTGGTCTTCGCGAGGTGCCCAGCTACCTGCGCGATCGTCACCGTCCCGGCAGCGACGAGTACGGTGTATACAAGTACCCGCACGATTATCCCGAAGGCTGGGTCGATCAGCGCTATTTGCCCGAGGGGTTGGAGCGCGGCGCGTTCTGGCAGCCTGCCGGCCGCGGTTGGGAAGAGTGGCGTGTGGAGCAAAGCGAGCGCGACCGTAGCGGCAACGCTCCCAAGTAGGCCATTGGTGCCTCGCGCATTCCCTTTGGGTATCTTTGCCCTTCTTTGGGGTACCATGAAAAACGTCTGTATTTCGATTCCTTCGGGAGGCTTGTATGAGTCCCATTCAAATCGCCCTGCTGGTGCTCGCCGTTGCCGGCGTGTGGGCTGTTGTCGAGCTCGCGCTCACGCTGCGCAAGACCCGCACCGTCGTCGACTCGCTCGACAAGACGGTGAGCGACCTCAATAATACGCTCGCCGAGGCACAGCCCGTGGTGGCAAAGCTCGATGGCGCTGTCGATGAGCTCACCCCCGCGCTGGCACAGGTTGAGCCGCTCCTCAAGTCGAGCAAGACTGCCGTTGATGCTCTGACGTCTAACCTCGTTGAGGTTGAGGCGGTCGTTCGCGACATCTCCGAGGTCACGGGCAGCGTGGCCGAGGCCAGCAATGCCGTATCGAGCGTGACTGATTCTGCTGCTGGCGCCGTGCAGAAGCTCTTTAATAAGGTGAAGGCTCCTGCAGCCGACGCCGATCGCAAGCTCGCCGCTGCCGCCGCCGAGGCCGAGCAGCCTACTGAGCGCGTTCTGATTGGCGATGACGATGCCGCTGCTGACGATGACGATGTTCAGAAGCCCGCTGCTAAGCCTGCTCAGTATTACACCTATACGCCTGTCGAGACCTCCGAGGAGTCCTGCGATGAGTAGTGAAGCAACCTGCCCCATTACGCTGAGCGTTGCCGGTGATCCGCGTCTCGCGCGCTTGGTGCGCATGACGGCCGCCAACGTCGGCGCCCTGTGCTCTATGTCCGTCGATCGCATCGAGGATATCCGCATGGCTGCCGAGGAAGCCTTCATCTTTGGGTGCACCGCGGTCGACTGCGACGACATCACGATCAATTTCGATGTGGACGAATCTCACGTCGGCATGACCTTTACCTTTGGGGAACAGGCCACCGTCGACGAGGATGACCAGGCTGCTGTGTATGCCGAGCTCATTCTTGCAAGCGTGTGCGATTCCTACGAAAAGACTGCGGCGCCTCTAACGCTTTCCCTCGACCTCAAGGCGGATATCTAATATGACCGAACGTTCCCGGAGCGGCAAGACCGCTTGGGACAAGGAGAAAACCCGCGAGCTGTTTCGTCGTTATAAGGAGACCGGTGATCCGGATGCTCGCGAGCAGCTCGTCATGTCCCATATGAACCTGGTAAGGTTTCTTGCCAACAAATTCAAGAACCGCGGCGAGCCGCTCGATGACCTTTTGCAGGTCGGGTACTTGGGCTTGCTCAAGGCTATCGACCGCTTTGACCCTGAACGCGGACTCGAGTTCACGACGTTTGCCACGCCCACCATCTTGGGCGAGATTAAGCGCCACTTCCGCGACAAGGGCTGGAGTGTGCGCGTGCCGCGTCGTCTGCAGGAGCTCTCTGCCAAGGTTAACCAGGCCACCGATAAGCTCACCAACGAGCTTCAGCGTTCGCCCAAGGTTGAGGAAATCGCCGATTACCTTGGCGTGACCGTTGACGAGGTGCTCGAAGCCATGGAATCGTCCTCGGCCTATACCTCGGTGCCCATCGAGGCTCCCGGCGCGTCCGACTCCGACGATGCTCCCTCGATTCTCGATCGCTATGCCGACGACGACAACGAGCTCGACTTTACCGATGACCGTCTGGTAATCGAGGAAGCCATCCGCGATTTCTCGCCTCGCGAGCGCGAGGTTATCGAGCTGCGTTTTGTGAAGGGCATGACCCAGATCGAGATTGCCAAGAAGCTGGGCATCTCGCAGGTGCAGGTTTCGCGTCTGCTGCGCCGCACGCTTAAGAAGATTCAAGATAAGATTGACCCCGACGGAGTGATGGTTCGTTCATGAGTGAGCACCCCCAACAAATCGACCGCACGCTTCGCGATACCCGCATTCTGACGCTGCGCATTTGGGGCGTCGTCGGCTGCATTGTCATCGTTGCCGTCATCTTTAACCTTATGGGCATCCTGGCACCGGTCATCGAGTTTCTCGCTGTCGGTTCCATCATCGCTTTTGTGATGTCTCCGATCACCAACTGGCTCGAGCATCACGGCGTCGGACGTGGCCTCGGTTCGCTCATCGCACTCATTGTGGTTGTTGCCGTGCTCGTCGGCGTCGTCTGCATCCTATCGCCTATTTTGCTCGGTCAAATCATGGAAGTCCTGAGCCGCCTGCCCGAGCAGCTTCGTGTTGCGGGTGGCGATCTCAACGAGATGCTCTCGCACGCTAAGACGCTCAACAACACGCCGCTCAAGGAGTATCTGGACGACAATCTTTCTTCGCTGGTTACCGTAGCGTCCAAGTACGTCTCGCAAATCGCTGCCGAGCTCGGACGCGGTGTGTTTCCGCTCATTACCAACACGGCCTCGCAGCTGTTCGTCATCTTCCTGGGTCTGGTGCTTGCCTACTGGCTTGCCTGCGATTATCCCCGCATGCACCACGAGGTCTGCACCATCATCGGACAGGAAAAAGAGACCTCGTACCGCTTTATGGTTGCCATCCTTTCACGCTCGGTCGGCGGCTATATGCGCGGCATGGTCGTGACGTCCATCTGCGGTGGCTTTTTGGCTTTTATCGGCTTTACGCTCATTGGCCATCCATACGCAGCGCTCATGGCCATCTTTACCGGCATTATGCACTTGGTTCCGGTTGTCGGTCCCTGGGTGAGCGCGGCGATCGCCACGGTGCTCGGGTTTATGTTCAGCCCTATGCTGGCGTTATGGACGCTTGTCGTGACCATGGTGGCTCAAAACGTCACCGATAATGTCATTTCGCCCAAGGTCATGCAGAGCTCGGTGCAGGTGCATCCCGTCATGAGCCTTACGGCCCTCGTTATCGGTTCGGCACTCATGGGTCCCATCGGCATGGTTATCGCTATTCCGCTGTGCGCGGCCCTTAAGGGCATTTTCGTCTACTACTTTGAGAACGAGACCGGCCGTCAGCTCGTGGCATACGACGGCGCCGTGTTTAAGGGCACTCCGTATCGCGATACCGATGGTAACCCAGTTGCCGCCTACGACGCGCTCGGCGATGACACCTTCATTTACGAGTCCGAGCTCATCGGCAACGAGACTGCGCCCGAGGCCAAGGCCATGCCCAAGCCCGAGTTTGATAATCCCTGGATTAAGCTCTCTGGCCTGCAGCCCGATGCCACGGGCTTCTTCAAGAACCCCTTTGCCAAGGACGATGACTCCAACTCGGACGACACCAAAACCGGCATCGACGGCTCCATGGACGATGACGATAACTAGCGGGGTAATTCGGGTTAACATTCATACGCGCTAACATGCAATTTCGCTGAAGGGCCGGCATTGTGCCGGCCCTCTTTTTTGCACAGGCGCGGTGGGATGGTAATATCGTTACGTTTGAACTGTTTCGATGTGAAACCGAGGAGATTCCCTCTATGAGTGCTGACTACCCGTCAATGACTACGGCCGAGATTCGCTCCAAGTTCCTCAACTTCTTTGAGGAGCGCGGTCTTAAGCTCTATCCTTCTTCGTCCCTCGTCCCCGACGATCCTTCGCTGCTGCTTGCCAACGCCGGCATGAACCAGTTTAAGGAGTACTACCAGGGCAAGAAGACCATGAAGGAGATCGGCGCGATCTCCTGCCAGAAGTGTGTCCGCACCAACGACATCGACTGCATCGGTGAGGACGGCCGTCACCTGTCCTTCTTTGAGATGCTCGGCGACTTCTCCTTTGGCGGCGTCTCCAAGCAGCAGGCCTGCGCTTGGGCCTTTGAGCTCATCACCAAGGAGTTCAAGCTGCCGCTCGACCGCCTGTACTTCACCGTCTTTACCGAAGACGACGAGACCCACGACGTGTGGCGCTCTCTGGGCGTTGCCGAGGATCACATCTCCCGCCTGGGCGAGGACGACAACTTCTGGGCCGCTGGCCCCACCGGCCCCTGCGGTCCGTGCTCCGAGATCTACTTTGACATGGGCGAGGAGGTCGGTTGCGGCAGCCCCGACTGCAAGCCTGGCTGCGACTGCGACCGCTTCCTTGAGTTCTGGAACCTCGTGTTTACCCAGTACGACCGCCAGGAAGACGGCTCCATGCCGGAGCTGCCGCACCGCAACCTCGATACGGGCATGGGTCTGGAGCGCATGGCCGCCATCATGCAGCACAAGACCGCTAACTACGACGGCGATCTGATGCAGCACCTCATCAAGCTCGGTGAGAAGATCAGCGGCAAGACCTATGACGCCGACGATTACTCCGGTGCCAGCCGCTCCCTGCGCATCATCGCCGACCACTCCCGTGCCGTCGACTTTATGATCTCCGACGGCATCCTGCCCGGTAACGAGGGTCGCGAGTACGTCCTTCGCCGCCTGCTCCGTCGTGCCGTGTTCCACGGTCGTCTGCTGGGCATCGAGGGCGCCTTCCTGACCAAGTTTATCGACGAGGTCAACGCTCAGATGGGCGAGGCTTATCCCGAGCTGCTCAAGAACGTCGCGCTCGTTAAGGGTATCGTCGCCTCCGAGGAGGAGCGTTTCTCAACGACGCTCGACAACGGCCGCGTTTACCTGGACGAGGCCCTGGCCGCGCTCGCCGACGGCGCTGTCCTTCCGGGCGATGTTGCCTTTAAGCTTCACGACACCTTTGGTTTCCCCATCGACCTGACCGTCGAGATTGCCGGCGCTGCTGGCCACGACGTCGACATGGACGGTTTCACCGCCTGCATGGAGGACCAGAAGGCTCGCGCTCGCGCCAACGCTAAGGGCGATGCCTGGGGCAGCTTCAATGACGTGTGGGTCGAGCTTTCCGACAAGGTTGCCGCGACCGAGTTCGACGGCTATGACAACGACGCCATCGAGGGCGCCAAGGTTGTCGCCATCGTGCGCAACGGCGAGTCCGTCGAGTCCGCTGCTGCCGGCGAGGATGTTGAGGTCGTGCTCGACCGCACCCCGTTCTATGCCGAGATGGGTGGCCAGCAGGGCGATGCCGGCAAGCTTTCCGCCGAGGGCGTTGTTCTGGCCGTTGCCGACACCAAGAACCACAACGGCCTGTATGCTCACGTCGCGCACGTTGCCGAGGGCACGCTGACCGTCGGTGCTACCGTGACCGCCGCGCTCGACGCCGAGCGCCGTGGCTTCCTGCGCCGCAATCACACCGCCACCCACCTTCTCGACGCTGCGCTTAAGCAGGTTCTGGGCGAGCATGTCTCCCAGGCCGGCTCGCTGGTGACGCCCGAGCACCTGCGCTTTGACTTCACGCACTTCGAGGCTCTGTCTTCCGAGCAGCTCAAGGCTGTCGAGGACCTGGTCAACCAGCAGATCTTCGCTTCCAAGCCGGTTGTGACCCGCGTTATGGGCATCGATGAGGCCAAGGCCGCCGGTGCTGTTGCCCTGTTTGGCGAGAAGTACGGCGACGTCGTCCGCGTCGTTTCCGTGGGCGCCGAGGACCAGCCGTTCTCCCGCGAGCTCTGCGGTGGCACCCATGCCGCCAATACCGCCGAGATCGGCCTATTCAAGATCATTTCCGAGTCCTCTACGGGCTCGAACGTCCGTCGTATCGAGGCCGTGACCTCTAAGGGCGCTCTCGATTACATGGCCGACCGCCTGGCACTTGTTGACGCCGCTGCCGCTGCGCTCAAGTGCCGCGCGGACGAGGTTCCCGCTCGCGTGGAGAACCTGCAGGCCGACCTGCGCGAGACGTCCAATAAGCTCAAGAAGGCTCTGACCGGTGGCTCCTCCGATGCCATTTCCGGCGCCATCGACGGCGCTGTCGAGCTGAACGGTTACAAGCTCGTTGTCGCTGAGCTCCAGGGCCTTGAGGCTGCTGACCTGCGCAACGTCTGGGATACCGTGCACCAGAAGGTCGCCGGCCCTGTCGCCTGCGTCGTCGCCAGCGTGACCGAGAAGGGCACGCCTGCGCTGCTCGCCGCCGGTTCCGATGACGCCGTGAAGGCCGGTTTCCACGCCGGCAACGTGATCAAGCAGATCGCGGGCCTGGTCGATGGTCGCGGTGGCGGCCGTCCCAACATGGCCCAGGCCGGTGGCAAGAACGCCGCCGGTATTGCCGATGCCCTCGCGGCCGCTAAGACCGCGCTCGGCGCCTAAGAAGTCGCTGTGGTCGCGCTCGCGCTGGACATAGGGGAGACCAGGATCGGTATTGCCGTCTCGAGCCGTGATGGCAAGATGGCGATGCCTGTCAAGGTGCTTCCGGCTGCCGAGGTCACCGGTATGGCCAAGACGTTTCGCTACCTGGTCGAGGACTATGAGCCCGATATCCTGGTAAGCGGACGTCCCTTGACCATGGCCGGTGAGCCCGGCCCCCAGGCCGAGCGCGTTGCCGCCGTGGCCCAAAAGATTGCCGACAAGCTCGAACTTCCGCTGGAGTTTGAGGACGAGCGCTTGTCCTCGCAAGAGGCCAAACGCATCCTGCGCGAGCAGGGCCTCAACGAAAAACAGATGAGAGGCAAGATTGACATGATCGCCGCCAGCCTGTTTTTGCAGACATGGCTTGATCGTAAAAACGAGGAGGTCTCGCATGCCTAGCGCTTCCGATCCGCGCCAGCCGATTCGTACACGTCAGCCTGTGCCGCGCCCTGCCCAGCCTGGCCAGCGTCCGGCACAGCCGACGCAGCGCGCAGCTCAGCCTGCCGCGCGCCCGGTGCAGTCCTCCTCTCGTTTGGCTCAACCTGCTCAGCGGACGGTTCGACAGCCCACTGCTCGTACGGCCCAGCCTGCAGGCGGTACCCGCTTTAAGCAGCAGGCACCTACCCAGCGAGCACAGGCCCCCCAATCGCATTCGCATCACGCTCGCGGTTCGCACGGCGTTGCTCCGGCCACGCGATCGAGCTACAACACGCATGCTCGTCGCGGTGCCCAAAAGAAAAGCTCCCCGGTGCCTATGATTATCGGCGTCGTCGTCGCCGTGCTAGCGCTTGTCGCGATCGTTTTCTTTGTCGTGCCGGCCGTCAAGGGCTTCTTTGTCGGTGAGGATTCGAAGGTCACGGCTGGTCAGCAGGTTACGGTGACCATTCCTGACGGTGCTTCGGGCGATACGATCGCCTCGATTCTCTCCGAGAACCATATCGTCGAAAATCCCAAGGATTACTATGCGGCGGTGAAAAAGCTCAACGCCGATATGTCGCTCAAGCCTGGTACTTATTCGTTCACCACGCTCATGGACGCGACTAAGGTGGTTCAGCAACTCATGGAAGGCCCCAACGCTGGCTCCAATGCGCTGACGATTCCCGAGGGCTTGACGGTCGATCAAGTCGCCGACCGTGTGGCCCAGGCCTACAATAGCATCTCTAAGGAAGACTTCCTCAACCAGGCCAAGGCCTCCAACTACGTGGACGACTATAGCTTCCTTAGGGGCGCGGCCAATGATTCGCTCGAGGGCTTCTTGTTCCCCAAGACCTATTCGCTGGGCGATTCGCCGACGGCCGATGATGTGATTCGCGCCATGCTCGATCAGTTTAAGACCGAGTACAAGTCGCTTGACTTTGCGAGCTGCGAGGCGAAGATCAAGGAACGCTACGGTGTGGAGATGTCCGACTACGACATCGTCAACTTGGCCTCTATTGTTGAGCGCGAGGGCCTCAACGCCGATCAACGTGCGCACGTGGCCTCGGTTTTTTACAACCGCCTTGCCGGCAAGCTCGACGGTCTGCGTTATCTCAACAGCGATGCGACCATGATGTATGTCACCGGCGGCGAGGTTGCCGCCGACGACCTGCAGAGCGATAGCCCGTATAACACCTATAAGCACGAGGGCCTGCCGCCCACGCCCATCTGCTCTCCGTCGCTCGAGGCGCTCAAGGCCACCCTTGAGCCGACCGACTCCGATGACCTGTATTTCTACATTACACAGGACGAGGAGTACTTCTCGCAAACCTACGAAGAGCATCAACAGTCTTGGAATTAGCATGAGGATTTTTAGCCCCAAACGATACGTTGCCTCGGTCGATCGCATCGACCTTGATACCCTGTGGGCCGACGGCAAACGCGCCATTCTGCTCGATCGCGATAACACCCTGGTGCCGCGCGACACCGAGCAGGTTCCCGCCGCGGTTTCCGCTTGGCTTGACGCCGCCCGCGCCAAAGGCTTTAAGCTGTGCATGGTGTCCAACAACTGGCATCGCGACCAGGTCATGAGCTCTGCACGCGAGCTGGGACTCGAGGCCATTAGCCACGCCATGAAGCCGGCGCCGTTTGCCCTCAAGGCGGGTCTTCAGCGCCTCGGCGCCACGGCCGACGAGGCGGTACTGATCGGTGATCAGCTCTACACTGACGTGTGGAGTGGCAATTTAGCCGGCGTCGATACCATCCTGGTAAAGCCGCAGGCGACGCAGGACCTGTGGTATACGCAGATCTTCCGTATTTTTGAGCGCCGGGCCCTGCGCGACCTTCCCTGCGAGGAATAGGTTTCGCCATGTCTCAGCACATCAAACACGGCTGCGACCATATTTTCTTTATCGGCTTTTTGGGCGCGGGCAAGTCGACGCTCGCGCGCAACGTCGGCACCATGTTCAAGCGGCGTTTTATCGATACCGACCGCCTGGTCGTGCGCCGTTGCGGCAAGTCGGTAACCGAGATTTTTGAGACCGAGGGCGAGGACCGTTTTCGCGAGCTCGAGACCTCGGCGCTCCGTTCGCTCCAAAGCGAGCGCAGCCTGTTGGTTTCGTGCGGTGGCGGTATCGTCGAGACACCGGTGAATATTGAGCTGATGCACGATATGGGTACGTGCGTGTACCTCGAGGGCGACTTCGAGGATTCGATTCGCCAGATTCGTCGGTCCGACACGCGCCCCGATTTCCGCTCGCCCGAGCATGCCGCGCGCCTGTTTGAGCATCGCCGTCCGCTGTATCGTCAGGCCGCAGATATTACCCTTGATATTCGCAACAAGTCCTTCGAGGACGTTTCCTACCTTTGTGCCGAGATGCTTTTGGAGCGTGGACTGCTATGATTCGCCGTCAATTGATCAATTTCCAAAATCGCAGTGTCGATGTTCGCGTCGGCTTTAACGCTTTTTGTGAGCTGTCGCGTATGTTTGCCTCGGCCGTGGGCAAGCCCAAGCGTGCGATGGTTGTCTGGAACAGCGCTGTTTCCGACCGCTTTGGCGAGATCGTTGAGCACGCTCTGGTCGATGCCGGCTTTGCCGTGTCGCTGCTCGTCCTCGAGGTTTCGCCTGCCGGTGCTACGCTGGCCGATGCCGATACCGTCTTTGGCGCCCTGTCGGCTAACGGCATTACCTGCGACGATCTGGTTGTCGCCGTTGGCGATGTCGCAACCTGCTCGGTTGTTAGCTGGTGCGCTAACCAGTGGTGCGGTCGCACCGAGTGCGCGCTGCTGCCGACGACGTTCGACGCCATGCTCACGGTCGCGACGACCATGAAGCCGCTCGTCGCCTCGTCGGCCAATGCGCTTCCCGCTATCGCGTTTCGTCCCGAACCGGGCTTGGTCGTGTGTGACCTCGACCTTGTTCGCGAGACGGACCCCGAGGACCTCAAGCTCGGCTTTGTAGTACTTGTTGGCACCATGCTTTCGAGCAGTAAGTCCCGCTGGAATCAGTTTACTGAGACCGTCCCCGAGATTCTCGCGGGCGAGGAAGTCGCGCTCGTCAATGCTGTTCAATGGTCTCAGACTGCCCGCAAGGACGTACTGATGGCCACGAACCCGAGCGCCCGCCATGCGCTCGATTTTGGCAAGACGGGGGAGCGTACCCTGCGCGCTTGCTTGGGCGATGCCGCCTCGCAGGTCCCTGCCTACCAGCTGTTGTCCGAGGGCATGCGCTTTGAGGCGCGCGTTGCCCACGATGCCTGCGACTTCGATATCGATTACGTCTTTGAGGTCGATGACTGCTTGGAGGACTTTGGTATCGAGGAACTTGCCTTCGATCTGGAGCCTGCCGCATATATCGAGGAGTTCCGTAGGCAGCAGTTCGCGCGCTCAAACCGCAGTATGCTGCCGCTGCCCGCGGCACTCGGCGCCATTCGCCTAACGAACGTTGAGGACGAGGTTCTTGAGCGCCATGCTCACGCCTACTTGGCTTCTCGCACAGAACTTCTCTAAGATTTATTGACTTCCATCGTCTTTCGTATCATGTTGAGGGGCGGGTTTCCAATCGGTTGCGGATCGCATGCGATTCCGTCGTTCGGTTGAGACCCGTCCCGTCTATATAGAGACAACAAGAAAGGAATCTGCATGTCTGAGTTTGCTGCCGGTCCTGCCGGTCGTATCGAACGTGTCCGTGCCCTGATGGCCGAGCGTGGCTACGACGCCATCGTGGTGCGCGACGAGGCCAACCTTCGTTGGCTTACGGGCGTGAAAGGCGTCTTCGACTACACCTTCGAGTTCCCGCACGCTGCGTTTATTACGGCCGACCAGTGCCTGTTCCACACCGACTCGCGCTACCTCAACAGTTTTGAGGAGAACACGCCCGCCGGCAGCCCCTGGGTCTACGACATGGATGAGGGTACCATCCCCGGTTGGGTCGCCGGCAAGATCGCGGCCAACAAGTGCCGCGTCTGCGCTGTCGAGGACGACATGCAGATCAACTTCTACCAGGGTATTCAGCGCGGCCTGGAGGACCGTTCCGTCGCCTGCATGTTGCCGCTGATGCATGACGACATTCGCAAGATGCGCGCCATCAAGGACGCCGAGGAGATCGAGCTCATGCGCCATGCGCAGTCGATCACCGATGCCGCCTTCCAGCATATGCTCGGCTTTATTAAGCCCGGCATGACCGAGAAGCAGGTTCGCAACGAGCTCGAGAACTTTATGTTCGCCAATGGCGCCGACAGCCTGGCCTTCGGCTCCATCGTGGCGAGCGGCCCCAATACCGCCAACCCGCATGCCGTTCCGAGCGACCGCGTGATCGAGAAGGGCGACTTCGTCCTCATGGATTACGGCGCGGGCTACTGCGATTATCGTTCCGACATGACGCGCACCGTCGTGATGGGCGAGCCCACGCAGGAGCAGCTTGACCTGTACGCGCTCGTGCGCCGTACGCACGAGGAGTGCGTCGCCGCCATCCATCCGGGCGTCGAGGGCAACGACATTTTTAAGCTTTCCAAGAAGATCATTGGCGATGCCGGCTATGGCGATTACTACAACCATGGTCTGGGCCACGGCGTCGGTATCGACATCCACGAGCTGCCCAACTTCAACCGCAGCAAGAATATCATCGAGGTTGGCTCGGTTATCACCATGGAGCCCGGCGTGTACCTGCCCGGTGTTGGCGGCGTGCGCTTGGAGGACTACGGCGTGGTCACCGAGAACGGCTACGAGCCCTTCACCAAGACGCCGCACGACCTTCACGTCATCGATTGCTAGCCCATTTCGATAGATTTTTGGGGCGGGGCGTCCGGATCGATTCGGACGCCCCGCGTTCTCTTTTTATGCGCTCGCTGCAGGTGCCGTCTGCAAGTGTATAATTTCCGTCGTATGTAATTTGGACGCTTGTGCGTTCTGCCCATAACAAGAAAGGTCGCTATGCCTACCATTTCTACCGCCGACTTTAAGAACGGCCTCGGTCTCCGCATCAAGGACAAGGTCTACACCATCGTCGAGTTCCAGCATGTCAAGCCGGGCAAGGGCGGCGCGTTTGTGCGCTACAAGACCCGCGACATCAAGAGCGGTCGCGTCGTCGAGAACACCTGCAACGCCGGCACCAAGTTCGAGAGCGTCATGCTCACCACCCGTGAGTTCCAGTACCTCTACAACGATGGCGCCGATTACATCTTCATGGACAACGAGACCTATGAGCAGGTTCCCGTTCCCGAGGACATGGTGGGCGAGAACTCCAAGTGGCTGCGCGAGAACGACATCTGCCAGCTGCTCTTCGCCGACGATGAGCTCATGGGCGTGACCCCGCCGATGTTCATCGAGACCACCATCGTCCAGACCGACCCGGGCTTTAAGGGCGACACCGTCCAGGGTTCCACCAAGCCGGCCACGATCGACACCGGCGCTGTCATCCAGGTCCCCATGTACCTCAACGAGGGCGAGGTCATCAAGGTTGACACCCGCGACGGCAAGTTCGTCTCCCGCGTCTAGCAACCAACTCTTCTAGGAGGACTCATGCCCCAGGAAATCAAGATTGACGGCATCGGCATTTCGCCCGATGTTCTGACCGCCATCGTCTCGCGCGCCGTGTCGGATGTCGAGGGCATCGCCTCCGTTGGCGTCAAGGACCTTGCCACCAACCTTGTCTCCATGATGCTCTCGTCCAAGGCCCCGGCTTCCGAGCCGGCGGTCGAGGCCGAGGTCATCGGCGACAAACTCGCGCTCACCGTGCGTGTCGTGGTGTTCTTTGGCTATCCGTTCAAGAAACTCGCCGAGGCCGTTCGCGCCGCCGTGGTCGCCGCCATCGATGCCCAGGTTGGCGTCGAGGTCGAGCGCGTTGACGTTTGCATTGACGGCCTCGTTTTCCCCAAGGAGTAACCTTTGAGCCTTAAGGTTTATCGCGGGCGTACGCTTGCCCGCAGTCAGGCGCTGCAGCTGCTGTTCCAGGCCGAGGCCACGGACAGCCCGCTCGAGCGCGTCCTCGAGGGCGATTTCCTGATCTCGAAGGGTCCCCTCGACCCCTATGCGCTGGAGCTTTGCCGCGGTGCCTACGAGCATATCGATCGCATCGACTGTGCCCTGCGCGCCGTCGCCAAGAACTGGGATCTTATGCGCATGCCCGGCGCCGACCGTAACCTGCTGCGTATCGCCGTCTACGAGATGCGTTTCCTCACCGACGAGGAGGTCTCGGACGCTATCGTGATCAACGAGGCCGTCGAACTTGCCAAGGCCTATGGCACCGACCAGTCCGCGTCGTTCGTCAACGGCGTGCTGGGCAAGATCGCGCGCAGCGAGGAGTTGCCGGGCGAGGACCTGTACCAGGAATTGCTGGCCGAGGATCGCGCTCGCGAGGAGGCCCAGGCTGCTGAGGCTGCCGCCAAGGTCGCTGCCGCTCAGGCTACCGCCGGTGTACTTGCCGAGGATGTGGACGCTGCTGAGGCCGTCGAGGCCGACTCCGTCGAGGAGTAGCCATGCCAGAGGGTTCTGTCCGCAACTTTGACGAGATTTCGGACCGTCTGGACCAGATCATCGCTACCGTTCGCTCCAAGGATACGTCCTTGGAGCGTTCACTCGATCTGTTTGACGAAGCGATTGAGCTGGGCTCCCGCGCGGTCGATATGGTCGACAAGTTTGAGCTGACGCCGCGTGAGGCCGATAAGCTCGAGCAGGAATACGATGAGGATGCGGCTAACGAATCCCAGGATAGCTAGGCCGCATCTCCGGATACGAATGGTTGATGGCATTCATGAAACGCGTGCGTCTTGATGACGAACTGATTTCACAGGGCATCTGCGCCGATCGCGCGGATGCCCTTCGCACTCTTATGGCCGGATTGGTCTCGAGTGGCGGCGAGCGCTTGACTTCGCCGGGCCTTAAGGTGATTCCGGGTCTGCCACTGCACGTGAAGGGGCGCATTCCCTATGTTGGCCGCGGCGGTCTTAAGCTCGAAGGCGCGCTTGATGCGTTTGGCATCAATCCGACGGGCCTTAGCTGTCTGGATGTGGGCTGCTCTACCGGCGGCTTTACCGATTGCCTGCTCAAGCGCGGAGCTGCGACCGTTGTCTCGGTGGACGTGGGTCGCGCCCAGTTCGATTGGTCGTTGCGTCAGGATGATCGCGTGACGCTGCATGAGCGCACAAACGTGACGCAGCTGCCTGAGCTTGGCTATGCCTGTGCCATCGACCTGGCTGTATGTGATGTCTCATTTACCGGCATCGCGAATATCATCGACGCCGTGCTGGCGTGCCTGAAGCCTTCGGGTTCGTTCTGCACGCTCGTAAAGCCCCAGTTTGAGGCGCCGGCTGCGCTGGTGGGCGAGGGCGGTATCGTGACAGATCCCACTGTGCGTGTTGACACGCTCGTGGCGGCGATTGAGCTCTTTGCCGCCAAGGGCCTGTTCCCGCTTGACGTGTGCGTGTCGCCCATCCATGGCGCCAAGGGCAACGTGGAGTTTTTCCTGTACGGCACGAGGTTTGCCCCCAGCGAGCACTCCGATGACGAGTTGCAATCCCAGGTATCGGCTTTGAGCGAGAAAGCTGCAACGCTATGAAGGTCTTTCTGGTTCCCAATTACTACAAGCAAGAGGCGGTCGAGAGCGGCCTGATGCTCGAGCTCTGGCTGACGCGCCAGGGCTACGAGGTCGCTTGGGCTGCCGACCAGCGCTCCAAGATCCAGAGTACGCCCGACGTGGATGGTGCCGACCTTGTCATCACGCTCGGCGGCGACGGCACGCTGCTGCGCGCCGCCCGCATCCTCAACTATCGAGAGATTCCTATTCTGGGTCTTTCCTATGGTCACCTGGGCTTTTTGACGGCGGCCAGTCCCGAGGAACGCGATATTCTGCAGGTTGTGAGCGATGCCCTGTCCGGTGAGCTCCACGTGAGTCGTCGCGCCACGATCGCTGCAGACATCGTTTCTGTGCGCGAGGACGGCACCAAGGATGTCGTGCGTTCTTTTGCCCTCAACGACATGGCGCTCACGCGCGGGCCGCTTTCCGATATGGTCGAGTTCGATATCACCGTTTCGGGCCACCATATCGATCGCTTGCGCGGCGATGGTGTGGTCGTGTCTACGGCAACTGGTTCCACGGGCTATGCCCTCAGTGCCGGCGGTCCTATCGTGAGCCCGGATTACACGGGCATGGTCTGCGTGCCTATCGCGCCGCATACTATTCAGGCCCGTGCCTTTTTGACCTCGCCGAGCGATGTCGTCGAGATTTTTATGTCTGATGACCGTCCGAGCGTTCCGGCGATCGCTATCGATGGACAGTTTATTACCTGCGATGGCACCGTTGAGAGCGTGGCGGTGCGCCGCGGGCCCGGCGATGTGCTGCTGCTCGACTACGGCCCCGAGAGTTTTTACAACTCGGTGAGCCGCGTATTCTACGGAGTCCGTCATGATCGATGAGCTGCAGGTTTCTAACATTGCACTCATTCGCGAGGCGACGCTGGTGCCGAGTACCGGCCTGACTGTCCTGACCGGCGAGACCGGTGCCGGCAAGACCGCGCTGCTCTCGGCCCTTAAGCTTATTTTGGGTGAGCGCGCGGATTCGTCGACGGTGCGCGAGGGCGAGGCGCTGGCGAGTGTCGAGGCGCGCTTGTTCGACGGCCCGCACGACACGGAAGGCTTCACGGTCCAGCGCAGCCTTTCTGCCGAGGGCCGCAGCCGCGTGAAGATTGACGGCCGCATCGCCAGTGTGCGCGAGCTTTCGGAGCGCGTTGGCGTGATGATGGATCTGTGCGGCCAGCACGAGCACCAGCGCTTGCTCGACCCGGCGCATCACGTTGCGATGGTCGATGCGTGGGCAGGGCGCTCTGCGCTCGAGGCGCTGGATGCGTATCGCGCCTGCTTTAAGGCATCGCGCGCTGCCGCCAAGGAGGTTCGACGCGTCGAAGAGGCCTCACGTGCGCAGGGGAGCCGCGTCGAGGAGGCGCGCTTTGCCCTCGAGCGCATCGGCGAGGTCGACCCCAAGCCGGGCGAGTATGAGGAGCTCGAGGAGCTGCTGCCGCGCTCGGAGCACGCCGAGGTCTTGGTGGCGACGGCTAACGATGCCCATGCATCGCTTGCCGCCGAAGGGGGAGCGCTCGATGCCGTGAACAGTGCCGTGGCAGAGCTTTCTCGAATGGCTACCGTCGATCGCAAACTGGGCGACATTGCCGATGCACTTTCGGATGCTTGTATCTCCCTTGAGGATTGCGCGAACGAGCTTCGTGCCTATCGCGATGGCATCGCCTTCGACGCGCGCGAGCTCGCTCGCATGCGTGAGCGGTATTCCGACCTCAAGGGCCTGTTGCGTCAGTGGGGTCCCACTATGGACGATGTTTTCGCCATGCGCGATCGCTCTCAAGAGCTGCTGTCCCTGGTTGATGATGGCGATGAACAGATCAAAAAGGCGCGTGAAGCGCTTGGCGCGGCGGAGCGCGAACTGTTTGCTGCCGCCAAGGCGCTTAAGCGCGCTCGCAATACGGCGGCCCCGCGCTTCTGTCACGAGGTTGGCCGCCAGATGGCTCGCCTGGAGATGGGCGGCGCCGAGCTCGTCTGGGAGTCGCGCGATCTTCCCCGTGCTGAGTGGACGCCCGTTGGTCCTTCGAGCTACGAGCTGCTATACCGTAGCGGTGCCGGCTTGACGCCGCGCCCCCTGCGTCGAATTGCGTCGGGCGGCGAGCTCAGCCGCGTCATGCTGGCGAGTAAGGTGGTTTTGGGTAACGCCGACGGTGTTGATACGCTCGTGTTCGATGAGGTCGATGCCGGTGTCGGCGGCTCCACGGCGCGTGCGCTCGCGGGCGTGCTGGCAGATCTCGCCGCTACACATCAGGTGATTGTCGTAACCCACTTGGCGCAGGTCGCCGTCATGGCTGACAAGCATTATGTCGTCAGCAAGGAACCGGGCGTGGTTCCCCAGACGCATTTGGACGAGGTAACCGGCGAAGCGCGTACCGCCGAGATCGCCCGCATGTTGAGCGGCGATCAATCGGAGGCGAGCTTAGCGCACGCCAAGCAGATGCTCGAAGAAGCTCGAGGTTAGGTCGTATCAGCGGTGTTGGTGGGACAAACTAGACTGAAATTTTTGTCCCACTACGCGTTTTACTCAACGACCTTATCCGGCTGGATGAGCTCCTCGTAGTAGCTGATATGTTCGCGAGCGTCTTCAATCTCGGGCAGCAGGAAGTTGTAGATGACTTCGATGATCATCGTGGCGCTGATCTTAGAGAACGCAAAGTCGCCCGTCGTCAGCAGCGCTTCGTGGTTGACGGTATTAAAAGTGTAGTCTGCCAGGCGCGCGAGCGGGGATTTGCTGTCGCTGCTGATGACGACTACGGTTGCGCCGCAGTCGCGAGCCGCTTTTGCCATGCGATTCAAACGGCGCGACTTGCCCGAGTTTGAAATCAGTACGATAACGTCACCCGGGCGTAACGTGAGCGCAAAACCAATCGAGGTCTCGCTAATGGTGCTCGCCATGCAGCGCAGGCCCAGCTGCGAAAACTTAAACGTCGCATCGAGCGCGACCGCGTTCGTATTGCCCACAGCTGCAAACTCAATAACCCCTGCATGCTTAAGGGCATGCACGACAGCCGCCAGCGTATCGTGGTCGATTCCGTCGATGGTCGCATTAAGCTCGCTCACCTTGGCGGCCAGGATGTTCTTGAGGCTCTGCTCCATATTGTCGAGCGAGACCTCGTCAGTCAGGCCCTCGTTGCGCTGGCTTTCCAAATCCCTCGCCAGAGAAAACTGAAAGCTGCGGAAGCTACCAAAGCCCAGCTTGCGGCAGAAGCGCGAAACGGTCGCTTCGGACGTGGCAGCGGCGCGCGAGAGCTGAGCCGCCGTGAGGCGTGGCGCCTCGGACTGGTGCTCCAATATATAGTCGACAATGCGCTGCTCGGACTCGCTGTATCCCTGGTGGGTACTAATGAGGGAAAGTGCGCTCTTGCTACTATCGGTCATGGATGGCTCCTGGTTGGCATGAAAATCGGACTCGTTTGTATTCTCATAGTATAGGGGGATTTTCAATAACAAGATACACCTTGCCGTTTCAAGTGTTGATGGTAAACTTTCACCTACCGTTTACGGTTATGAAAGAACCTTTCACCGGAGAATTGCGCCTTGTCTCTTCTCACGCGGACGGTAGGTTGGTATCTTTCAGTTGTGGAAAAGCGCGCAAGGACGCGCGTGTAGGGGAGCGCCTGCGGGCGCAAAACTTAAAAAGGAGGGACACATGGCTAAGTTTGACATCATCGCCGCCACCGGTTGCCCGACCGGCATCGCGCACACCTTCATGGCGAAGGAGGCGCTGGAGAAGGCAGCTGCCGAGCGAGGTCTGACCATTAAGGTCGAGACCCATGGCCAGGTCGGTGTCGAGAACGAGCTCACCAAGAGCGAGATCGCCGGTGCCAAGGCCGTCGTCGTCGCAGCCGATAAGGATGTCCAGGCTGAGCGTTTCGCCGGCAAGCCCATGGTTTCCGTCGGTGTTTCCAAGGCCCTGTCCGTTGAGGCCGCCGGTAAGCTGATTGACCGCGCGCTCGCCGCCAAGGGCGACAGCACGGTTGCAGTCGCTGCCGATGTCGAGGACGAGACCGAGGAGAAGGAGTCCATCGGCCACGTCATCTACAAGCACCTTATGAACGGTGTCAGCCATATGCTGGTCTTCGTCGTTGCCGGTGGTGTCCTGACCGCCGTCTCGTTCCTGTGGGGCATTACGTCCTTCGATTCGACGGCGTCTGACTACAACAGCTTTGCTGCGATGCTGAAGATCATCGGCGGCATCGCCATGAACCTCATGGTTCCGGTGCTTTCCGCCTACATCGCCGAATCCATCGGCAAGCGCCCGGCGCTCGTCCCCGGTTTTGTTGCCGGTATGATCGCCATCCAGGGCCTGCCTGTTAACGCCGAGACCGGCATGATCGACGCCGGTGGCGCCGGCGTGGGCTTCGGCTTCCTGGGCGGCATCGTCGGCGGCTTCCTCGCCGGCTATGTCATCCTGCTGCTCGAGAAGGTCTTTGCCGGTCTGCCCAAGAACCTAGACGGCCTCAAGGCCATCTTCCTGTACCCGCTGTTCTCGACGGCTATCGTCGGCCTGGTCATGCTCGGCATTTCGGGCCCCATGGCTGCCATCAACACCGCCATGATGGACTTCCTCAAGGGCCTGTCCGCCTCTGGCGCCGTTGTCCTGGGTCTTGCCATCGGCTGCATGTGCGCCTTTGACATGGGTGGCCCGGTCAACAAGGCTGCTTACGTCACCGGTACTGCTATGCTCACCGAGGCACTGGCTGCCGGCGTTGGCACCGATACCTACAACTTCGGCACCAACTTCATGGCTGCCGTCTCTGCCGCCTGCATCGTTCCGCCGCTGATCACTACCTTCGCTGTCGTTGTCGGCAAGAAGTACTTCAGCCAGGAGGATCACGACGCCGGTATCGTCAACCTCATTCTTGGTTGCACCCACATCACCGAGGGCGCCATTCCGTTCATGACCAAGAACATCTGGCCGGTCATGCCCATCATGATGCTCGGTTCCTCCATCGCCTCGATCCTGACCATTATGTTCAACGTCCACGATCCGGCGCCCCACGGTGGCTTCCTGGTCCTGCCCGTTGTCGAGAACGGTCCGCTGTGGGTCCTCGCGATCCTCATCGGCGCTGTGGTCGGTGGCATCCTGTTCGTGGCCTTCAAGAAGTACGACTTCGAGAAGAATCAGAAGGCCGCTCCTGTAGCCAAGCCGGTTGAGGCTTCCAAGGCCGCTGCCGTTGAGGCCCCTAAGGCCGAGGCTGCCGACTTCGTGAAGGTTGAGAATGTCTTTGTCGCCGAGGACTTCGCTTCTCGTGACGAGGCTCTGAGCTTCGTTTCCAACCAGGCTGTCAAGGCCGGTATCGCCAGCGACGCCGACGCTGTGATGAACGCCTTCCTGGCCCGCGAGGCCGAGGGCACCACGGGCATGATGGAGGGCTTCGCCATCCCGCATGCCAAGTCCGACGCCATTACCGAGGCCGTCGTCATCGTCGTCAAGGACGAATCCGGCGTGACCGGTTGGGACACCATGGACGGCGCTCCCGTCAACGTGGCTATCGCCCTGCTCATCCCCGGTGCACAGGCTGGCACCACGCACCTCAAGATCCTGTCCAAGGTCGCCGAGGCGCTCATGGACGAGGACTTCCGTGGCACCGTCAAGGGTTCCACCGACGCCGCCGAGATCGCCAAGACGATCAACGCCCGCCTGGTCTAATCCCACAGTACGCGAATAACATCGCCCCCTGTAACAAAGGCGAGGACTCCACCAGGAGCCCCCGCCTTTTTCATACAGCCCGGCACTTAGGGACGTTCCATTCCTGCCGGCACCCCGGGACACTCCTCAGTCCTCAAGTTGGGCATACAAAGCCCCATCAACCGGATCTCACATACGAACAGTAATTCAGCCAGAATTCCTTTCGTACGATATTTCTTGGACCGACTCAGTTATCGCAGCTCGCCTGCCGGGCGGGGCGGTTAAGTTTGTCGCGAGTTCCGCACGCAAAGGAAAGCACTTAATGTGCTTTCCGTCTTGCGCAGGACTGTAGAGCAGCAAACTTAACCGCCCCGCCCGGCAGGCGAGCGGACAGGACAGACAACTGTCCAACAATTCGTGCGAAACACAATGAAAAACAGTTTGATGTGAGTTAATATAAACAACGTCGTGAATCTGACTCCTGCCACATGCATGACAGGGGTTAAACACAAAAAAGGAGTCAACTATGGTTTCTGAGAAGGCTACCCTCGTTAATCCTCAGGGTCTGCACATGCGTCCGGCTGGTCTGTTTGCCTCCACCATGGGCAAGTACGCCTGCGACGTGACGGTCGTCACCCCCGAGAAGGAGGTCAACGGCAAGTCCCCGATGGCCCTCATGGCTGCTGGTATCCCCTGCGGCACCGAGGTCGAGGTCAAGTGCGACGGCGCCGACGAGGCCGAGGCTCTGGCTGCTGCTATCGAGCTCATCAAGAGCGGTCTTGGCGAGTAGAACTCAAACGGGTCGCATGTTGAACAATTAAGTTCATACTTGGGGGCGCAGTGACCTGTATCAAGGTAGCTGCGCTCTTTTGTCATGGATATGGCAAAACGCTTTATCACATGGCACGGAGAGAGGAATGGGAATGTATCAGGGAGTCAACGCATCCGAGGGCATCGGAATCGGCACCGTTATGGTCGCCGTCGATCCCGACTTGACGTTTGAGCCGCACGAGGTTGCTGATTCGGCAGCAGAGAAGGAACGCTATCAGACCGCTCTTTCGGTCTTCTGCGAGAAGACTCAGGCTCAGGCCGACCACATGAAGGAGACGGTGGGCGAGGCCGAGGCCGAGATCATGAGCGGACACATTGTCCTGGCTCAGGATCCGGGCATGACCGACGCCATCAACGCCGCCATTGACGGCGGCACCTGCGCCGAGCAGGCGCTCATGGACACCTCGACCATGTTCGAGAACATGTTCCTGTCCATGGACGACGAGATGTTCCGTCTGCGCGCGGCCGACATCGCCGACATCCGTACCGGCATTCTGGCCGAGTTGCTGGGTAAGGAGGTCGTCGACCTCTCCGTCCTGCCCGAGAACACCGTCGTTGTCGTGCACGACCTCACGCCGTCCATGACCGCCACGATCGATAAGGCGCACGTTGCCGGTATCGTCACCGAGACTGGTGGCCGCACGTCGCACTCCGCAATCATTGCGCGCGCCCTCGAGATCCCGGCTGTCCTTTCGGTTTCCAACAGCTGCACCGCACTGCGCAACGGCATGACCGTTGTCGTCGACGGTGGCAAGGGTATCGTCGAGGCCGATCCCGATGAGGAGACGCTCGCCGCTTACACTGCCAAGGCCGAGGCTTTCGCTGCCGAGAAGGCGGCTCTCGAGGCCTTCCGCGGCAAGCCGTCCGTGACTGCCGACGGCATCAAGAAGATCATTGCCTGCAACATCGGCAACCCCGATGACGTGCCCAACGCGCTCGATCACGACGCCGAGGCTATCGGCCTGTTCCGTTCCGAGTTCCTGTTCATGGACTCTGCTGAGCTTCCTTCCGAGGAGGAGCAGTTCAACGCCTACCGTAAGGTCGCCAGCGCGCTCAAGGGCGCTCCGGTCATCATCCGCACGCTCGATGTGGGTGGCGACAAGGAGATTCCGTACCTGCACATGGTCAAGGAAGAGAACCCCTTCATGGGCTTCCGCGCCGTGCGTTACTGCCTGGCCAACCCCGACCAGTACAAGGTCCAGCTCCGCGCCCTGCTGCGCGCCAGCGCCTTCGGTGACGTCAAGATCATGATCCCGCTCGTCACCTGCGTCGAGGAAGTCTTGGCTGTCAAGGAGCTCGTCGAGCAGTGCAAGGCCGAGCTGACCGAAGAGGGTCGCAAGTTCAACGAGAACATCGAGGTTGGCATCATGGTCGAGACGCCTGCCGCCTCGCTGCTCGCTGACCGCCTGGCCGAGGTCGCCGACTTCTTCTCCATCGGCACCAACGACCTGATCGGCTACACCATGTGCGCCGACCGTGGCAACGACACCATCTCCAACCTGTACCAGGTTTACTATCCCGCCGTGCTCCGCTCGCTCAAGAACATCATCGAGAGCGGCGTGAAGGCCGGCATCATGGTCGGTATGTGCGGCGAGGCCGCTGCCGATCCGTTGCTCGAGCCGCTGCTGATCAGCTGGGGCCTGGAGGAGTTCTCGATGAGCGCTCCGTCCATCCTGCGCGCCCGCAAGACCATCAGCCAGTGGACCAAGGCCGAGTGCGACGAGCTCGCCGAGAAGGCGCTCGCCTGCAACACCGCTGCCGAGGTCAAGGCACTGCTCGAGTCCGCAGCTCGCTAATTTGGTATCAGAGGTAACCGCGTGGTTGGAATGGGCCGGCCACGCGGCCCTCACATATACAGGGGGTACTGTAAATGTTCTACACGCTAACCGCTAACCCGGCTGTCGACATGACGGTTTCGAGCTCTCCGCTCGAGCCCGACGAGAACGTCCGCACCGGCTCGGCCAGCTACACGGCTAACGGCAAGGGCCTCGACGTGTCCTTCGCCTTTAAGAAGATGGGCGTCGACACCGTCGCGCTCGGTTTCTTCGCCGGCTTCACGGGCAAGTTCATCGTCGAGGAGGTCATGAACCTGGGTTGCCTCTGCCGCCCGGTCTGGACCGACGGTATCACGCGCATCAACACCTACGTCAACGATGGCCAGCACGAGTACGGCATCCTGAACCCCGGTGCTCCGATCACGCCGCAGCATCAGGAGGAGCTCTACAACATCCTGGACACCGCGGGCGACCTTGAGTGCCTGATCGTCTCCGGCTCCGTGCCTCCCAAAGCTACGCCCGACTTCCTGGCTCAGGTCATGGAGCACGCTCAGGCCCGTGGCGCCGACGTCGTCCTGGACCTGTCCTCCGACAAGCTCAAGGAGCTCGCTCACAAGAAGCCGCTGCTCATTAAGCCGAACCATCACGAGATGAAGGCTATCTTCGGCGTGCCGGTCGACACCGACGACGAGGTCCGCGTTGCCATGAAGCTGGCTCACGAGGCCGGCGTCCAGAACGTGCTGCTCACCCGTGGTAGCCGCGGTGACGCTTACTTCTCCAACGGCGAGGACATCTGGTATGCCAAGCGTGAGTTCAACATCAAGCTTGTCTCTTCCGTCTGCGCCGGCGACTGCACCCTCGCTGCGTTCCTGCACAAGTGGTACAGGGATCGCGACAACGTCGAGGAGGCCATGAAGCTCGCTATGGCCACCGGCGCCAACGTTGCTGAGTCCGTCGGCATCGGCGACTTTGGTCACGTCGACGAGTACAGCAAGCGCGTTGCCGTTCGCAAGCTCGATCGCAAGTAAGCGAAACACGACAAACTCGTGCGCATACGGCGTCCCGGTTTCGACCGGGGCGCCGTTTTTTGTCCCACTCGAACCTCGGAGCCGCGCTTCACGCGTTCCACACCGTTCACCGAGTTGTTGTAGCCTTTTGCCGAAGCGTGGAATATACTTTCATTAATACGTTGCTTCGTGAAAGGAACATTCATGATTTACACGCTTACTGCAAATCCCGCTATTGACTACAACATCTCCTGCGATGGCTTGTCCGCCAACACCGTTACCCGCACCCGTAACGCTGTCTACACCCCCAACGGCAAGGGTCTCAACGTTTCGTTTACGCTCGACCACTACGGCGTCGACACCACGATCCTGGGCTTCTTCGCCGGCTTCTCGGGTGAGTATATCGTTAAGGGCGCCGAGGCCCTGGGCGTGCCCGTCAAGCCCGTGTGGACTGACGGCATCACGCGTGTCAACGTGTTCCTCAATGCCGGTCCCGACACCGAGTACAACATGGTCAACGCCGGTGCCGCCATCAACGAGGCCAACGAGCAGGAGATGTTTGAGCTGATCGATTCGCTCGAGGACATGACCTGCCTGGTCATTAGCGGCTCGCTGCCCCCCAACACCTCTGAGGGCTTCCTGGCCGAGGTGCTTCGCCGCGTTAAGGCAAAGGGCGCCGAGTTCGTGCTCGATATTTCGAGCCATCAGTTGGCCGACCTCATTGCTATGGAGCCGCTCCTCATTAAGCCTAACGACGACGAGCTGCTCGACATCTTTGGCATTAAGGTGAGCGGCGGCGACGATGAGTCCGTCAAGGCTGCCATGGCCGAGCTGCATGCCAAGGGCGCCAAGAACGTGCTGTTGACCCTGGGTGGCGCCGGCGCGTACTTCTCCAACGGCGAGCACATCTGGTTTGCCAACCGTACCTTTGAGGTCAAGCTGCTGTCGACCGTTTGCGCCGGTGACTCTTCGCTGGCCGCCTTCCTGTCCGTGTGGCACGACGCTCCCGAGCGCGTCGAGGACGCCCTGCGCCTCTCGATGGCCACCGGCGCCAACGTGGTCGAGTGCCCGGGTCTGGGCGATTTTGCCAAGGTCGATGAGTATCAGAAGGGTATTGCAATTCGTCAGGTTTGCTAGTTCCGGCACCTTGCCTGAATAGTTCAATTATTTCGCATCCGTCTTAGACCAGGACGGATGCGTTTTTGTTTATCGGACTTGCGTGTGCAGTGGAGGCTGTTTCTTGCTAGACTTCTTGCAGACGCAATCGATAGCCAATTTGATAGTCGCAGGAGGCCATAGGCATGTGCAATGTTTCGCTCAACGGTACGCAGCCGACCGATGCCTCTATCCGTGTCCTGCGTGCGCTTGAGGCAGCAGGTCTTGAGGCTTGGTACGTGGGCGGTTGGGTACGTGATGCCCTGATGGGACGCCCCAGCCACGATGTTGACATGTGCTGCAGCGGCCTGTGGCAGGAGTCCAAAGAGGCGCTCGAAGCGGCTGATATTGCCGTGGTTGAGTCGGGCATAAAATTTGGCGGCATCACGGCTATTTGCGATGATGAGCGCATTGAGGTCACCACCTACCGCCTAGACGGCTTTTACACCGACGGCCGCCATCCCCAGAGTGTGGAGCGTGCGGCGTCGCTTGAGGACGATCTGGCGCGTCGTGACTTTACCGTTAACGCTATGGCCTGGCATCCCGATCGTGGTCTTGTCGACCGCTACGATGGTCAGGGCGACCTAGACCGCAAGCTCATCCGCGCCGTTGGAGATCCCAAGCGTCGTTTTAACGAGGACGCGCTTCGCATGCTGCGCGCGGTGCGTTTTGCCTGCCGTCTGGATTTTATGATCGAGCCTAAGACTAAACAGGCGCTTGCCGAGTGCGCGCCGCTGCTCGATGCTGTGGCGCGCGAGCGCGTGGGCATTGAGCTCGAGGGTATCCTTTCGACCGGCCATGGGGGAGACGCGATGCTGCGCTACCCCGAGCTTGTTTGCGCCGCCGTGCCCGAGCTCGCGTCCGCTCGCGGGTTTGATCAACGCAGCGTCTATCATGCGTTTAACGTCTACGAGCATATCGCCCGCGTGCTGACGGTGGCAGGGGAGCTGGCGCTGTGCGACGGCGTCGCGCCCTCGTCGAGCCTTATGTGGGCTGCGTTTTTGCACGACGTTTCCAAACCCGAGTGCTTTACGGTCGATCACGACGGCAGCGGCCACTTCTACGGTCATCCCGAGCTCGGCGCCAAGAAGGCGCGTGTCATCATGGATCGCCTGGCGCTCTCGCACGATTTGGTGCGCGATGTGTGCCTGCTGATCAAATACCATGACAAGCCGCTGCGCCCCGAGCGCTCCTGCCTGCTCAATATGATGCGCGCGCTTTCGGGCGAGGGTGTCGATACGCCGCGTCTGATGGACGAGCTCATGGACCTTAAGCGTGCCGACACGCTCGGCAAGGCGCCCTCGTGCTTCTATTACGTCGAGACGATCGAGGAGATGCGTACGCTCGCCCACGATCTGCTGCAGGCGGGGGAGCCCTATACACTCAAGATGCTTGCCATCAATGGTGGCGATCTGATCCGCGCCGGCGTCAAGCCGGGGCCGGAGCTGGGGCAGCTTCTCAACGCTGCCCTCGACGCCGTGATCGAGGACAACATCCCCAACAACCGCGAAGCCCTCCTGGCTCATCTCAACTTGAACTAGCTAACCAGTTGACCTGCGCGTTCCATAACCTGCCGACAATTTTTTCGGCAATTTGGAATTTCTTCTTGCGCTGATGTTTTTTGTCCCGTAATATATTTCCTCGCAGCACGGCAGTGCAGATGTCATGTGGCCCGTTCGTCTAGCGGTTTAGGACGCCGCCCTCTCAAGGCGGAGATCACCAGTTCGAATCTGGTACGGGCTACCACTTCTTTTCTGCTGAGGCTTATGGCCCGTTCGTCTAGCGGTTTAGGACGCCGCCCTCTCAAGGCGGAGATCACCAGTTCGAATCTGGTACGGGCTACCATGAATTTGAGACCCGGACTTCCCACGGAAGCCCGGGTTTTTTATTTCCGAGCAAACCATCTGCAATTCCCATTTGGCCCATAGCTTTACGTTCTGCTTGTGGCCCTTGCGGGTACAATATGCAAGATATTTGGACGGTCAGAAGGAGCCTCATGACGGAGTCCTCTCAGCATACATCTAAGCCCCAGGTCGAGGTTGAGGCCTCGGGCGGCGATGACAACAAGGGTGCACGCCGCGGTGCCATTTTTATCGGCGTCGTGCTGGTTGGCTATATCGTTTATCTGATTGTGACCGGTCAGATGGGACAGTTCTGGGCTGCCATGTCGAGCGTTCAGGCGCCGTGGCTCGTTGCTGCATGCTTTTGCATGTTCCTGTACCTGTTCTTTGGCATCGTCGCCTATGCGATCGCCGTCTGGCTCGATCCCAATTCGCCCGTCGGCATTCGCGACCTGATCTCGGTCGAGGCGAGCGGTATCTTCTTTGGCAACCTGACGCCCATGATGATGGGCTCTACGCCCGCCCAGATCTACCGCCTGACCAAGGCAGGCCAAAATGTCGGCGAGGCCGGTGCCACGCAGTTCACGCGCTTTATCGTGTATCAGTTTGGCCTCGTTGCCTGGGGCGCCATTCTGCTGCTTGCCCGAATGCCGTTTTTCGCCGAGCGCTATGGCGACATGACGCTGCTGTGCGTCTTTAGCTTTGGCGGTCACTGTTGCATTCTGCTTGGCATCTTTGCCGTCGCGCTCATGCCCAAGACCGTCACGCGCGTCGCGCACTGCATCATCAATTGGCTCGAGCGAATGGGCGTCTCGGCCACCAAGATTGAGGGCTGGCGTACGTTTGTCGACGGCGAAATCTACTCTTTCTCCGAGAAGTTCAAGCTTTCAGCCGGCCACTTTTCGTCCATGCTGCTCACGGTGGTCATCACCATGTTGCAGCTCGCGTTTTTCTACCTCGTGCCGTATTTCCTGATGCTTGCCTTTGGCCACCACGAAGTCGACTTTTTCTCGGTCATGGCCGCGAGCGCCTTTGTTCAGCTCCTGAGCTCTGCTGTTCCCCTGCCCGGTGGCACCGGCGGTGCCGAGGGTGGCTTCGCGCTGTTCCTGGGTCATTTCTTTGGGTCGGCGTCGACCGCCGGTTATCTGCTGTGGCGCCTCATTACATTTATTGCGCCGACCATTTTGGCTGCGCCCCTGCTGGGCCTTAAGAGCGCCCACAACGAGAGCATCCATGCGCGCTGGGATCGCGTGATGCGCAAGCTCGGCCGCGAGCCTCAGACGCCCTCTGCGCCCACTAAGCCGCACCCCACGAATGCTGTTACCGTTGATCCCAGGAAGCACGCTCAGAAGGCTTCTGGGACCGCTAAGCCGGCTCATAAAGCCTATGTGCGCCGGACGGGCGACGGTATCCGCGTATCTCCGTCGGCGCTCAATAAGAAGAAGCACCCTAAGTCGCGGTAGGGCAGTCGTGCGTTCTTCATGATGCGGGGCATATTTGAGCTGTATGGGGGATAATCCTCTTACGTAGATTATCTCTCATCTGTTGATGAATGCCCTCTTATCGAAGGGACACGCCCATGGCAACCAGCAAACCGCGCCTTGATCGCCGCATCGTTCGCAGCCGTAATGCCATCCTTTCCGCTTTCGAGCGCCTGCTCATGGAAAAGCCGCTGGCAGACATTACGGTGAGTGCCATCGCGCGCGAGGCCAATGTCGACCGCAAGACCTTTTACGTTCACTTTGGTACGGTTGATGGCCTGCTCGATGCCATTGCCGTCGATGTGGTGGAGATGATTGTCGACTCGGTCGAGAAAACGCTTGCTTCCATGGACGGCGACACCAACGAGCGCGCTCTGGGCGCGGCGGCGACCTTCTTTAAAACCGTTAACGAGGCACTGTGCAACAACTTGGTGCTCAATCGTCAGCTGATCGAGAACATTCCGCTCGATGATTTTATGGCTCGTCTTCGTGCGCCGCTCGAGCACGAGATTGCCGAGCGCGATCTGCTGCCCCAAGGCCTCAAGGACGAGATGTTCGACTACTATCTGGCGTATTTGCTGTCCGGTATCATCGGCATCTATCGCACGTGGGCGCTGTCTGACGGTTCGGTTCCCATCGAGCGTGTCTCGGAGGTTGCTAATAATCTGACGTTGAGCGGTCTTTCGAGTTTGGAATCTCGCTTGGATTAGGTCTAGTTGGGCTCGTCGGCGTGGAAATTCCTGTTTACGAGGTTCTCCGGCGCCTTGTAGACCTCGCCGGCGTAGGAGCTGTAGCCTGAGGATCCTTAAAAGAAAGTCCAGTTTATCCTTTCCACCCCAAATGGGAATCCTCCGATGCGCCTTCGCACGCTCGCATGACCTCGATACCGTGCGAGCGTGCGAACTCGACGAGCTCTGCGTTGCGGGCGTTTATGGTGCCGAAGGCGGCGGGACACACGATAAGGCGCGCGCAGTGGACGAGGAGCTCTTTGGCGCGGGCTATGGTTCTATCCCCGATCGGCTCGAAGGCGCGCTCGGCCACGCATTCCGCCGCCAGGTCGCGCGCGAGCTCGCAGTCGATGTCCCCTTCGTGCAGAACGCCCGTGTAGAACGCCTTGCCCTGCCGGATGAGCTGGCGAAACACAGCCGACCCCGTACCTGCGCCGGCGATGACGAACGTGTGCGCATCGCCGTGCGGGCGTCCAATTTCCACGCTGCCGAAGCGCTCGTTGAAGGTGCCATGTTGAAGGCCGTAGAGCTCGCCAATCGTCTCGCGCGTGAATATGTCCTCGGGTGCGCCGGCGCGGAAGACTCGGCCGTCCTTCACGCAAATCACCTTGTCGGCGCTTTTCTGCGCGAGCTCGAGTTCGTGGATGGACATGATGACAGCCACATTCCGCGATTTCGCAAGGTGGCGAAGTATTCGCAGCAGGTCGATCTGGTAGCGGATATCGAGATACGACGTGGGCTCGTCGAGCACGAGCACACGCGGATCCTGCGCGATGGCGCGTGCGAGCATGACGCGCTGGCGTTGCCCGTCGCTTATCTGCATAAAGTCGCGCTCGGCGAGCTCTTCCACATGTGCGGTTTTCATGGCCTCGTCGACCCGACTATGGTCGTCGGGCGAGAGTGTGCCCATTCGCCCGGTGTAGGGGTGCCTTCCCGCCTCTACGACATCGCGGCAGGTGAGGAGCTCGGTCCGGGGGCGATCTGTCAGCATAACCGCAAGGTTCCTTGCAAACTCCGCCGTCTTCCATCGGGAAATCTCCCGCCCGTCGAGCTCGACCGCGCCGGCAAGCGGTGCCAGATGGCGTGTGATGGTTTTCAAGATGGTCGACTTGCCCGAGCCGTTCGGCCCGATGAGCGCCACGACGTCGCCCGCGCGAACCTCCAGATCGACGCCTTCGACTACGACCTTCTTGTCGTAGCCCGCCGACAGGTCGCTTATGTGGAAAAGCGGCGCTCCGTCAGCCTGCGTTTTGGGCCGCGGCACGAATTCCCCCATCTACCTCACCCGCTTCTTCAACATGAGCGCGATAACCACCGGAGCGCCGAAGATGGCGGTGACGGCGCTGATGGAAAGCTCGACGGGAGAGAACAGCGTGCGCGCGATCAAATCGCAGCCCGCGCAGAAGATGGCGCCTCCCAAGAAGCACGCAGGAATCACGCGGATGGGCTTCGACGACTTTAGCGCCGACTTCACGAGATGCGGAACCGCGATGCCTACGAACGACACCGGACCAGCGAACGCGGTCACGCAGGCGGAGAGCATGCTCGCTAGAAGGACGAGCACCACGCGGAAGCGTTCGACGTTCACGCCGACGCTTTTCGCGTAGGCTTCTCCCAGCTGGAAGGCGGAAAGGGGCTTCGATATCGCGAATACGCATGCGCTCACGGTGATCACCACGACCGCGATGATCGCGATGTCGTCCCAGCTCGAACCCGAGAAGCTACCCAAAGACCAGTTGTGCAGGTTCACGATGGACTGGTCGTCGGCGAAGGCGATGAGGAAGTTCGTCGCCGCCGAGCAGATGTATCCCACCATGACGCCCGCCACGATGAGCATGGCCATGGAACTTATGCGCCGTGCGATGAGGAGCACGAAGCCGATGGTGATAAGCGAGCCCAGAAACGCTGCGGCCACCATGGCCGGCGAGGACATGGCCTGGTTCGCGCCTAGAAGTACGATCATCGTAAGCGCGACGACGAACTTTGCGCCCGAGGAGACGCCCAAGATGAACGGGTCGGCGATGGGGTTGTTGAAAAACGTCTGCAGCAGGAACCCGGAAAGCGAAAGTGCCCCGCCGAGAAGCACGGCTGAAAGCACGCGCGGCAGGCGAATCTCCCAGATGACCTGGCTTTCCATGGAATTGGCCGCGCCGCCCGAAAGGATGCCGGGGATGTGGTCTGCGGGCACGAGCACGCTCCCGATGCACAGGTTGGCCCCGACGAGCACGATGAGGGCAACAGCGAGCAGCGCCGTCACGACGCGACACCGCGCGGCGCGCCCCGATTCGTCGTATGCCATGGAAAGCCGGCTTCTCATGGCGCTAACCGAGCTTCCTCAGATAATGGAAGTCGCTCGCGTCATCGCCGGTGAACGCCCCGTGCAGCTCGTCGATAATGTCGGCGGTAGAAGTCATCTGCTGGTACATGTCGGCGCTTGTGACCCAGACGTTGCCGTTCTTCACGGCTTTGAACTGCGACAATAGCGCGTTTTTGCCTACGAAGTCGTTCAAGGTGGCAACCGATTCGTCGATGGTGCCGTTGTAGACGATGATGTCGGCATCCTTCGCTGTCGCGTAGAAGCGCTCCATTTCGAGCGTTACTGACGAACCTGACGTCGACGCCGTCTGCGCGTCATCGAGCGCGTAGCTGCCGCCTGCAAGCTCGATCATCTGCGCCACGTAGTCGCCCGCCCGCCGCGTGACGGCGGCCCCGTTCGAGTTAATGTAGAAATACGCCACGGTTTTACCTGACGACGCGAGCCCCGACGTTTGCTCGACGCGGGCCTTCTGCTCGTTGAACAGGTGCGTGGCCTCGTCTTCCTTGTCGAACAGGACGCCGAAAAGCTTAATCCACTCGACGCGCCCGAGTGCTTTGGGCTCGCTCGACGACTGTTCGGTGAGCACGACGAGCCCGAGCTTCTGCAGCTTTTCCTTCACATCGGGCGTGTGGTTGATCATGGTGTTCTCGATGGCGAGCGTGCAGCCCGAGGCCGATATTCGCTCGTAGTCGGGCGCGCTGTACTTGCCGCCGTAGGCGATCGCCCCACTTCCGAGCGCGCTTTTGAAGCCCGCGACCGAGCAATCGTCGGCTTTCGTGCCCGACATTAAGATATTGTCGTTCGCATCGAGCGCGTCGACCAGGCACATCGTCGCCGACGACACGAGGTACACCTTGTCGGCGGGGCGCCTTATGACCGCGATGTCGGAGCTTAACCCATCAGGTACCTTCGCATCTTGCGGCACCACGAGGAAGCGCTCCCCGTTCGAAACGCAGATAAGCCGCAGGCCGCCTTCGAACTCGTCGACAGTGAAGTGCTCGGCGTATTCAAGCTGAAGCGCTCCCGTCGGCTCCCAGCCGCAGCCCAAATCGGCGTTGTGGAAGTCGGCCGCGGCGCTTGAAGCCGTTCCCGCAGGGGAGCCGCCGCTTGCATCGTCGCCCGATTTCTCCTTCATGGTGGATGAGTCGAAGTGGAGCGTGTAGTCGATGGTGTGCGGCGTCGACATGGCGACGGTCTCGGCCGACACGGCGATGTCCTCGTCGAGCGTGACGGGTATCTCGAACGTGGAGTTGCCGCCGTCGTTTACGGGCGCGTAGTCCACGCCGTCGACGGTCATCTTGTCGTAGTTCGAACTCGACCAGGTGATGGTCGCGGTGTAGGTGTCGCCATCCTTCACAATTGTGGTGGGTGAGGCGATGCTTGCGCGCCCTGACCCGCCGGAAAGTGAGACGCTCACCGTGTATTCCTGAGAGCCCGCCGTGCCACCGGTCGCGTTCGGGCTCGCACTGCACCCCGCGAAGGGAAGCGCGAGCAGGGCGACGAGAACGCAGGCGATCGCGCGCGCCGCGATGCTGTGGAGCTTCCTGTTTTCCCCCTTGGGAAGAATCGACCGCATGGCGTTACTTCAGTGCGTCGGCGCGCAGATCGACGCCGGCGGATTCGAACACAAGTGTGCGGTCGTACCACTGCTCTTTTCTAATACTCCACGCGGCACAGGCGGTGTCCTCGTCGAGCGCATCAACGGGCACGTCGTAGGTGTACTTGCCTTCCGCGTTTTCCACATAGGGGATGAAGTCGGCCTCGCTCGCGGCGGCAGCCTCGTCGCCCGTGCCCATGAAGAGCTTGCCGTAGCCCGTGCCGGAAAGCGTCATCACGCAGTGCATGGAGCCGTTTTCCACGATGAGCTGGGCGTCCACGATCCTGAACATGTTCGAGCTGGAATCTACGGTGATTGGATAGGTGCCGTCGGCCACCTTGTCGGCGGTGATGGGGGCAGCGCTTGCGCCCGCGGGCGCATCGGCCGCCTGTTCGGTCTTTTCCTGGGAATCGGCATCGCTTGCCTTTGCGCTGTCGATTGAATTTCCGGCGCAGCCGGCGAGCGAGAATGCGCAAAGCGCCGCCGACAGGGCGAAGACGAGGGTTTTCTTCAACATGGAGGGGGTTCCTTTCAATCGCTTCGACCGCCCGTGCCGTGCGGTGGGCGGTCGGGATGCGAATGCAACGGGCATGCGTCGTCAGTCGGGGAAAGGCGCATGCCCGTTGCACGGGGACGCGACCGGCGCCCCCGTGCGCGGCGAGTTTACAGCTTGGCGATGGCGTCGTCCACGTGCGAGACGTAGATGTCGTCGACCGCGACGTTCTGTCCCAGACCCTGGAGCAGGCACGTCACTTCGAAGCCGGCGGCCACGAACTTCGCAGCCCAGCTGTCGGGGTCGGTCTCGTCTGCCATGTCGTTGTTCGCGTGGTCGCCCGCGACCACCATGAACGGCGCGAGCACGGCCTTCTTGTAGCCTGCGGCGCTCGCGGCGGCGATAACATCCTCGCAGGTCGGTTCAGCCTCGACGGTGCCGACGAAGAACTGCGTCAAACCCTCGTTCTTGAACACTTCCTGCATCTTGGCATAGTCGGCGTTGGAATCGGCTTCGGTGCCGTGGCCCATGAGGCACAGCGCCGTCTCGCCGTCGTCGAAGGACGCCATGTTCTCCTTAATGGCTGCGGCCACCTTTTTGTAGTCGTCGTCGGAGGTGAGCAGCGGGTCGCCGAGCGAGATCTTGTCGAACTTGTCGGCGTACTTGTCGAGCTCGTCTTTCACGTCGGCGTATTCCAGGCCAGCCATGAGATGCGTCGGCTGCACGACGATTTCCTTCACGCCGTCTTCCACGCAGCGGTCAAGCGCCTCGGTCATGTTGTCGATCGTGATGCCGTCGCGCTTCTTCAGCTTGTCGATGATGATCTGCGCGGTGAAGGCGCGGCGGATGTCGTAGTCCTGCCAGTACTTCTCGCGGATAGCGTCTTCGATGGCGCCGATGGTGATGTGGCGCGAGTCGTTGTAGCTCGTGCCGAAGCTCGTGACGAGGATGACCGGCTTCGCGGCCTTCTCCTTTTCACTAGATTTCTCGGAACTCGCGGAGGTGTTGGAGCAGCCCGCGAGCGCGACTCCGGCGAGCGCGACGGCTCCGGTTGCTGCGGCGCCCATGAAGCCGCGGCGTGACATCTGGTCGGACATGGTTTTTCCTTTCCTCGGTTTGCCGGTCCCCCGGCGACAGTTGCTTGTCGGCACAAGCGAAAGAAAAGCGCACCCCTCGGGGTTCACAAGGAGCTAACGCCACGGCGATGCCGTGAGGAAAAGGCGAAGCAGTCTGGCTTGGGGCGCGAGGCGGTTCGCCCGCGCGTCCTATACAGTAATGTCCCTTGCCCAGGATTCCCACCTGGTTCCCTCCGCAAGCCAGCGCGGGCTGTGCAAGCGCCGCGCCGGTCATTTCCTTTTATCCGATTGTCATATGCTCGTTGCCGAAACTTTTACTATGATAGTAGGCACTTGTGAACGTGTCAAAGCCAGCGCGGGCGGCATTGCGCCTCCTGCCTGCGTATTTGCGCCGATTGCTGCCGCAGGCGCCGTGTTTTGCCCGCTGCGCGAATGGCGGCGTAAACGGTTGCGATGAGAAACGGGAAGGGAAGGCTCGGATGATTCATATCGTTGGCGCAGGTTCGGGCGCCGCCGACCTTATCACGCTGCGCGGGGCGCGTCTTCTACGCGCGGCCGACGTGGTCGTTTGGGCGGGGAGCCTTGTGAACCCCGAGCTGCTCGCCGAGTGCAAGGAATCCTGCGTCGTCTACGACAGCGCGCACATGACCTTGGAGGAAGTGCTCGACGTGATGTGCGCGGCGGATGCGCGGGGCGAGGAAGTGGTGCGCCTGCACACGGGCGACCCGTGCCTGTACGGCGCCATCCAGGAGCAGATGGACGCGCTCGACGCGCGCGGCGTGGTCTACGAGGTGGTGCCCGGCGTGTCGAGCTTTTGCGGTGCCGCGGCGGCGCTTCGCCAGGAATACACGCTGCCGGGAATCAGCCAGTCGGTCGTGATCACGCGGCTTTCCGGGCGCACCCCCATGCCCGCGGGCGAGGGCATGCGCACCATGGCGGAAAGCGGCTCGACTATGGTCATCTTCCTGAGCTCGGGTATGCTCGCCGAGCTTTCCGCCGAGCTTTTGGCCGCGGGCCGCAGCTCCGACGAGCCGGCGGCGCTCGTGTACAAGGCGACCTGGCCTGAGGAGCGCGTGGTGCGATGCACAGTGGGCACGCTCGCTGATGCGGGCGCGCGAGAGGGCATCGACCGCACGGCGCTCGTGGTGGTGGGCCGCGTGCTCGGAGTTCGCGGTGGGCTTGCGCACAACGGCGCGCAAGCGGAGTCGTACGAGCGCAGCAAGCTTTACGACCCTTCGTTTGCCACGGGGTATCGGAAGGCGAGCAGCTAGCGTGGCCTTCGAGCACTACATATATACCGGGACGACCCGCCTGCGCTGCGGCTACACCACGGGGAGTTGCGCCGCGCTTGCGGCGAAGGCGGCCTGCGAGATGCTTTTGTCACGAAAGCCCGTCGGCCGCGTGTCGATCGTCACCCCCGGCGGGCTGCCCGTCGAGGCGAACGTGGTCGACGCATGTATCGGCGAGGGGTGCGCCCAGTGCGCCGTGCGAAAGGACGCAGGCGACGATGCAGATGTGACCGACGGCGTGCTCGTGTACGCGCGCGTGGAACATGCGGGGTCGGGCACGGGCGCTGCGGGCAGCAAGGGCGTGCCCGCGCGCGAATCGGAAGTTTCCGTCGATGGCGGCGTGGGCGTGGGGCGCGTGACGTTGCCCGGGCTCGAGCAGCCGGTGGGGGCGGCCGCCATCAACGCGACGCCGCGCGCGATGATCACTTCGGCGGTGCGCGAGGTGTGTGCCGCGCACGGCTTTTCTGGAAATATTGCTGTGACGATTTCGGTACCCGAGGGTGTTGCCCTTGCCGAAAAGACCTTCAACCCGCACCTGGGGATAGAGGACGGCATTTCCATCCTGGGCACGACGGGCATCGTCGAGCCGCGCAGCCTTGCTGCCTTGCGCGACAGCATCGAGCTCGAGATCCGGCAGCATGCGGCTATGGGGCGGCGCGGAGTCGTGCTCACGCCCGGCAACTACGGCGGGCAGTTCATCTCGGGGCATTTCCACCTAAACGGTGCGCCGGTGGTCTTCATCTCCAACTTCGTGGGCGATGCGATTGATTGCTGCGTTCGCGAGGGATTTACCAATGTCCTTCTTGTGGGACACATCGGCAAGCTGGTGAAGGTTGCGGGCGGCATCATGGACACCCATTCGCGTACCGCCGACTGCCGCGCGGAGATTCTGGCCGCCCACGCGGCCTTGGCCGGCGCTGGCGCGAAGACCGTGCGCGATATCATGTCGTCGGTCACGACCACGGCGGCGCTTGAGGTAATCGAGGCCGCCGGCGTGGGGGACGCTGCGCGCGCCTCGCTCGCTGTGGCAATCGAGGACAGGTTGCGCCGCCGCGCGGCGGGCGGATGCGACATCGCCGCGGTCGTGTTCGACGCCGAGCGCCGCGAGCTTTTCCGCACGTCGGGCGCCGATGCAGTTATCGGGGAATTGGGGGCGACGTATGAGTAAAGGCGTGCTGTACGGGGTGGGCACGGGGCCTGGCGACCCCGAGCTGCTCACGATCAAGGCCGTCCGCACAATCGAATCGTGTCCGGTCATCGCCGCACCGCAGACGGCGGACGGGGCCATGGTCGCGCTCGACATCGTACGCGGTGCCGTCGACCTTACAGGCAAGACGGTGATCCCCGTGCGATTCTCGATGACGCGCGACGTCGAGCGCCGCGCGGCCGAGCATGCCTCGCTTGTTCGCGAGCTTGTCGCGCACCTGGATGCTGTCCGCGACGTCGCGCTGCTGAACCTGGGGGACCCGAGCATCTACGCCACATTCCAGCGCATAGCGCCCGACGTGCGCGCCCGCGGGTTCGAGGCGCGCGCTATTCCCGGCGTGCCGAGCTTCTGCGCGGTCGCCGCGGCGCTCGAGCGCGACCTCACGCCCGAGATGTCGTCGCCTCTGCACATCGTGCCCGGCGGCTACGACGACGTGCGCCGCGCAATCGGCTGGCCGGGGGCGAAGGTGGTCATGAAGGCGCGCCGCTCGCTTGCGGACACGAAGCGCATCCTTCGCGAGGAGGGCGCCTTCGACGGTGCCGAGCTCGTAGAGGACTGTGGGCTTCCGGGCGAGCGCGTGTACTGCTCGCTCGACGATGTGCCCGATCGGGGCAGCTACTTCTCGACGATGGTGGTGCGCTAGATGAGGGTTTCCTGCATAGCGTTCACTGAGAGGGGGTATGCGTTGGCGGAGCGCACCGCACGCGCGCTTTCCGATTGCGCGCAGACAGGTGAAGATGACCCTGGCTGGGACGTTTCCGTTTCGCGCGGGTTCGGCGAGGGGAAGGCCGACCTGCGCGCATGGACGGCGCTCGCGTGGGAAGCGTCGGACGCGCTTCTGTTCGTGGGCGCGGCGGGCATCGCCGTGCGGGCGATCGCGCCGCATGTCGCCTCGAAGGCAAGCGATTCCGCGGTTGTGGCGATCGACGAGGCGGGGCGCTTTGCCGTCCCGCTTTTGTCGGGGCATTTGGGCGGTGCGAACGAGCTTGCGCAAACTGTGGCACGCGCGGCAGGGGCCATCCCCATCATCACCACGGCGACCGACGTCCGCGGCGTGTGGGCGGTGGATACGTGGGCGCGCTGTGCGGGGCTCGCCGTTTCGAATCCCGAGGCCATCAAGCGAGTGTCGGCGCGGCTGCTTTCGGGCGGGCGCGTGGCGCTCTATTCCGACATGCCGATTTCGGGACAGCCGCCTGAGGGGGTTGACATTGCGTCCGACCGCGCTCGGGCCGATATCGTCGTGTCGCCGTTCGCTGGCGCGAATGCAGGTGCGTCCGTTCGCGCAGCGGAGACGACGGGCGATGTCGTGCCCGCCGGTGAGGCGGGGGAGCCGGCGGGCGTGCGGGCGCAGGCGCCTGCGCCCGAGCCGCTTCGCCTTGTCGTGCCCTGCATCGTTGCGGGCATAGGGTGCCGTCGCGGTGCGTGCGCCGAAGCGATCGGGGAGGCGTTTCTTCTCGCGTGCGGGCAGGCGGGTATCTCGCCTTCGGCCGTGCGCGAGGCGGCGACGATCGACGTGAAGGCGCACGAGGAGGGTCTGCTCGCCTTCTGCCGCGCGCGCAAGATTCCGCTTGCTACGTATTCCGCAGAGGAGTTGTCGCAGGTCGAAGGCAGCGTTTCGCCATCTGATTTCGTGCGTGCGACGGTGGGGGTCGACAATGTGTGCGAGCGCGCGGCGCTCGCGGGCGGGGGCAAACTTATCTTCCCGAAGCTCGCTCACGGCGGCGTGACCGTCGCGTTTTCCAAGGTAACTATCGAACTTTCGTATAAGGAGCGGTGATGGGAAAGCTCTTTGTGGTGGGGATCGGCCCGGGCGGCCCCGACGGCATGACGATTGCGGCTCGGCGCGCGCTCGAGGCGGCCGACATCGTTGTGGGGTACACGAAATACGTGGAGCTCGCGCTCGCCGCCGTGCCCGACGCGGCGCATCTCGCGACGCCGATGATGCACGAGGTCGAACGGTGCCGCCTGGCGCTTTCGCGCGCGCAGAGCGGAGAAGCCGTGGCGCTCGTGTGCAGCGGTGACGCGGGCGTGTACGGCATGGCGAGCCCCGTGCTGGAGCTTGCGGAGGACTACCCCGATGTAGACGTGGAAGTTATCGCCGGGGCCACCGCGGCTCAGAGCGGGTCGGCGGTGCTCGGCGCCCCGCTTGCCCACGACTTCGCGGTCGTGTCGCTCTCCGACCTGCTCACGCCGTGGGAGGTCATCGAGCGCAGGCTCGCTGCCGTGGCGAGCGCCGACTTCTGCATCTGTTTGTACAACCCGCGCAGCAGAAAGCGCGCCGACAGGCTCTCGCGCGCGGCGAAGATTATGCTCGAATGGAAGGCCCCCGACACGCTCTGCGGCTGGGTACGCAACATCGGGCGCGAGGGGCAGCAGTCGGGCATGTGCAGGCTCTCCGAGCTGGGGGAGTTCGACGCCGACATGTTCACCACCGTGTTCGTCGGCAACGCGGACACGAAGCGCGTAGGCGGCCGTATGGTCACGCCGCGCGGGTATCGGGAGATTCCATGCGAAAGGTAACGATCATCGGGGCGGGGCCCGGAAACCCCGACTTGCTCTCGCGAGCGGCGCTCGACGCGATCGACATCGCCGACGTGGTCATCGGCGCTCATCGCGCGCTTGTCGGCATCGACGTGCCGCCCGACGTGGTGAGATGCGAGCTCGTGAAGACGGCGGACATCGTCGCCGCGCTCACTGATGCGGCGTCGTGGCAGCGCGCCGTGGTCGTGATGACGGGCGATGTGGGGCTGTTCAGCGGCGCGCGCCGCCTGGTGGAGGCGCTCTCCGGCGACGCGCGGGTGGACGTGCGCGTCATTCCCGGCATAAGCTCAGCGTCGTATCTCGCCGCGCGCCTCGCGCGTCCATGGCAGGATTGGCGCTTCGCGAGCGCTCACGGCGTGGCGTGCGACATCGTGGCCGAGGCCGAGCGCGCAGGTGAGCTCTTCCTCGCCACTTCGGGCGGGGAAGACCCCTCGCGGCTTTCGGGCGAGCTTGTGCAGGCGGGCTTCGCGGACGCGCGCGTGACGGTGGCCGAGCGCCTGTCGTACCCCGACGAGCGCATCACCTGCGCGACCGCAAGTGAAATCGCAGGTCAGACGTTCGACGACTTGAACGTGATGCTTATCGAGTTCGCAGGCTGCGCCGGGTCGCCTGCGGGCTCTAGCGCAGCCTCCGAGGCGCCGGCCGGCGCGTCTGCGCCCGCGGCGGCTTCTTTCGCGGCGGACTCTGCGGGCGCATCCCGCGCCGCGAGCTCCCGCTGGCCGTACGCTTCCTCGGGCATTCCCGACGAGCTCTTCATCCGCGGCGACGTTCCCATGACCAAGCAGGAGGTGCGCGCCGTCGCGCTCGCGAAGCTGCGCCTTACCGCGACCGACACCGTGTGGGATGTCGGCGCCGGCACGGGGAGCGTGTCGATCGAGGCGGCGCTCGTCGCGCGAGCGGGGTCGGTATGGGCGGTCGAGCGCAACGCGGCCGGCGTGCGGCTCATCCGAGAGAACGCGGATGCATTCGGGTGCGGCAACGTGCATGCGGTCCCCGGTGTTGCCCCCGAAGCGCTCGCGAAACTGCCCGTCCCCGACGCCGTGTTCGTCGGCGGGAGCGCGGGCGAGCTTCCCTCCATCGTGGAGGCGGCGCTCGAGAAGAACTCGCAGGTTCGCCTGTGCGTCCCATGCGTAACCGTTGAGACGCTCACCGAGGCGTGCGCGCTCCTCTCGGGTTCGCGCTTTAAGGGGTTCGAGGCCTGCCAGGTGTCGGCCGCCCGCGCCGAGGCTGTAGGCTCGCACCATCTTATGAAGGCACAAAACCCCGTGTTCCTCGTCAGCGCGCGTGGTACGGGCGCGGATGCCGAGGAGCTTGCCGATGTCGGGGCGCTTGTTGAGTCGCCTGTCGGGGAGGACCCCTCTACCGAGGGGAAACCATCCGTTGAGGTGGTCTCGCTTGCTAACTGCAACGCCGCAGGCGGGGAAGGCGGTGCCCGGTGAGCACGTCCATCCCGCGCTTCATGGTCGCTGCGCCCTCGAGCGGGAGCGGCAAGACGGTCGTCACGTGCGCGCTCCTGCGCGCGCTCGCGCGTCGCGGCCTTGCATGCGCGGCCTTCAAATGTGGCCCCGACTACATTGACCCGCTCTTTCACCGCCGCGTCGTGGGTGCGCGCTCGGGCAACTTAGACGGCTTCTTCGCTGACGCCCCGACGCTGCGCGCCCTGCTCGCACGCGGCGCCGCGGGTGCGGATGTCGCGGTGCTCGAGGGGGTCATGGGCTTCTACGACGGCATGGCGCCCGGCGTGGCCGAAGCGAGCAGCTACCAGGTTGCGCGCGACACGGAAACGCCGGTCGTTTTAGTGGTGAACGGGCGCGGGGCGTCTTTATCGCTCGCCGCCGTAATCCGCGGCATCGCCGAGTTCCTGCCTTGTGCGAACGTGCGCGGCGTCGTGCTGAACAGGACGAGCGCCGCTGCCTGCGCCTACGCGGCGCCTGCGATCGAGAAGCACACGGGCGTCGCGGTTTTGGGGAATATCCCCGCCGACGAGACGTTCTCGCTCGAAAGCCGGCATCTGGGGCTTGTGACCGCCGACGAGGTCGAGCAGCTCTCCGCGCGCATCGACAAGATGGCCGAGTTGGTGGAAAAGAGCGTCGACGTCGACCGCTTGCTCGAAATAGCTGCGACGGCCCCCGATATCCGCGAGGAACCTTACCGGTTGGAGCCGATCGCGGGAGCGCGGCCCATCGTCGGCGTCGCGCGTGACGAGGCGTTCTCGTTCTACTACGAGGAGAACCTGCACGCGCTCGAGGACCTTGGTTGCGAGCTGGCCTTTTTCAGCCCCCTGTGTGATAGCGAGTTGCCCCGGGGGACAAGCGCCCTCTATCTGGGGGGCGGCTACCCGGAGCTCCATGCGCGGCAGCTCTCCGAGAACGCGCCGATGCGCGAGGCGGTGCGGCGCGCGGTGGAATCCGGCATGCCGACGGTCGCCGAATGCGGTGGGTTTCTGTACCTGCAGCGCGAAATCGCCGATAGCGAGGGGCGGCGCTGGCCTGTTGCGGGCGCCCTTGAGGGCGCAAGCGAGAACGGGGGAAGGCTGTCCCATTTCGGGTACGTGGAGCTCACTTCCCAACGCGACGGGCTCTACGGGCCGCGCGGCACACGCATCCGCGCGCACGAGTTCCACTACTGGCAGTCCACCTGCCCGGGCGGCGACTTTTGGGCGCAGAAGCCCCGGCGCGACAAGGGCTGGCCGTGCATGTCGACCACCCCGTCCCTGGTTGCGGGCTTCCCGCATGTGTACTATCCTGCGAACCCCGACGTTGCGCGCGCGTTCGCGTCTGCCGCGGCGTCGTTTGCAGAGAGGAGACGGCATGGCTGAAGCAACCGAAACCGCGCTTGCCTGCATCCGCGAGGAAGTCGAGCGCGCGTTCTCGTCGGCGCCGGGCGCCGTGCTCGAAGCCACGCTCTCCCGGATCGAGCCCGCAGACGAGTGCGCCCGCGCCGCCGCGTACGCCGCGTGGGACTCCATCGCGCACCCCTTGGGGGGATTGGGCGACTTTGAAGACGCCGTCGCGTGTATCGCCGCAGCTCAGGGGAGCGCCGAGGTGGCCGAGTTTCCCCGTGCGCTCGCGGTATTCTTCTCCGACAACGGGGTTGTTGCCGAAGGCGTGTCGCAAAGCGGGCAAGACGTGACGCGAGCCGTCGCGCGTAACATGTGCGAGGGGGCCACGAGCGCCTGCCGCATGGCGGCGTTCGCGGGTGCCGAGGTCGTGCCCGTCGACGTGGGTATGGCCCGGGGCATAGAAGACGCGCGCATGGTGCGCGCGAACGTGCGGCGGGGGAGCGGCAACATCGCGCACGGCTCCGCTATGTCTCGAGATGGGGCCGTGCGCGCGATCGAGGTCGGAATCGCCGTCGCGTGCGGGCTTGCCCGCGCCGGCGTGCGCCTTCTCGCCGCGGGCGAGATGGGCATCGGCAACACGACCACCTCGGCGGCGGTGGCCGCAGTGCTCATCCGGGCGGACGCGCGGAGCCTCGTCGGGCGCGGCGCGGGGCTCTCGGACGCCTCGCTCGCGCGCAAGCGCGACGTGGTCGAGCGCGCTATCGACGCGAACTTGCCCGATCCCGCCGACCCGATCGACGTGCTCTCGAAGGTGGGCGGCTTCGACATCGCGGCGATTTGCGGCTTCTACCTGGGGGCCGCGGCCTCGAAGGCGCCGGCGCTCCTCGACGGGGTCATATCCTGCACGGCGGCTCTGTGCGCGGCGCGCCTGTGCCCCAACGCCTTGGGCTACCTCGTGGGCACCCACGCATCAAGTGAACCCGCAAGCCGGGAGCTCCTTCGCGAGCTCGGCATAAAGGCACCCCTCGACGCAGGCATGCACTTGGGCGAGGGCGCGGGCGCCATGGCGTATCTGCCCCTTCTGGATTCGGCGCTGCGCGTGTACCGGGATGGGAAGACGTTCACGGCGACTGGCATGGCTGCTTACGAGCATTTCGAGGCCGGGAAATGACGGTGACGCTCGTCATCGGCGCCGCCACGAGCGGCAAGAGCGCCTACGCCGAGTCCCTGTGCCTCGGGCACGACGGCCCCCGCGTGTACCTGGCAACGATGGAGCCCTTCGGGGAAGAGGGCGCCCGCCGCATCGCGCGCCATCGGGCGCTGCGCGAGGGCAAGGGGTTTTCCACCCTCGAGCGCACGCGTGACGTGGGCGCCGCAGTGCCCGGGCTTCCGCGCGGCTGCACGCTTCTTTTGGAGGACGTGGGCAACCTGGTTGCGAACGAGCTTTTCGCGGAAGGCGGCTTGTCCCCACGTGACCCCGACGCTGCGGCGCGCGAGGTACTCGGAGGCATCGAACGGCTCGCTCAAGCCGCTGCGTATACGGTGGTGGTCACCGTCGACGTGTTCGCCGATGGGATGCGCTACGATGAGGGGACCGAGGCATGGAGGCGCGCGCTCGCGCGCGTGAACGCGGGCGTGGCGGCGCTGGCCGACCGCGCAGTCGAAGTGGTATGCGGGATTCCCGTGTGGATGAAAGGTGAAGGACCTACAAGGTGAAGATAGCAGAGGCAATCGGCGCGGCGTTCGGAACGTTCTCGCGCATCCCCGTCCCGAAATCGGCCTGGACCGATTTCGGGTCAACCCATGCGCTTGCCGCGTTTCCCCTGGTGGGCCTTGCGGAAGGGTTCCTCATGACGGCGTGGGGACACGTTGCGAACCTGCTCGGCGTGCCCGCGACCATCGTCGCGGCCGTGCTCGTGGCGCTGCCTGTGGCGGTGACGGGAGGCATCCACCTAGACGGGCTCTGCGACACCTCCGATGCGCTTGCAAGTTGGGCCCCGCGCGAGCGAAAACTCGAGATCATGCACGACCCGCGGGCGGGCGCCTTCGGGGTCATCGGTGTTGTTGTGTACCTTATTCTGCAGTTTTCCCTGTTCACCGCGCTGCCGCTTACGGCGGGGGCGTTCCTCGCACTTCTGTGCTCGCTCGTGTTCTCCCGCTCGCTTTCGGGGCTCGCCGTTGAATGCTGGCCTGCCGCGCGTGCGGACGGCATGGCCGCGGGGCTCTCGCCTGCTAAGAAGCGCGCGGCGATCGTCGTGCCGCTTTGCGCTTTCGCTGCGGCTTCGGCTGCAGGGATGGTCGCGTGCGCTCAGGCCGTCGGCGCCCTTATGGCGGTGGCGGGGCTTTTGGCGCTCGCGTGGTACCGCCATGTTGCCCTGTCCCGCTTCGGCGGGGTGACGGGGGATTTGGCCGGATGGTTTCTGCAATGGGCCGAGCTCGCGATGCTTGCCATGCTGGTGGCGGGGGGCATGCTCCTATGATGCACGTGGTAGGTGGCGCGCATTCCGGGAAGAGGACCTTCGTGCGCGAAAAGCTCGGGTTCGCGGCGGACGATTTCGTCGACGCGGCGCAGTTTGCGGAGGGCGGCGTGCCCGCGGCTTTTGCCGGCCGTGTCGCTTACTGTGCTGAGGAACTCGTACGCGCGCTCGACGCTGACCGGGCGCTCGAGCGGCTGATCGGCTTCGACGTAGTGATTCTGTCCTTGGTCGGCTCGGGGGTCGTCCCTATGCGTGCGGAAGACGCCCAATGGCGCGAGCGCGCGGGGCGCCTGGGATGCGCGCTCGCTGCGCGCGCCGACGTCGTCGTGCGCATGACGTGCGGGATTCCCCAGGTCATCAAGGGAAACCTTGATGATGCGCCTCGAGGGACGCAGGGCGCGGGCGCGCCTTTGGAAGTCGTCTTCGTGCGCCATGGTGCCACGGCGGGCACGGAAGACCATCGCTACAGCGGGGCGGGCACCGACGAGCCCCTGTCGAGCGCGGGCGAGCGCGCTTTGCGCGACCTCGCATGCTATCGTGACGTGTTCCGTGTTATCACGAGCGGCATGGCCCGCACCGACCAGACGGCGCGCATCCTCTTCCCGAACGCGGAGCTTATGGCGTGCCCCGGTCTGCGCGAGATGGATTTCGGCGACTTCGAGGGACGAAGCGCCGCCGAGCTTAAAGAGGATGCGCGCTACCGCGCCTGGGTAGACTCCTGGTGCGAGACGCGCTGCCCGCATGGCGAGGGCAAGAGCGATTTCACCCGCCGCGTCGTCGCGGCGTTTCGGGAGGCGTGCAAATCGGAGCGTGCCCAGGGGAGTGGGCGCGCCGTCTTCGTCGTTCACGCGGGTACCGTGAAAGCGCTGCTCTCCGAGTTAGCTGTCCCGAAAATTGGATACTTCGACGTGCATACCGAGCCGGGCGGCGCATGGGCCGCCACCTGGGATGGGCGCTGCCTTCGCGACGTTCGCCCCGCTTCGGGGGGCGATGCCCGGTGATGACGATTCTTGCCGTCGCCGCCGGGTTCGCGGCCGACCTTGCCTTCGGCGACCCGCGCTGGCTTCCCCATCCCGTCGTCGCCATGGGGCGCGCGATCACGTGGGCCGAAGGCCGCCTGCGGGGCGCATTCCCGCAAACGTCCGCGGGCACGCGCGCCGCAGGTCTTGTGCTCGCCGTGGCGCTTCCGCTTGCGTGTGGGCTTTTGACCTGGGGCATCCTGCATCTTTGCGGCATGGTTCACTCCGGCTTGCGCTTCGTTGCCGAGGCATGGGCGAGCTATCAGATTCTCGCGACATGCGAGCTGCGCCGCCAGAGCCTGGCCGTGGCCCGCGCGTTCTCGAAGGGCGGCCTTGTCGCGGCGCGCGAAGCCGTCGGGCTCATCGTGGGACGCGACACGTCTGTTCTCGACGAGCACGGCGTCGCGCGTGCCGCCGTGGAAACGGTGGCGGAGAACGCGAGCGACGGCGTCATCGCGCCGCTTTTCTACCTTTTGATCGGGGGTGCGCCCTTGGGCATGGCGTACAAGGCGGTGAATACGCTCGACAGCATGGTGGGCTACAAAAACGAGCGCTACATCGACTTCGGCTGCGCCTCGGCGCGCCTCGACGATGCGGCGAACTGGATTCCCGCGCGCTTATCGGCCCTGCTCATGATCGCCGTGTGCCCGATCGTCGGGCTCGACGCGCGCGGGGCGGCGCGCATCTGGCGCCGCGACAGGCGTCGCCATGCGAGCCCGAACGCGGCGCAGACCGAGTCAGCGTGCGCGGGCGCGCTCGGGCTGCGCCTGGCAGGACCCGCGGTGTATTTCGGCAAGCTCGTTGAGAAACCGACGATAGGAGACGCGTCCCGCGAAATCGAGTGGGGCGACATCGCCCGGGCGACAAGGCTCATGCTCGCTGCGTCCGTATGCGCGCTCGTCGTCTTCGGCGCCGCGCGCGCGGCGGTCGTGCTCGCCGTGGGGGCGATGGCATGAGGGAAGACCACGCCGCGCCCCGGGCTGCCGGGGGAATCCTGCGCGCCCGTACGCATGGGGGCAGCGCGCAATCGCTCGGCATCGCTTGCGAAGGGGGCGCCTCCGACCTCATTGACTTTTCGGTGAACGTGAATCCGGCAGGCCCCTCGCCGCGCGCCGTCGCCGCAGCTTGCAAGGCGCTTTCTCGAATCGACGCCTACCCCGATAGGGAAAGCCTCGCCCTCGTTCGCGCGCTAGCGCGCGACCAGGGCATTCCCGAAGATACTATCGTCTGCGGCGCGGGCGCGTCCGACATCATCTGGCGGCTCGCCGCGGCGGTGCGCCCGAAACGCATCGTCGTGTGCGCGCCGACGTTCTCTGAATATGCGGAGGCGGCATCGTACTACGGCGCATGCGTGCAGGAGTTCCCGCTCTCCGAAGCGGACGACTTCGACGTGCCCGCCTCCTTCGCCCGCGCGATCGAGGGGCCGGGAGACGTGGCGTACCTCTGCAATCCGAACAACCCGACGGGGCGCCTCGTCGACCCCAGCGTGATCGAGGCCGCGGCTTGCCGCTGCGAGCAGGTGGGCGCGCTGCTCGTCGTGGACGAGTGCTTCCTCGGATTTGCGCCCGACGCCCGCGAAAGGAGCGTGGCCGCACGCGCCGCGTGTTCGCGCCATGTGGCCGTGCTCTCCGCGTTCACCAAGCTCTACGGAATGGCGGGGTTGCGGTTGGGATATCTGATCAGCGGAAACGCCCAACTCATCGAGGGGATTCGCCGGGCGGGGCAGGCGTGGCCTGTCTCCTCGGTCGCCGAGGCCGCGGGCATCGCCGCCCTGGAAGACGTTGAATACGTCTCGCGCTCGCGCGATGTATTGGCGGGCGAGCGAGCGTGGCTTTCCCATGAGCTCTCCTCGCTCGGGCTTTCCGTCGTGCCATCGGATGCGAACTTCCTTTTAGTCCGCACGCCGGCGAAAGACATCCCCGAACGCCTGTATAAACAGGGGGTTTTGGTCCGCACGTGCGACTCGTTTTCGGTACTGTCCCGTTTCTGGTGCCGCGTCGCGGTGCGCACGCGCAAGGAGAATGCCCGGCTTGCGATGGCGTTCAGCCGCGTGCTTCGGGCGGAAGGTGCATCGGGCGAAGGCGAACCCAACGAATGGGGCGGCGTTTCTTGCAGCGGCGCTATGGCGGGCGCGGATGGCCGAGGCTCGGCGAAGGAGGTCGATACCCGTGGGTAGGGCGAAGCCCATCATGATCCAGGGCACCATGTCGAACGCGGGGAAGAGCCTGCTTGCGGCGGGACTGTGCCGTGTGCTTTCGCAGGACGGCCTGCGCGTGACTCCCTTCAAGAGCCAGAACATGGCGCTCAACAGCGGTGTCACGGCCGACGGGCTCGAGATGGGGCGCGCCCAGATCATGCAGGCCGAGGCATGCGGCATCGCGCCCGACGTACGCATGAACCCCATCCTTCTCAAGCCTGAAAGCGACCACCGAAGCCAGCTCATCGTGGCCGGCAAGGCGCAGGGAGCCTTCGCTGCGAGGGACTACTTCGCGCGAAAGAAGGCGCTCATGCCGCAGATTTTGGAGGCGTTCGATTCGCTCGCGGAGGAAAACGACGTCATCGTCATCGAGGGCGCCGGCAGCCCCGCCGAAATCAACCTTTCCGAAAACGACATCGTCAACATGGGGCTCGCGCGCGCCGTGTCCTCCCCCGTGCTGCTCGCGGGCGACATTGACCCAGGCGGGGTGTTTGCCCAGCTCTACGGCACGGTCGCGCTCTTTGCGCCCGAGGATCGCGCGCTTTTGCGGGGGCTTGTGGTGAACAAGTTCCGCGGCGATGTGGAAATCCTGCGCCCGGGTTTGGCCCCGCTCGAGAAGATGTGCGGGGTTCCCGTCGTGGGGGTCGTGCCGTATCTTACGCTTGACCTGGACGACGAGGACTCGCTCGCGCCGCGCCTATCTGCCCGCGAGGCGCGCGGCGTCATCGATGTCGCCGTCGTGCGCCTTCCGCATCTGTCGAACTTCACCGACTTCGACCCGCTTTCGCGCGTGCCCGGCATGGGCGTGCGCTACGTTTCCTCGACGACCGATCTGGGCCGACCCGACCTGGTGGTGCTTCCCGGCTCGAAGTCCACGCTCGACGACGCGCGCTGGCTTGCGGCTAGCGGCATCGGAGCCTGTGTCCGCGCGCTTTCGGGCGCGGGCACACCGGTGCTCGGCATATGCGGAGGCTACCAGCTTTTGGGAGACGAGCTTTCCGACCCGCACGGCAGGGAAGGCGCTGGCACCGCGCGCGGGCTCGGGCTCATCCCTGCAAGTACGGTGTTCAAGGAGGAAAAGCGCCTCGCCCAGTCGGAGCTGCGCATCACGGGCGCCCAAGGCGCGTTTTCGGTGTGGAACGGCATGACGGCGCGCGGGTACGAGATTCACGACGGAGAAACGACCGTCTCCTGCGCTCCTGCGGGCACGATTGGCGGCAAACCAGAAGGCGCGGCCTGCGGAAACGTGTTCGGAACCTATCTCCACGGCCTGTTCGACGAACCGGGGGTGGCGCTCGCCCTCGCGCGCTCGCTCGCGCGCATGCGCGGCCTGCCCGAGAGCGTCGTGGGTGCTGCGGGCGCAGCGTCCGCGGCCGATCACCGTGCGCGCGAATTCGACCGCCTGGCCGACGTCGTGCGCGGGGCGCTCGACATGGAGTATATCTACCGCATTATCGAGGAGGGCGTATGATCCACGTGTATCATGGCGACGGCAAAGGCAAGACCACGGCGGCGATGGGCCTCGCCCTTCGCATGCTCGCCGCAGGTCGCCACGTCGTCGTCGTGCAGTTCCTGAAAGACGGCGAAAGCGGGGAGGCGCGCCTGCTCGCCGAGCATTTCGGCGTGCCCGTGTTCGCGGGGAAGGTGTCGGACAAGTTTACCTGGTCAATGACGTCGGAAGAACTTGCCGCGACGTGCGAGCTGCACGATGGGAACCTCGCTTTCGCGCTCGCCGAGCTCGAGGGCGCTCAGGAGGGGCTGCTCGTGCTCGACGAGGCGCTCGACGCGCTATCGAAGGGGCTTGTCGACGAGGCGCTCGTGGACCGCGCGCTCGATATGTCCGCGCGCGGCGTCGAAGTAGCGCTCACCGGGCGCGCGCCTTCCCGCAAGATCGTGGAGAAGGCCGACTACATAACCGAGATGCGGTGCAAGAAACATCCCTACGAGCAGGGGATATGTGCAAGGGAAGGAGTGGAGTACTAGATGGATTCCAAGGAGATGGCGCCCGGCGACATCGAGCGGCGCAGCTTCGAGATCATCACCGAAGAGCTCGGCGGCCGCACGTTCCCGCCGCTCGAAGAGCCCGTCGTGAAGCGCGTCATCCACACCACTGCCGACTTCTCGTACGCCGATTCCCTCGTGTTTACCCATGACGCCGCGCACTGTGCGCTCGACGCGCTGCGCGCAGGGGCCACGGTGCTCACCGACACGAACATGGCGCTCGCAGGCATAAGCAAGCCCGCGCTCGCGAAGCTCGGCTGCAAGGCCGTGTGCTTCATGGCCGACCCTGATGTCGCCGCGGCTGCGCGCGCCGCGGGCACGACTCGCGCCGTTGCGAGCATGGACAAAGCTTGCGGCATCGAGGGTCCGCTCATCGTGGCCGTCGGCAACGCTCCCACAGCACTTCTGCGCCTCGCCGAGCTCATGGACGCGGGGAAGATCGCGCCCGCGCTCGTCGTTGGGGTGCCGGTCGGGTTTGTGAACGTGGTCGAGGCGAAAGAGGAGCTACTCGCACGACGCGTGCCAGCCATCGTCGCGAGGGGTCGCAAGGGCGGCTCGACCGTGGCGGCTGCCATTATGAACGCGCTGCTCTACCAGATCACGCGCCCAGGCGGCCCGAAGTGACGGCGCCCGCATCCGCGCCGGCGCTGCGCATCTTCGCCGGCACCACCGAGGGCCGCCTTCTGTGCGAATGGGCGAGCAGGGCGGGCATCCCCGCCCGTGCCTACGCGGCAACCGAGTACGGAGGCGAGCTTTTGGGCGAGCTTCCGGGCATCGAGGTGCATGCGGGCAGGCTCGACGATGCCGACATGGAGCGCGAGCTTTCCGGCGCGTGCATCGTTGTCGACGCCACGCACCCCTTCGCTACGCTCGCAAGCGGCAACATCCGGGCCGCTTCGCTCGCCGTGGGTGCACGATGCCTGCGCCTTGCGCGCCCGGTCGAGGCGCTGCCCAAAGGCGTCGTGCCGGTCGCGTCGATCGCCTGCGCGGCGCGCTTTCTCTCCGAGAACCCGGGTCGCGCGCTTCTCACGACGGGGAGCAAGGAGCTTGCTCCCTACACGAGCGTCGCCGATTTCGCGGAGCGCTTCTTCGTGCGTGTGCTCCCGCTGCCCGGTGCTATAACGAAGTGCATCGACGCGGGGTTTTCGCCGTCGCACGTCATCGGCATGCAGGGGCCCTTCACCCGCGAGCTCAACGAGGCGATGCTTCGGCAGGTGGGCGCCCAGTGGCTTGTGACTAAGGACTCGGGAACCGTAGGCGGCACGGCCGAGAAGCTCGCCGCCGCGCGCGACGTGGGAGCGCGCTGCATCGTGGTCACCCGTCCCGCCGAGGGAAGCGGGGCCCTTTCGCTTCGGGAAGTGGAAGACGTGCTCTTACGGGAGTTCGCGCGCTAGGCGCTTGCCGCGCCTAGCGCGCCCTCCCGCCCGCGAGGAGGAGCGTCCCGAGCAAGCTCGACCCTTACAAGCCCGTCATCCACCAATAGCTCGAGGACGACTCCCGGAACTGGCGCAAACAGCCCTTCAATAAGTTGCGGTGAAATAGTGTCTGTTTTTGCTGCTAGATAGCATTTTCAGTCCCTAATTCACCGCAACTTGTTGGTGGTGGCTTACTGGTAGCGTAGGCACTCCACCGGATCGAGCTTTGCCGCGCGGCGAGCGGGGTAGAAGCCAAAGATTACGCCAATGCCGACGGAGACGGCGAAGGCCAGCAGCACCGTGGCGATTGAAAAACTCGGTGTGATTTGCCCGCTGGCTCCGAGCTCGCCAAGAATCCCGGATCCGGAGGCAAACATCGCGAGACCCCAGGCCAGCAGATAGCCTATCAGGACACCCAACAGTCCGCCGGTGACGCACAGCGCCGAAGACTCGGCCAAAAACTGCGCAGTGATATCGCGACGACTGGCGCCCAGAGCGCGGCGGATGCCGATCTCTCGAATGCGCTCAGTCACGTTGGTGAGCATCATATTCATAATGCCGATACCGCCGACAAGCAGCGAGATGCTGGCGACAGCACCCATGATGAGCGAGAACGCGCCCATAAATGAGTTGAGCGCATCGATGGCGCTTTTCATGGATGTCGCCGATACGCTGTCGTACTCATCCTCCTCCTCGATGCCCTTCATCGCGCGCACCTTGGACTCGATGGCCTTACAAAGCTCATCCATGTCCGTGCCCTCGGCGGCAAGTGCCGTCACGCTGGGGAATGAAGGATTCTCGTCGCCAAACAGCCCAGCGATGGTTTCGCGTGGCATATACAGCGTGAGCGAGCCCATGGAGTCGCTGCCGCCATCAATCACGCCTACAATCTGCACCTCGCCGCTGGACACCTTGATGGTTTTTCCCAGCGCATCCTGTTCGTTGCCGTAAAGCTGATCGGCGCCGCCGCGGCTGATGAGCGCCACGCGCGAGCCTGCCTTTGACTCGACATCGGTGTAGGTGCGCCCCGCAACGAGCTTGCTGGCCCCCACGGCATCGAGCATGTCGCTATCGACACCCTGTGCCATGACGGTATAGCTTTTATCGCCGGTCTTGTACTCGGTATACGCGCTGTCGACAATGCCGATCTGCTCTATCTGCGGCACCAGTTTTTGAAGCTTCTCGATGTCCGACTCGGTGAGTTCTTGCGACGAATAGATTTGCACCATGCGCGCCGCATTGAGGCCCAGACTGTTGACCAGGCTGTTTTGGATGCCGCCGATGAGCGAAGTCATGGCGATAACCGAGGCGATGCCGATGACAATACCCAGGATGGTGAGCAGGCTGCGCCCCTTGTTGGCTTCGAGCGAGTGAAGGGCTTCCTGGATGAGATCGCGGGCGCTCATGCCACCACTCCTTTCGGCAGGTTGGCGGAGGCGGAAATCATGGGCAGGCTATCTACGGCGCTGCGCAGTGTCCGCGGTGCATGTGGAATATACGCGCCGTCGTGAATGCGACCGTCGCGGATGGTCACGGCGCGGTCGGCCTCGGCGGCGATGCCGGGGTCGTGTGTGATAAGAACGATGGTTTTGCCGCGCTTCTGGAGCTTATGGAAGGTCTCCATCACAAGCGCTCCGGTAGCGGAGTCCAGGTTTCCCGTCGGCTCGTCGGCCAGAATGATGGGCGGGTCATTGACGAGGGCGCGCGCGATTGCGACGCGCTGCATCTGTCCGCCCGAGAGCTCTGATATGCGGTGGTCCCAGTGGTCGACCGGCAGCGTGACGGCCTGCAGCGCGTGCACGGCGCGCATCTCGCGCTGGCTGCGCGGCACATTGGTGTAGGACAGTGGCAGCATGACGTTTTCGATCACCGTCAGGCGCGGCAGCAGATTAAAGCTCTGAAAGACAAAGCCGATGCTCAGCGCTCGCACCTCGGTGAGCTCGTCATCGTCGAGCTCGGCGACGTTGAGCCCTTGCAGGAAGTATTCGCCCGCCGTCGGTTTGTCCAGGCAGCCCAGGATGTTCATGAGCGTCGACTTGCCCGAGCCCGAAGGGCCGGTAATGGCGACGAACTCGCCGGGTTCTACCGCCAGGCTCACGTTGTGCAAGATGTGAGCGCAACCTGCCTCGCTCTCAAAGATGCGGTGCACGTTGCGGATGTCGATAACGGGACGCATTACATGCCCTCGTCGGCAGACATACTGCCCGAATCCGCGCTGTAGCCGCCGTCAGCTCCGGTGTCCATGACGAGGGTGTCGCCATCGCGCAGCTTGGTAACCGGCACGTTGGGGTTGATCTCGTTGCCCTGGTCGTCGCGCTTGACCTGCGTCTTACCGACTACAGCCTCGTTGTCGTTTTGCGTCACGACGGTCACCTTCACGCGGCGCGTCTTCTTGCCTTCCGAATCGGTGGCCAGATTGACGTAATAGTGCTCGCCATCTTCGGTCATCAGCGCCATGGTCGGCACCATAACCACGTCGTCGAGCTTCTCGGTCACTACCGAGACCTCGGCAGTCATACCCGGCTTAAGGCGACTGTCGGGTGCTTCGATGAGGATGTCGACGTTAAAGGTCACGCTGCCGCCGCCGGAGTTGGAGTCGGAGTTTGCCACCGAGGCGATGGCCGTGACCGTTCCCTGGCTCACGATATCGGGAAACGCTGGATAGGTCACGTTGGCGCTCTGGCCCACGGCGATCTTGGCGATATCCTTTTCGCCCACCTGCACGGTCACCTTCATCTTGGACAGGTCGGCGATCTGCATGCACTGCTTGCCGCCGCTCGTATCGCTTTCGCCCATGATCATGCCGCCTGTTACCGTGGCGCCCACCTTGGCGTTGAGCGCCACGATGCTGCCCGAGCTCGGGGCCGTGACCGTACGGCTGGCGGCCTTGGCGTTCGCCTGATCGAGGTTTGCCTGGGCCGATGTGAGGCTGCGCTGCGCGGCCGATACGGCGTTCGTGTCCGCCGATGCGGCGGAGATGCCAGCCGCTGCGGAACCTCCGTCGACGTCCGTCGTTGGGTTGGCCTGCGCGGCAGCTGCGGCTTTCTGCGCGTTGGCGAGGTCTTCTTGAGCGGCTGCAACTGCACGCTGCGCCTCGGCAACGTTGCGATCGAGCTCGTCGTTTTTAATGGTCATAAGCACGTCGCCCTCGTTGACGGATTGGCCTGCCTGCACGTTGATCGAATCGACCGTGCCGTCGACAGAAGGGGAGACCACTGAGGACGAAATGGGTTTGAGCTGCCCTTTTGCCTCGACCGTTGTGCTAAACGTGCCCTCGGTCACCATGTCGGTCGCAGGCCCGCTATCGCCCTGTGGCTGCGCATTGATAACCAGGGTTGCAACAATAGCAATGAGCGCGATGACACCCACGATGCCGGCGGCAATGCCGCGTCGAATCAGCTTTTTGCGTCGACGTTCGGCACGCTTTGCCTTGAGCTTTGCATAGGCTTCTTCATCGGAGATATCGGTCGAATCGTCGAGACTCGTTTGGGGCTGCTTGGTGTCTGCAGCGCTGATAATCGGCAGGGTCTCGGTGGCATCTTGGGGCATGCGATCGGAATCGTCAGGACCCGGATTGATCGTGGGGACCTTGGACATAGCGTCTCCTTTATCGATATGGCTCCGAAAAGTATATACGCCCGTCGCGATAGGCGGGCGTATAGAAGTTGCGGATGACGGTACTGTAAGTTTTGTCGCCGTGCTGTTTACTTGTTGTAGACGTTAGCTGCGTTACGAGTGCACGACCACGCAGAGGCCGACTTTGATGCGCTCGTGGAGCGACTTGGCATCGGCCAGACGCAGGTTGATACAACCGTGGCTACCGCACCACTTGTACGATTCGGCGTTATCGAAACTCGAATCGTTTTGCCAGGTGGCGTCGTGGAATCCGACCATATTGCCCTCAAACGGCATCCAGTAGCTAACCGGGCTCTCGTATTTAGGCTTGCCGGTCTCGGGGTCCTTGGCACCGATGAGCTTGCTGGCGCCATTGTTGCTGTTGATCTGCCAAACGCCTTCGGGCGTGGCGTCCTCACCCGGCTTTCCCGAGATAAAGTTGGCCTCCCACACGATATTGCCGCTCTCGTCGTAGTAGCGCGCGTGCTGCTCGGACAGATCGACATCGACGTATGCCTTCCAGTCGGGCTCTCCCTTTGCGGTAAAGGTGTCGGCCTTCTGGGAGTACTTGATCTCGATTTCGCCGGTCTGTTTGTTGTTAATGGCGTCCTCGACCTGCTTGGCGAGCGAGCTGCTGTCGATGCACCAACCAAAGTCGCCGCCTTCGACGGCGCACTGCTTGCCATCGGCGCGCGTCCACCAGCGAGTGGAGCCCACGGTATTGAAGCCGTTGGCGAGCTCGGCTGCCCAGCTGCTGATTTGCGACGTATCGAGCGTGGGGTTGGCCGGATCGGCAAAGCTGATCCACTGCAACACGGAGCTGCCATCAACCTTGCCGGCATCCTCGCCGTTGAGCTTGAGGGTCACGTTGACGCCCAGGAAGTTGTTGGCGGCATCGCATGCGGTCTGAATCTGATCATCAGTCAGCGTTCCATTGAGCGGTTCATAGGCATCGTTGCCGAGCTTGGAAAGGTCTACGGTCTCGGACAGCGAGGCAAGCTCGAGTTCGGCATACTTAATGACATGCTCGCGGTCGAGTTTTTCGTTGGAGCGCGCCTTCTCGACGGTAAACTTGCCGGCCTGCTCGTCATAGGAGCTATTGGCCTCGAACGTGCCCGAACGCCCCTCGTTAAACTCGTCGATGGCGGCGCCCAGATCCTTCTCAAACTTCTTTTGGTCAAAAGTGTCGGAGAGCATGGACAGGTCGACGTCTTGATCAAGATCGACTTCGTTGGAGGTAGCGGTTGTTTTGGTCTTTCCGCTTAAGGATTCCACAAGGCGGACCGGCCATACAAAGGCTTCGTTGTGGCTGATGATCTCTTTTGCGGCAGCTTCGCCGTCGACGATGGGCTCATCGGACTCGGGCTGATACGTCCAGCTAAAGTCATCGCCTGTCACGGTGAGCTTATAGTGTTTCCATGCCGAGTTGACCTTGGTGGCGGCAGACGAAGCGTTGGAGAACGAGACGTCGACGCCGGCGATGGTGGTGTTGGGGTAGGCTAGCTGGGAAAACGCTACGACGCCTACGATATAGACAATGACGATAAGACCCAGGACAACAAAGAGCGTCGTCTTTTTGCCCGACTTATTGTTCTCGGCGGGTTTGCGCGCGGGGTCGCGATCGCCTCGACCGTGCACGTGGGGCTGCTTGGGCGCATTGCCGTTTGCCTGGCGCTGCTGACGTGGCTGACGCTGCTGGTTCGGACGTTGGGAAACGTTTGCCGCACCTCGCTGCTGACCGCGGCTCGGCGCGATAGGACGCGGCGACTGAACGCCCCCGGTGTGCCTGCTCGGCTGCTGCGGATCGGGGATCAGTTGAGTTCGATCGTTTTGCGACATCGTATGCATATCCTTCGAATTTCGCCTTGCGGCTCATCGTGTTTTTACTGGGCTTGCATTATAGCGATTACCCAGTTGTTTGTGGTATGGAAACGGTGGCATTCAAAAGAGGTGGGACATTTGTCCCACCTTCGAGTCTATCTTTGTCGCTATCCGCACACACCGCATTTTGCACAGGCCGAAAGTGCGGCCGGAGCCTGCGCGATGCCACCTTTTGCCGTCTCGCGCAGCGTGGCCGGCAACGCGTGGCCCACGGAGAGCATGACGTGCGCCATCTGGTCAAACGGCACCAGGCTCTTGATACCGGCAAGTGCAAGCTGCGCCGAGCTAAATGCCGCGGCCACGCCGATGGCATTGCGGTTTTGGCACGGCACCTCCACGAGGCCGCCCACCGGGTCGCAGACCAGGCCCAGCAGGTTGCTCAGGGCGATGGAGCTGGCGTCGAGTGCCTGCTCGGGCGTGCCTCCGAGCATCTGCACCAGCGCGGCGGCGGCCATGGCGGCCGCGCTTCCCACCTCGGCTTGGCATCCGCCCTCGGCGCCGGCGACGCAGGCGCTCGTGGTGAGGTTGAGGCCGATGGCGGCGGCGCAGTAGAGGGCGTCCATGACTTGCTCATCGTCCAGTTGCAGATGGTCGGCGAGCGCCAGCACGCAGCCGGGCACGACGCCTGCGGAGCCGGCCGTGGGGGCGGCGACGATCACTCCCATTGTGGCGGAGCGCTCAAGGACGGCCATGGCGCGGGCCACGGCATCGGTCTGGACGGCGCCCATCAGGCTTACGCTCAAGTCGTTGCGGCCGGTGGCATCAACGAGCTTGGCCTCGCCGCCGATAAGCCCGCCGAGCGAGCGCTGAGGATTGGCGATGGGGGCCGTAGTCTCCTCGCGCATGACCTCGAGGACGCGGCGCATGGCAGCGACGGCGTGGGCCTCGCCGGTCAGGCGAGCCTCGCGTATGGCCATTACGGCGCCGATGTTGAGGCCGAGTTCCTCGCACGCATCGAGCAGCTGCTCGCCGTCGTCGAAGATTTCCTTGGCCGAGACGCCGGGGGAGAGCGACGAGGCCGAGCCCGGGAGCTCGATAAAGGTGGCGTAGTTTACATTGTCGAGCTTGCGCAGCATGGGGATGACGGTGTCGTCGGGGGCGCCATCGGTTTCAAAGACGGAGTATGCCTGGCCGCCCACTTCGGTGCGGTAGGTGCGGCAGAAGGCGATGTTTACATGTGCGTAGGCGAGCAGGTTCGTGAGCGCGGCGAGCACACCGGGGACGTCCTGGTGTGCCACGAAGAGCGTGGAATACATGCCCGAGATATCGACGCCGACGCCGTTAATGCGGCTGATGCGCATTTTGCCGCCGCCGAGGCTCTCGCCGCGGACCTGCGCCGTGGCGCCCGTATCGTCGGCCATGTCGATGTCGACGGTGTTGGGATGGATGGAGGCGTCGTCGCCCTTGATGTCAAAGTGATATTCGAGGCCCTGCTCGCGTGCGAGGTCGAAGGCCTGCTTGATGTTCTCGTCATCGGTGTCGAGGCCCAGGATGCCCGCGACGAGCGCACGATCGGTGCCGTGGCCGCGGTAGGTGTGGGCAAAGGAGTTCCACAGGCCAAAGGTGACCTTAGTGATGCGGCCTTCCAGCAGGCTGGCGGCAACTTGGGCGCACCGCAGGGCGCCGGCGGTGTGCGATGAGCTGGGGCCGACCATGACGGGCCCCAAGATCTCGAATGCCGAGGTCGTAGCTAGTGTTTGCGGCTTGCCTGCCATGGCTGCTCCTTTGTTTTGTCCCATCGTCCCGAGGGCGGGGCATAAGGTCGCCTGCTCGGACAGTCCTGCTCGCACGGAGAGCACATTAAGTGCTCTCCGGCTCGTGCGGAACTCGCGATCGACCTTATGCCCCGCCCTCGGGACTAAGGATACATGGTAGAAGTGCCCGTGCTGCAAAATTCATTAGCTGGTGACGCAGCGTAGGCTTATATCGAAGCATCTTCACCTTCGCTTAATAAAAAGAGGTACCGGTTGTTCCGGTACCTCCTTTTGGTGCGTTTTTATTTGGCTGCAGCTTTTGCCACTAGCTTATAGGCCGCAGGCTGCTTTGAGTTCTTCGACTCGATCGGTTTTCTCCCAGGTGAAGTCGGCGTCTTCGCGGCCGAAGTGACCGTAGGCTGCCGTCTTTTCGTAGATGGGGCGACGCAGGTCTAGGTCGCGGATGATTGCGCCCGGGCGCAGGTCGAAGGTCTTCTCGACGGCCTCGACGATCTTGTCCTCGGCAACATGCGCGGTACCGAAGGTGTCGACCATGATTGAGAGGGGCTTGGAAACGCCGATGGCGTAGGCGAGCTCGACTTCACAGCGGTCGGCCAGACCGGCGGCGACCACGTTCTTAGCGACCCAGCGCGCGGCATACGCGGCGGAACGGTCGACCTTGGTGCAGTCCTTGCCGCTAAAGGCGCCACCGCCGTGACGGCCGTAGCCGCCGTAGGTGTCGACGATGATCTTGCGGCCGGTGAGGCCCGTGTCGCCCATGGGGCCGCCCACGACAAAGCGACCGGTGGGGTTCACGTAGATCTCCGCGTTGTCCCACGGCATGTTCTCGGCGGCCATGACCGGGGTGATGACGTGCTCGATGAGGTCGGCCTTGATCTTGCCCATGTCCTCGATCTCGGCGGCGTGCTGCGTGGAGATGACGATGGTCGTGACCTCGACGGGCTTGCCTTCCTCGTAGCGCACGGTGACCTGGGTCTTGCCGTCGGGACGCAGATAGGCGAGGGTACCGTCGTGACGCACGGCGGCCAGGCGCTCGGCCAGGCGGCTTGCCAGGTAGTGTGGCATGGGCATGAGGGTCTTGGTCTCGTTGGAGGCATAACCGAACATCATGCCCTGGTCGCCGGCGCCGATCAGGTCGATCGGGTCGGTGGTAGCGCCGGTCTGGGTCTCGAAGGACTCGTCAACGCCCTGGGCGATATCGGGCGACTGCTCGTGGATGAGGCTCATAACGCCGCAGGTGTCGCAGTCAAAACCGAACTTGGCGCGGTTGTAGCCAATGCGGCGGATGACGCCGCGGGCGATTTCCTGTACGTCGACGTAGGCCTGGGTGCGAATCTCGCCGGCGACAATGACCGTGCCGGTGGTCACGAGGGTCTCGCAGGCGCAGCGGACGTTCTCTACGTTGGCGGGCACACCGTTGGGCGCAATATAGCCCTGCTCCTGCAGCTCTATTTCTTTGGCGAGGATTGCGTCGAGGACGGCGTCGCTGATCTGGTCAGCGATCTTATCGGGATGACCTTCGGTCACCGACTCCGACGTAAAAACAAAGGACCCGTGTTGGGGTGGGATGGAACGAAGTTCTTCTGACATGATTGTCCTTTCAAAAACGTGTCCCGGCGACCGTTACCATTCCGCCGGGCTCTCTATGCAAGGGCACATCATAGCGCGTAAATCAAACATTCACACCCTTTCCGCACCTACTCATTGGGGACAGACTTAAATGACCAGCCTTACCTAAGTGCCGACAGGTTGCCCAAAGACTGATCATTTAAGTCTGTCCCCAATGACTGGGTCGGTGCCCTTTGTGCGGAGGTTGCTTTGATGCTTTATACTGGTGCGGTTAGACATCCATCCTGCAATCGAGGAGATTTCCATGGCATCAGACGTTCGCGTCCGCTTTGCACCCTCACCGACGGGCAAGCTGCACATCGGCGGCGCCCGCACCGCTATCTATAACTGGGCTTTCGCCCGTGCTAACGGCGGCACGTTCATCCTGCGCATCGACGACACCGATCCCACCCGCTCCACCGACGAGAACACGCAGATCATCCTGCGCGCCATGCGTTGGCTGGGCCTGGACTGGGACGAGGGTCCCGAGGTAGGCGGCGACTTTGGCCCCTACGCCCAGACTGGGCGCCTGGACCTGTACAAGCAGGCCGCCCAGAAACTTTGGGACGAGGGCAAGGCCTATCCCTGCTTCTGCACCAAGGAGCAGCTCGACGCCGACCGCAAGGCCGCGCAGGAGCGCAAGGACCCCTTCCAGGGCTATCAGCGTCGTTGCCGCGATCTTGATCCCGAGGAGGCCCGCCGCCGCATCGAGGCCGGCGAGTCCTACGTCCTGCGCATCAGGGTGCCCGAGGACCGCGGCGACGTCGTCATCCACGACGCCGTTCACGGCGAGGTGACCTTCGACGCCAAGGAGCTCGACGACTTTGTCATCTTCCGCTCCGATGGCACGCCCACGTACAACTTCGCGACCGTCGTCGACGACGCCATGATGAAGATCACCCATGTCATCCGCGGCGACGACCACCTGTCCAACACCCCGCGCCAGGTCATGGTCTACGAGGCCCTCGGCGCGCCCGTGCCCACGTTCGCCCACATCTCCATGATCCTGGGCGCCGACGGTAAGAAGCTCTCCAAGCGCCACGGCGCAACTTCGGTGGAGGAGTACCGCGACGCCGGTTACCTTTCCGACGCCTTCGTCAACTACCTGGCGCTGCTTGGCTGGTCGCTCGACGGCGAGACCACGATCATCCCGCGCGATGTCCTGGCCAGCAAGTTCTCGCTCGACCGCATCTCCAAGAACCCGGCGACCTTTGATCCCAAGAAGCTCGATTGGGTCAATGCCGAGTACATCAACGGCATGTCCGACGCGCAGTTTGCCGATGAAATCATGGTCCCCGAACTGCACGAGGCAGGCCTCATCGAGGGCAACGTCGAGTACGGCGAGGACTGGATTGATGCGCTTGCCGCCATCGTCAAGCCGCGCACCAAGATGCCGGCCGACGCCGTGACCGTCGCCGCTCCCATCTTTGCTACGGCCGAGACGCTCGAGTATGACGAGAAATCCGTTAACAAGGGCCTGGCCAAGGAGGGTATGGGTTCCATTCTGGACGCCGCCAAGGCCGCGCTCGAGGGCGTGGACGAGTGGACTGCCGAGGCCATCGACGCCGCGCTTGAGCCGCTGCCCGAGCAGATGGACCTCAAGAAGCGCGTGGTATTCCAGGCCGTGCGCGTCGCCGTCTGCGGCAACATGGTGAGCCCCCCGCTGGGCGAGACCATGGCGCTCGTCGGCCGCGACGACTGCCTGGCACGCATCGACCGCGCCCGCACGATGGCGCTGTAGTAGACGCGTAAACGTATGTATTCGAGCCCCGTTCACCCCGAGCGGGGCTCTTGTTTCTGTACCGATGAGTGGGTTGCTGGGACAAAATAATCAGTGGTGTTTGTCCCGTGTTCGAGCGACGCAACAAGCTCGACACTCGTATCGGCCATGGGACAAACACTACTGATTATTTTGTCCCACCCCTTTCAGGTCCGTTCGTTAGAGGTGGTGTATGGCTCAACAACTGTCGCTGTTTGGTTCACCGGAACCGGAGGAGGCTCTGGTGAAGCTCATGCCTGCCGCTGCCTCGGCTCAGCCTAAGCCTGCACCTGAGCCCATCGCTGCCTACGCGAGCGTGGTTCTCGACATTCCTACCCGAGCGCTGTCCGAGCCATTCGCCTACGGCATTCCCGAGTCCCTTGCCAACGAGGTCCAGATCGGATCCACGGTCCTGGTCCACTTTGGCAACCGTGCCGCCGCAGGCTACATCGTCGATATTGCGCCCGAGCTGGGCGACCTGCAAGGCAACAACGCCCTTGACCTTTCGCGCATCAAGCCTGTCGAAGCCATCCTCAGCAAACCGCTCTTTACCGCCGAGGCTGCACGCATTGCGCGCTGGATGAGCCGCGAGTATGTCGCGACGCTTTCCGAGTGCCTGCGCCTGTTTTTGCCACCGGGCGGCAGCCCGCGTGTGGTCAAGGGCGACGACGGCGTGTGGACGGTTGAACGTCCAGCCGTCAAACCCATCCAAAACCGCTGGGTGATGCTTACGCCCGAAGGCTTTGACTACACGCCACCCAAGACCGCGGTCCGCCAGCGCCAACTCATCGAGGCGCTCCAGTGCGGACCGGTCACGACGCGCGACCTCAACCTTCTCTATAACAGCATGTCGGCGACCATCAAGGCGCTCGAAAAACGCGGCGTTGTGGTGGTGGAAGAGCGCCGCGCCTGGCGTGGCTGCGGCGAGCAGACCACGCTGTCCTCGGCAAGCGGCAAAGCGCCGGTCTCCCTTACCAGTGGCCAGCAACAGGCACTCGCGCAGATTGAGCGCGCCCGTCTGGACGCTCATGGCGACGTGGTGCTGGTCGACGGCGTCACCGGCTCCGGCAAAACCGAGGTTTACCTCTCCGCCATCGAGCGCGTGCTCGCAGCCGGTCGCTCGGCCTGCGTGCTGGTGCCCGAGATTTCGCTGACGGCCCAGACCGTCGGCCGCTTCCGTTCGCGCTTTGGCGAGACGGTCGCCGTGTTCCATTCGCGGCTTTCGGCCGGCGAGCGCCTGGACCAGTGGGATATGGTTGCCAGCGGTGCGGCCCGCGTGGTCGTCGGCGCACGTTCGGCGCTCTTTTGCCCGCTTGGCGACCTGGGCCTCATCATCATTGACGAGGAGCACGAGACCAGCTACAAGCAGGGGTCCAGTCCGCGCTACCACGCGCGCGAGGTGGCGGCCGAGATGGCGCGGCGCTACCGCTGCCCGCTCGTGTTGGGCTCCGCCACGCCCTCGGCCGAGGCCCTCGACCACTGCCGCCGTGGAACGTATAACGGCACCACTTGGACGCGCGTCGAGATGCCCGAGCGCCCGGGACACGCCGTGCTGCCCGAGGTCCGCATTGCCGACCTGCGCCGCGAGTTTTCGCACGGTAGCCGTTCAATGTTCTCTAAACCGCTGATGGAAGGTTTGGAGCGCGTTGTAGAGCACCGCGAGAAGGCCGTGCTGCTGCATAACCGCCGTGGCTTTGCGCCGTTCCTGATGTGTCGCGAGTGCGGCTGCGTTCCCACCTGCAACCACTGCTCCACCGCGCTTACGTATCACGAGCGCACGCACACGCTGCAATGTCACACATGCGGATCCTCCTGGCGCGTGCGGCCGTATCCCGCGCCCACGAGCCGTTGCCCCAAATGTGGCAGTCGCTACCTGGCAAAAATGGGCCTGGGCACGCAGCAGATCGAGGACGCTCTCCACCAGATGTTGCCCGACGACGTCGCCATCATACGCATGGACGCCGATTCCACGCGCGGCAAGGACGCGCACAAAAAGCTGCTCGAGCAGTTCGATGCGGCCGATTGCGCGGTGCTGCTGGGCACCCAGATGATTGCCAAGGGCCTCGACTTTCCCGAGGTCACGCTTGTGGGCGTGGTCAATGCAGACTTTGCGTTAAAGCTGCCCGATTTTAGAGCAGGGGAGCGCGCCTACGATTTGCTGGAGCAGGTCGCCGGCCGTGCCGGTCGCGGCGATCGCCCTGGCGAGGTCATCATCCAGACCTATCTGCCCGAGGACCCGGTTATTCGCGCCGTCGCCGAGCACGACCGTTCGATCTTTACCGACTACGATCTGGACCAGCGCCGCGACGCGTTGTACCCGCCGTTTGTTCGCCTGGTCAACATCTTGGTGTGGTCGGCGAACCGAGACGACGCGCAGGACTACATTGGGCGCATTGCAAAGCTTCTTAAGCGCTGCTGGCATGCCGCCGCGCCCGACTTTTTGAGGGCGGGGAGTGCCATGCCGCAGGTGTTGGGCCCGGCTTCGTGTGTAATCGAGAGAGCCAAGGACCGTTACCGCTTCCATCTGCTTGTGAAGTCGCCCGTGGGGTACCATGTCTCTGATGATATCGACGCCTGCCTCAAAGAGGTGGGCTCTGTGCGCGGCGTGAGCGTGAGCGTTGACGTCGACGCCTATGATTTGATGTAACAACCCGAAAGGATGGCCATGGAAGCCAACGGAATCGTACTGTCGCCCGACCCGCGCCTGCGTCAGGAGTGCGCCGTCATCGAGGAGATCACCCCGGCGATCGAGGCGCTTGCCGAGAAGATGAAGAAGATGATGTTCGACAACGGCGGCTGCGGCCTGGCTGCTCCGCAGATCGGCGAGCTTATTCAGCTCGTCACCATCGACTGCGACTACAGCGACAAGAACGACTACGACCCCTACGTGCTCATCAACCCTGTCATTGTTGAGCAGAGTGACCATCTGGTGCCCTTTAGCGAGGGCTGCCTTTCCATCCCTGGCATTAGCTGCGAGATCGAGCGTCCCGACCATGTCGTCGTCGAGGCGTACGACTTGGACGCAAACCTGATTCGCTACGAAGCTTCGGGCGACCTGTTCTGCGTGTGCCTGCAGCACGAGATCGATCACCTGCACGGTAACACCATGTTCGAGCGCCTTAAGCCCATGCAGAGGCTCAAGGCCGTCAAGGAGTACCAGGACGCCCTGGCCCGCGGCGCTCGACCGGGCGAGACGGAGTAGGTTAATTGTCCGTCCCTGGGATGGGGCCCACACATATCATCCCGTGCTCAAACATTCTCGCTTTGCTGCGAAACTGCGCGCGGGACGATATGTGTGGGCCCCATCCCAGGGACTACGTTGTCGCTCTTCGTTTCGCCCGGGTGCCGTCGGGCCAGGGAGGGGCGTCTTCGCTGATAGGTGCTTTCTTGGGAGGGCTGCTTTTATGCGGCTCTTTCTTTGTTTTTGGGTATATTTGTTTCTGTTGAACTATTCTTGCGGCTGGGCGCGCTTGCGACCAGGAACGCTTTTTTGTAGCCGTCTCGGCTCGTTATTGAGAGGAGACTAACTTTTATGCGAATTGTGTTTATGGGTACGCCTGATTTTGCTGTGCCTTCGCTGACTTCGCTTGTTGCTGCTGGTAATGAGGTTGCGCTCGTTATTACTCGTCCCGATGCTGTTCGTGGGCGTGGTAAGAAGCTGGAGCCGTCTCCTGTTAAGGCTAAGGCGCTGGAGCTGGGGTTGCCGGTCATTGAGGCGAATCGTATGACGCCTGAGGTTGTTGAGGTGCTCCAGGCTGCCCAGGCTGATATTTTCTGTGTGGCTGCCTATGGCTGCATTTTGCCCGATGAGGTGCTGCATATGGCACCGCTCGGCATTGTGAATGTTCATGCGTCCTTGCTGCCTCGTTGGCGTGGGGCTGCTCCTATTCAGCGTGCCATTCTTGCTGGTGATGAGGTTGCTGGCGTTTCCATTATGCGCATTGGGCATGGCGTGGATACCGGCGCTTATTGCGCCCAGGCGTCTACGTCGGTTGCAGGCAAGCATGCCGAGGCACTGACTACGGAGCTTGGCGAGCTGGGCGGCAAACTGCTTGCCGATACGCTTCCTTCTCTTGCCGATGGCACCGCCGTGTGGACTGAACAGGATGAGGCGCTCGTTACCCATGCTGCCAAGATCTCCAAGCAAGAGATGCGTCTGGATCCGCACATGGCGGCGCTTGATTGCGTGCGTCATGTGCTGGCTTCGTCCGATACCGCGCCTGCTCGTTGCGTGATTGCTGGCAAGACCGTGCGTGTGCTCGATGCTGCGGCGGCTGATGTGTTGCTTGGCGAGGGTCAGGTTCTCGTTAAGGCCAAGCGTGTTTACCTTGGCCTTTCCGATGGCTCGGTTGAGTTGCTTGAGGTTAAGCCTGATGGCAAGCGTGCTATGGCCGCTTCTGCCTGGGCCGCCGGCCTGCAGTGCGCCGATCTTTCGTGGGGTGTTTTGTCATGAGCAAGCTGTCTCCCGCGCGCAAGCTTGCGCTCGATGTGCTGATGGAGGCTGATCGCCGCGGCATGTATGCGCGCGACGTGCTGTCCTCTCGCGCATCGGCCAAGGCTATTGACCAGCGCGATTCCGCTTTTGCCGCCCGCTTGGCGCTGGGTGTGGCCGCCACTCAGGGTATTTTGGACGAGTTGCTCGATCAGTTTCTCGATAAGCCCAAAAAGGTTGCGCCGCGTGTTCGCATGGCGCTTCGTATCTCGGCCTTCGAGATGCTCTATCTGCATACGCCGGGCCGCGTTGCCGTAAGTCAGGGAGTTGAGCTCGTTCGCAGTGGTGCTAAGTCCGCCGCTGGCTTAGCCAATGCTGTATTGCATAAGGTTGCGGACAATGTTGAGGACTTTGCTACTGCGTCCGATGTGGATGAGTCTGAGCGACGCTTGGTTCGCCTGTCTCGCCTGATGGGCTTGCCGCGATGGCTGTGCGCTCGCATTATAGCATCGTTTGACACGCCAGAGGGTGCGCTTAACTTTGCCGGCAATCTGGCCCCCGCGCCGCTGGCCCTGCATGAGAACGCTTTTGCTTCCAAGCCCGATCCGTATATCTCGCAGCTCGTCGCACCTGTCTTCCCGGGCTGCCATGCCCCGGTTGATGCCCAGGTTACCGTTGCTTCGGGTGCGTTTGAGCGTGCTGCCGCGGTGGCATCTGATCTCAACGCGCAACTTATCGCCACAGCTGCTACGCGCCCTGGTAGCTGCCTTGAGATTGGTGCCGGTCGTGGCACCAAGACCTATGTGATGATGTGCCAGGCCAAGCGTACGGGCTATGAGCGTCAGCATACGGCGCTCGATCTGCATGATCGCAAGTGCGATCTGAATCTCGCTCGCCTGCATAAGGCTGGTATTCAGGGCGTTCGTACGGTTTCTGGTGATGCTTGCGAGCTTGATGAGGTGCTCACATCGTTTGATGCCATGCTTGGCGAGCCGGTTAAGTTCGACACAGTCTTTATCGATGCGCCGTGCTCTGGCACCGGAACCATGCGTCGTCATCCCGAGATCCCGTGGCGCCTGACCGAAAAGGATGTGACGGTTGAGCTGCCCAAGCTGCAGCTGACGATGCTCAAGGAAGCCGCTGCGCGCGTGGCTGCTGGTGGCGAGCTTATCTATGCGACATGCTCGGTCTTCGACGAGGAGAACACACAGGTCGTGGAAGCGTTCCTGAACTCTCCCGAGGGCACCGGTTTTAGCCTGGAGCCGCTCTCCGAGGCGCAGATTCTGCAACTCCCCGAGTTCGATCAGGCCAAGAAGCTCGTATCCGTACGCCAGAACGATCGAGGCCTCTTCCAAAGCGTGCCGGTAAACGCCGACTCCTACGACGGCCACTTCTGCGCCAGGCTGGTCCGCCAGTAAATCGAAGTCCCGTCCCAAATCAGCTAATTTGGGACGGGACTATTTTAGCTACTTTGTGCCTCTTCGATCCGTTCGCCATGAAATGCGGTTATTTACTACGTTAAACCGGCTGTCCTCATCCATGCCGAATTTTGTGAAATCAAAACCGCAGGTAGACGGCTTGCCGTTTTTGCAAATACGCTGCTATGCTCGACCAATACGGGTCAAACGTAGTAAATGGGCCGCTTTCGTGGCGCAACTCCAGAGTAGTCAATTTGGGAGCGGGGCTACTTGCCTGTTAGTGGTTGTGTGGGCAGTTGGCGCAGCAGCCGCTGGTGGCGCTGGTGCTGGAGCCGCCGCTTCGCTGGTCGGTGTTGTAGAAGCCGCTGCCCTCAAATTTAATACCGCTGGCCGAGAACGTCTTGGCGGCCGGAGCGCCGCAGCTGGGGCACACGACCTCGGGAGTCTCGGACATAGGATGCTCAACCTCAAACACGTTGCCGCAGCTCGAGCACTTGTAATCGTAGCGCGCCATAATACTTCCTTTTCAGCACAAAGCGGGCAGATTACTCTGCCCGCAAAAATTCAAACGTTTGTAACTGTACCCTATATCGGGCGTTTTATCACGCTTCGCCCCAGAATCTATGCGTGTTGCGCAGGAGCTGTGCGGTTTTGCCCTCGGCGGCCGCAACGTCGGCCTCGTCAGCCTGCCAGGTCCAGTTGCCCGTGGCCACGCCCGGTACGTTCATGCGCGCGTCGTCGCCCAGCCCCAGGACATCCTGCAGCGGCATCATCACCAGGGGAGCGTCGCTTGCCAGCGCATCGCTCATCAGCTTGGCCGCCACCTCAACACCGCTCGGTTCGTCGCCGCCCGCAAAGGAACGCGTACACCAACCCGCGAGCGTCGACGTGTCGTGCGTCGAGGTATACAGGATCTTTCCTGGCGTAGGGTGCACGCCGCAACGGACGTCGTAGTCGCCAAACTCCAGCACGTCCATGCCGGGGAAGCCGCAGGTCGAGGCCATGGCGCGAACGCCGGGCGTCAAATAGCCCAGGTCCTCGGCAATAAAGTTGAGCGGACCCAGCTCGTCATAGGCGGTCTGAAACAGGTCCTTGCCCGGTCCCGCCAGCCAGCGACCTTCGGCGCAAGCCTTGCCAGCGGGGATACTGAAGTAGCTGTGGAAGCCCAAGAAGTGATCCAGACGCACGCGGTCGTAAAGTGAGAACGCACGACGTAGGCGATCCATCCACCAGCTATAGCCGTTCTGCTTCATGTGGTCCCAGCGGAACGTCGGGTTGCCCCACACCTGACCCTCGGGCGCAAAGTTGTCGGGCGGCGCACCGGAGATCTCGATTGCCTTGCCGGTATCGGATAGCCAGAAGTTCTCGGGTTCGCTCCACGCATCTGCCGAATCGTCGGACACGTACATAGGAATATCGCCGATGACCTCGATGCCCTTCTTGTGCGCGTAGTTCATGAGCTCGCACCAGGCTAGGTCAAAGCGGTACTGCATGTACGCCTGAAGCTCGGCCTCGTCGTGGAAGCGCTTGTCGTCAATCAGGTGCTCGTTGTAGCGCGCAACATCTGCCGGCCAATCGTGGCGCGACTCGCCCTCAAAGTATTTCTTGACGGCCATGTAGACGCAGTACTTCTCGAGCCAATCGGCATTGCGATGTTTAAACGCGGTGTACAGCGGATCGGCATCCTCGCCGCCACGGGCCTTCCAAGTTTCAAAGTCGGCCGCCAGCTCCTCGTGGCTTTCGGGCAGCAGGTCGATATTACCTGCAAAGGCCGAAGGACCGGCGTAAGGGGAGCGGAAGAAGTCCGTCGGGTTGACAGGCAGGACCTGCCAGTAGCGCATGCCCATAGCGGCCAGATGGTCGATAAAGCGACGCGTGGGTGCGCCGATCGTACCGGGCTTGCCGTCATCGGTCGGTACCGAGGTGATATGGCACACAACGCCCGCGCCGTGATCGAGCGGCTCCTGCAGGCGCTGCTCGGCATGGTGATAGATGATCGACGAGCCCAGCGGATACAAATCGAGCGTGACCGTGCCGTTGTGGATCTCGCACTCGTGACCGCTGATCACGTCACTCGCGCATTCGTCGAGCGCCGGAATCGTCACGCGGTGCGAATTGCGCAGACTACGGTTAATGATAACCGTCGCGGACTCGCCATCCCTGCCCGTGCGGTTGTATGCCAGCACCTCGTCGTTGAGCGCGAAGGCCTTGATCTCGCCGTCGATCATAAACGGCAGTGCGCGGCGTACGGCGGAGGCGTTTTTGACAATAGCCAGCGTGTCGAAGTCGTGCAGTTGGTCCTTGGTCGGCAGGGTGCGGCGGTTGCCCGGATCGGTTAGACCCTCCAGGCCGTATTCGTCGCCGTAGTAGATCGAAGGCACGCCGGGGAAGGTCATCTGCATGAGCGTGGCGAGCCAAAAACGGCTCTTGGCCAGGCCCATCGAGTTCTCGTCCAGGCGCCATTTGCTGCGCTCGCACTCGGGCAGCTGCGACTCGTCGGGGCCGCCGCCGAGCACCGAGATAATGCGCGGACGGTCGTGGCTCGAAAGCAGATTAAGTGCGCAGGACAGGGCCTCACGGGGATAGTTCTCGCGCAGGGTTTCGATTTCCTCGGCTGCCTGGTAGGCGTTCTTGTAGCCCATCAAAAAGCCGATGACCATGTCGCGGAAGGGATAATCCATAGCCGAGTCGAGCTCTGAGCCTTGCAGATAGCGACGCAGATGGCCGTAGCTGATCTTGTTGGAGGCGTCTTCCCAGACTTCGCCGAGCAACAGTGCATCAGGCTTTTCGGCAAGTACTGCCTTCTTGATCTCGGTCAGGAAATCGTCCGAAAGCTCGTCGGCCACGTCCAGGCGCCAGCCATGAGCGCCGGCACGTAGCCATTTACGGATCACGCCGTCCTTGCCCAGAAGCCGCTCGCGTACCAGCTCTGAGCTCTCATTGATGGCGGGCATATTGCCCACGCCCCACCAGCAGTCGTATGAGCCGTCCTCGTGGAAATAAAACGCATCGCGCCATGGCGAATCCTCGCTCTGCCACGCGCCCACGCCGGGGTAGTTGCCGTAGCGGTTGAAATAGATCGAGTCGTCGCCCGTGTGGTTGAAGACGCCGTCCAGGATGATGGAGATGCCCAGCTTCTCGGCTGCCTGGCACAGCTCGGTAAAGTCCTGCTCGGTGCCCAGGATCGGATCGATCTTGGTGTAGTCGGCCGTGTCGTAGCGGTGGTTGCTCGCGGCCTCAAAGATGGGGTTGAGGTAGATGGCCGTAAAGCCCAGCTCCGCGATGCGGGGCAGGTCATTTTGGATGCCCTTGAGCGAGCCGCCGTAGAAGTCCCAGGTCTTGATGGAGCCGTCCTCGGCGCGCTCGTATACGGGCGGCTCGTTCCAGTCCTCGATCATGCGGCGCTGGATTCCGTTGCGCGGTTTTTCGACTTCGGCCAGCGTGCGCTCGCGCCAGTTTTCGTCGCGGGCATAGCGGTCGGGGAAGATCTGGTACACCATGCCGCGCTCGTACCAGGCGGGGCGGTTCTCGCGGTGCTTATAGACGGTGACCTGGAAGGACGGCACCTCGGCGTAGTCGTAGGTTACGCCCTCGCCGCCGGTGCGGCCCTGCGGTGCGCCCAAGCGAACCTCGGGCTGGCCCTCGATATTGCAGATAAAGCTGTACCAGATAAGACAGGGCTCGGTACACTCAAGCTCTACGGAAAATATGCCGTTGCCTTCGTGCGTCATGGGATACCGAGACTCGCCGATCTCATCGACCCAAGTGCGCAGGGTGAGCGTTGCCTGGTTGGGGTCGGCATCCTCCAAGATCACCGAGAGCGAAACGGAAGTGCCAGTGGTCACAGCGCCAAACGGAGTGCGAAACTGCGGTAGGCGGCTGTTGTGTATCAATCTCATAGTACGGTCCAGTTCAATAGAATCATGGCCTGCGGGCCATGGGTTTTACGCCTAAGATGTAAGTATATCTGTAGTACACAGGGTGTATAAACAACATCCGTTTACCATCGGCGAACGGTTGTCCTAGAAAATCGTTTTACCACTACCTACAGAGAAGGGGCGCCCGGTTGGAGCGCCCCTTGCTTAGGGTTTGATGAGGTTTTGGATCGTCTGGATTAGCGGCGCTTGCGGGTGGCCGTTGCCTTGTGGACGGAAGTCTTCTTCGACGGCGCCTTTTTCTCGGTTGCGGCGGCGGGGGAGACCGGGGTCTCCATTGTGGGCTCGGGCTTGGCCTTTACTGCGGGTTTGGCCTCGGCCTTAGCTTCCGCCTTAGGAGCAGCAGCCTTGGTCGTGGTCTTTTTGGCCGTCGTTGCAGTGCGCTTGCGCGTGGTGGTCTTGGCGGTCGGCTTGGCCTCGACAGCTGCCTCGGCCTTGGGCTCGGCGGGTGTCCCCTCGACTTTGGCGGCCGGCTTTGCGGCTGCCTTGGTTGTGGCGGCCTTCGTGGTCGTCGATTTCGTTGTTGTGGTCTTCTTGGCAGCTGTTGCCTTCTTGGCGGTCGCGGTCATCTTCTTGGCAGCGGTCTTTGCCGGAGCCTTGGCGGCCGGTTTGGCCTCAGCGACCTCGGCCTTTACCTCGGGAGCAGCCTCGGCTTCGGCGGCCTTCTTGGCAGCTGCGGTGGTGCGCTTGCGCGAGGTCGTTGTCTTGACAGCGGTGGTCTTGGTTGCCGTCGCCTTGGCCGCTGTGGCCTTCTTGGCCGTCGTCTTACGAGTCGTGGTCTTCTTGGCCGCAGGCTTCGCAGCGGGCTTCACCTCAGGCTCGGGCTCGGGAGTAGCCTCGACCTTCACCTCAGGATTGGCCTTTGCGGGCTCAGCCTCAACAGGCTTCTCCTCGGCCTTGGGCTCCTCGGCGGCCACCGGTTCAGCAACAGCCTCAGGCTCGTCGACAACAGCCGCCGGCCTCTCAATCTCCGGATGCATAAAGAAGTACAGGTCCAGATACTTGTCGGCCGAGCGTGTCCAGCTAAAGTCCTGGCTCATGGCCTGCGTGACCAGTTGGTTCCAGGCATCGCGGTTGTCCCAGAACAGGCGTGCCGCGCGGAACACGGCGTCGCCCATCTCGTCGCCGTTAAAGTTACTAAACGAGAATCCCGTGCCCTCGCCGGTAAACTCGTTATACGGGATCACGGTGTCCTTCAGACCACCGGTCTCGCGCACGATGGGCAGGGTGCCGTAGCGCATGGCGATGATCTGCGACAGGCCGCAGGGCTCAAACTTCGAAGGCATCAGGAACATGTCGGCGGCAGCATACATGCGCTGCGACAGCGCCGGATCAAACTCGATGCGTGCGGCCATGGTGCCGGGGTACTTGTCCTGGAAGTAGCGCAGGCCGTCCTCGTAGTCGCGGTCGCCGGTGCCCAGCACCGCCACCTGCACGCCGCCGGCCAGGATGCGGTCGAGCGCGTACATGACCAGGTCCATGCCCTTCTGGCGCGTCAGGCGCGTGACCATCACCATGAGCGGACGGTCGTCGCGAACCTCGAGCCCCAGCTCTTCCTGCAGCTTGGCCTTGCACACGGCCTTGCCGGAACGGTCCCCGACGGTGTAGTTGGCGGCAATGCGCTTGTCGGTCGCCGGGTCAAAGCCTGCCACGTCGATGCCATTCAAAATGCCCTGCAGCGCATACGAACGCTCGCGCAGAACGCCGTCCAGGCCCTCGCCAAACTCGGGCGTCTGGATCTCATTGGCATAGGTGGGGCTCACCGTGGTGATGGCGTCGGCATAGCGCAGGGCGCCCAGCATGTAGTTGATGCTGCAGGCGTCGCAACGCAGCTGTGAGGCGGCCGCCGGAATATGCGCCACACCCAGGATGTCCTCCATTACGGTGTCGCTAAACTGGCCCTGGAACGCCACGTTGTGGATCGAGAACACGGTCTTGACGCGGTCATACAGCGGCAGGCCCTGGTAGAACTCGCGCAAGAACACGGGCGCCAGCGCCGTTTGCCAGTCGTTGCAGTGCAGGATGTCGCACTCAAAGCCGGCCGGCAGGTGCTGCAGGCTCTCGGTGATGGCCTTGGAGAAGAACGCAAAGCGCTCGCCGTCGTCAAAGAAGCCGTACGGATAGTCGCGCGCAAAGTAGCGCTCGTTGTCGATGAACATATAGGTGACGCCGTCGTGCTCGAGCTTCTCGAGTCCGCAGTACTCATTGCGCCAGCCCAGGCTCACGTAAAAGTCGGAGAAGTGCTCCATCTGCGCCTTGTACTCGTCCTTGATGGTGGCGTACTTGGGCACCATCACGATGACCTCGGCGCCGGCGCGCACGAGCGCCGCAGGCAGCGAGCCCGCCACGTCGCCCAGGCCACCGGTCTTAACAAACGGTGCGCACTCGGCCGAGGCAAACACGATCTGCATCTTTTTGCTGGAATCTGCCATATTGTCTCCCATGTTGCAATTCGAGAATAGCCGCCTGGCGCTAACCGGGCGGCTATTCTACACGTTACGAGCGATGTTGCGGTGCCAACGTTAACGTACGATGGTGGTGTCGGAAGTTAACGGAGCCTTGCCCAGCACCAGAATGTTCTCGGGCGTGCCGCGAAGCTCGGTGTTGGTGGGGACCACGTTGTTCTTGTCCAGGATGGCGTTCTCAACGCGTGCGCCGCTCTTGATGATGCAGCTCTGGTTGATGATCGAGTTGGTCACCGAAGCTCCTTCCTCGACCACGACGCCGCGTGACAGGATTGAGTTGCGCACGGTGCCCTTGATGATGCAGCCGGCCGAGATGATCGAGTTGCACGCGTGGCTGCCGGTCGCATAGCGCGAAGGCGGCACGTCGTGGGCCTTGGTCAGGATCGGGCGCTCAGGGTCAAAGAGCTGGTCGGCCACGGTCTGGTCGAGCAGGTCCATGCTGCGGCGATACAGCGACTTCTCGCTAAACACGCCCACGACCTCGCCCTTGTACTCGTAGCTGCACACGTCGATGTTGCCAAAGTCGCCCTGGAGTGCCTCGAGCAGGTCCAGATAGTCGGCGGCCTGGTAGTGGTCGATGATCTCGAGCAGCGTCTCGCGGTTGACGATGCAGCAGTCCATGGACGCGTTGTCGCCATACACGACGCCGGCGCTCACGCCCGTCAGGCGGCCGTTCTCGTTAATCTCGAGCTTGGTCTCGTCATCGACGTTGCGCGTGGCCTTGCAGTACACCACGGTCATCTGGGCACCGGAGTTCTCGTGCGCTTCGATGATGGTGTTGAGGTCCATGTTAAAGATGATGTTGGTGCCCATCATCACGACATAGGGCTTCTCCGAGCGCTGGAACAGCGTCTTGTTGGAGATGATGTCGCGCAGCAAGAAGCGCATGCCGCCCTTGGTGGTGCCATACGCGTTGCCGGGGACCATGAACAGGCCGCCCTTCTTGCGGTCCAGGCCCCAGTCCTTGCCCGAGCCCACGTGGTCGATCAGCGAGCGGTAGTTACCCGGCATGACGACGCCGACGGTCTTAATGCCGGCATTCATCATGTTGGACAGCGGGAAGTCGATCAGGCGGTAGCGGCCCAAAAACGGAACGGACGCGATGGGGCGGTCCTTGAGCAGGACACTGCCGTAGGACGAAGAGTAGTTAGCGGTGATATAACCGATGGCCTTGCGATTGATCATCGGATCATTCCCCCTTCCCGATAACGACGTCATTTCCAACGACGGCCGTATCCTTGGTGGTATCGACAGAGCCGAGCTTCACGCCCTCTTCGACCGTGGAGTTCTCGCCCAAAATAGCGCGGCAGATGTGTGCGCCGCTCTTAACGTGCGCACCCGGCAGCAGCACGGAGTCCTCGACCACGGCGCGCTCCTCGATGATGACATCGGTCGAAAGGATCGAGTGGCGAGCGGTGCCGTAGATCTTGCAGCCGTTGGAGACCAGGCAGTCGTCCAGGCGGCCGTCCGGGCCAATGTAGTGCGGCGGGCGCGTGGTGATGTTGGACATGATGGGGAAGTTCTTGTCAAACAGATCAAACTCGGGGTTGTTACCCAGCAGGTCCATCGAGGTCTCATGGAAGCTGGCGATGGTGCCGACGTCCTTCCAGAAGCCGTGGAACTCGTAGCTGTACAGGCGCTTGTTCTCACCGAGCAGCTTGGGGATGATGTCCTTGCCAAAGTCGTGGCTCGAGCGCTGGTCCAGAGCATCCTCCTCGAGCGCCTCGATCAGCACGTCGGCCGAGAAGATGTAGATGCCCATGGAAGCGAGGTTCGAATCGGGCTTCTCGGGCTTCTCGGTGAACTTGGTGATGCGGCCGTCCTCGGGATCGGTGGTCAGGATGCCAAAGCGGCTGGCCTCCTCCCACGGCACGGGCATAACGCTCACGGTGAGGTCGGCGTTGTTCTCAATGTGCGTCTTGAGCATCTTGCGGTAGTCCATGCGATACAGGTGATCGCCCGAAAGAATCAGGACGTACTTGGGGTCGTTGGCCTTGATGTAGTCGAGGTTCTGCGTAATGGCGTCGGCCGTGCCCGCATACCAGGCGCCACCGGTCTGCGTCTCGTACGGCGGCAGGATCGACACGCCGCCGTCGCGGCTGTCCAGATCCCACGCCTCGCCGGAGCCCGCGTAGGCATGCAGCAGGTAGGGACGGTACTGCGTCAGAACGCCCACCGTGTCGATGCCCGAGTTGGAGCAGTTGGACAGCGAAAAGTCGATAATGCGGAACTTGCCACCAAAGCTAACCGCCGGCTTGGCGATCTTTTGGGTGAGTGCCCCCAATCGGCTGCCCTGTCCTCCTGCGAGGAGCATCGCGATGCATTCTTTCTTACTCATCGATTTCTCCTTCTGTCATCGATGTTCCTAAACCCATTTGCGACGGGCGCGGCGCTCTGTCACGCCCGTCGAGTAATGCCGTGCGGCAAAGGGAGCTCGCGCGCCTTTACGCGTGCCAGATCTCGTCGCGGTACTCGCGAATGGTGCGGTCGCTCGAGAACCAGCCGGAGGAGGCGGTGTTGAGCAAGGCCTTGCGGTTCCAGGTTTCCTGGTCGCCGTAGCTGCCGGTGAGCTTCTCCCACGCATCCACGTAGCTGCGGAAGTCTGCCATGACCAGGTCGGGGTCGTTGTTGTTCATGAGCTCGTTGTAGATGCTCTCAAAGTTGCCCGAAAGGCCTGCAAACGTGTTGTCCTTAAGCTCGTCCATCACGCGGCCCAGACGCTCGCGATCGTTGTTGAGCGTATCCCACGCAAAGTAGCTGTTCGATGCCCAGAGCTGCTCGACCTCGGGGGCGGTCAGGCCAAAGATGGCCTCGTTCTCGCGACCGGCCAGGTCGGCGATCTCGATGTTGGCGCCGTCGAGGGTGCCCAGCGTAATGGCGCCGTTCATCATGAGCTTCATGTTGGACGTGCCCGAGGCCTCCTTACCGGCCGTGGAGATCTGCTCAGAGATCTCTGCGGCGGGGTAGATGAGCTGAGCGTTGCTCACGCGGAAGTTGGGGATAAAGCAGACCTTCATGACCTCGTTCACACGGGCGTCGTTGTTGATGACCTCGGCCACGGAGTTAATGAGGCGGATGGTCTCCTTGGCAAAGGTATAGCTCGAGGCAGCCTTGCCGCTAAAGATGAAGGTCGTCGGCGTCACGTGGAAGTTGGGATTGGCGATGCGACGGTTGTAGATGTCCATCACCTTCATGATGTTCATGAGCTGGCGCTTGTAGGCGTGGAAGCGCTTTACCTGAACATCGAAGACGGTGTTGGGGTCGATAACCAGACCGGTCTCGGCCTTAACGTAGGCGGCCAGGCGCTCCTTGTTGGCGCGCTTGGAGGCGCCTACGGCCTTCAGGAACTCGGTGTCGTTCTGGAACTCCTTGAGTTTCTCCAGCTCAAAGGCGTCCTTCAGCCAGCCGTCGCCAATGGCCTCGGTCACGAGCTTGGCATAGGTGGGGTTGGCCTCGGCAAAGAAGCGACGGTGCGAGATGCCGTTGGTCTTGTTGTTGAACTTCTCGGGCGTCAGGGCATAGAAGTCCTTGAGCACGATGTTCTTGATGATGTCGGAGTGGATCTTGGCCACGCCGTTGACGCTGTGGCTGCAGATCACGGACAGGTTGGCCATGCGAATCTCGCCGTCCCACAGAATGGCGGTCTGGCGCAGACGCTCCTGCCAGCCCTCCTGTGTAGTGTCGAACGACTCGTGCCAACGACGGCTGATCTCGTCGATGATCTGGTACACGCGGGGAAGGAGCTTGGAGAACGTGCCGATGGGCCACTTCTCCAGAGCCTCGGGCAGGATGGTGTGGTTGGTGTAGCTCACGACCTGCGTCACGATGTTCCAGGCGTCATCCCACTCGAGCTTCTTCTCGTCGATGAGGATGCGCATGAGCTCGGGGCCGCACATGGCGGGGTGCGTGTCGTTGGTGTGGATGGCCACAAACTGCGGCAGCAGCTCCCAGTTCTCGCCGTGCTCCTTCTCAAAGGTGTCGAGCAGACTGTAGATGCCGGCCGAGACAAACAGGTACTCCTGCTTCAGGCGCAGCAGACGGCCGTGCTCGCCGGCGTCGTTGGGGTAGAGAATGGCGCTGATGGCCTCGGCCTCGGCGCGCTCGGCATCGGCCAAGGCGTAGTCGCCGCGGTTGAAGGCCTCAAGGTCAAAGTGCTCCTCGACCGGCTCGGCGGCCCATACGCGCAGCTTGTTGACGGTCTCGCCGGCATAGCCCACCACGGGGATGTCGTAAGGAACGGCCAGGATGTCCTGCGTGTCCACCGTGCGGTAGAACGTGCGGCCGTTCTCCTCAAAGCCCTCGACGTGGCCACCAAACTTAATGGTCACGGCCTTGTCCTGACGACGGACCTCCCAGGGATAGCCGTGCGTGAGCCACTCGTCGGTGGCCTCGACCTGACTGCCGTTGACGATCTCCTGCTTAAACAGGCCGTAGCGGTAGCGCATGCCGTTGCCGTAGCCGGCAATGCCCTCGGCTGCCATGGAATCCAGGAAGCATGCGGCCAGACGGCCCAGGCCACCGTTGCCCAGCGCCGGATCGGGCTCCTGGTTCTCGATGACGGACAGGTCAAAGCCCATGTCGCCGAGCGCCTCGGCGACCATGTCGCGAACGCCAAAATTGAGCAGGTAGTTGTCGAGCAGGCGGCCGATCAAAAACTCGATCGAGAAGTAGTACACGCGCTTCTTGCCCTCGGCGGTGACGCGGGCGTCACTCTTGGTGGCAACGGTGCGTGCCTTCTCGGCCACGAGCTTGGCCAGGGCGTTAAAGCGGTCCAGGTCGCTGGCGGCCTCGACGCTCTTGCCGCTGATGCTCATGACGGCATCGCGATAGAGCTCGGTAAACTCCTGCTTGTTGTCGAAGATCTTATTCATACGTTCCTTTCCCCCGGGGATGTTTCTCCCGGAACGGTTATGACTTGTATCCTACGCCCCCGCGGGGCGGGTAATTGCAGCTGTAACGCTTTTGTTACGCATCCTTGGCAGATGGCTTAACAGAAGCAGACTTTGCCTTGGTAGCGCCCTTTTTGGTGGCTGCCTTTTTGGCCGTGGTGGACTTGGCCGAAGCCTTGGCAGCGGGCTTGGTAGCCTTCGCCTTAGCTGGAGCCTTCTTAGCAGCCGCGGCCTTGGGCTTTACCGAGGACGAGCGCTTACGCGTCGCCTTCTTGGGCTCCTCAACCACGGGCGGCTTGTAGCTGCTGGGGCCGCGGCGCTTAAGCACCACGCCTGCCAGGCCGGGCACCTTGATCTCGATGGAGTCCATCTGCCCGTTCCAGGGATAGGGCTCGCTCGAGCAGGTGTAAGGTTCCTCGCCGGCATAGCCGCTGCCGCCAAACTCGGGACGGTCGGAATCGAAGATGACCTCCCAGTCACCCTCGCGCGGCACGCCCACGCGGAAGCTCTCGTAGCTCGCGGGGTCAAAGTTGATCAGGATCACCAGGTCGTCGTCGATGTCCTCGCCCTGGCGCACAAAGCTCACGATGGACTGCTTGGAGTTGTCCGCATCGATCCAGGTAAAGCCGTCGTCGGTGTAGCCGCGCTCGTACAGGGCGGGCTCGGCGGTGTATAGGTGATTGAGCGCCTTGATAAACGCCTGATGATGACGGTGGGTCTCGTACTCCTCGGTCAGGAACCACTGGATGGACTCGTAGTAGCGCCACTCAATAAACTGGCCGATTTCGTTGCCCATAAAGTTGAGCTTGGCACCGGGGTGCGTCATCTGGTAGAAGGCCAGCGTGCGCAGACCGGCAAACTGGCGCCACCAGTCGCCCGGCATGCGGCCGATGAGCGAGCACTTACCGTGCACGACCTCGTCGTGGCTCAGCGGGCAAATGAAGTTCTCGGTAAAGGCATACATAATGGAGAACGTGAGCAGGCCGTGGTTGCCGGGTCGCCACGGAAAATCGGTCTGCATGTAGTGCAGGGTGTCGTTCATCCAGCCCATGTCCCACTTGTAGTGGAAGCCCAGGCCGCCGTCTTGCGGCGGGTAGGTCACGAGCGGCCACGCTGTGGACTCCTCGGCCATCATCATCACGTCGGGGAAGTGGGCCTCCACGGCGCAGTTGACCTGGCGGATAAACGCGCTGGCGTCCAGGTCCTCCTCGGTACCGTACTTATTGAACTTCTTTTGGCCGGGATCGTCGATGCCAAAGTTGAGGTACAGCATGCTGGACACGCCGTCCATGCGAATGCCGTCAACATGGAAGTTCTCGAGCCAGTACAGCACGTTGGAGACCAGGAAGGAGCGGACCTCGCCACGGGCGAAGTCGAACTTGTGCGTGCCCCAGTTGGGGTGAATCTCGTGCTCAAACAGCATATGGCCGTTAAAGGTAGCAAGGCCGTGGGAGTCGGCGCAAAAACCGCCAGGCACCCAGTCCATGATCACGCCAATGCCTGCCTCGTGGCACGCATCGATAAAGTGCATGAGCTGCTGCGGGTCGCCATAGCGCGACGTGGCGGCATAGTAGCCGGTCGTCTGGTAGCCCCAGGAGCCATCGAAGGGATGCTCCATAAGCGGCATGACCTCGATATGCGTGTAGCCCATGTCGTGCACGTAGTCCACGAGCTCGACCGACAGGTCGTCGTAGGTGTAGAACTCGCCGCGCTGCGCGGGGAAGGGGTCCATGGGACCGGGGTAGTTGCCGTACTCGTCCGGCTCGCCCTGTGGCGCGTCGCCGTGGCGCTTCCACGAGCCAATATGCACCTCGTAGATGTTAAGGGGCTGCGACATGTGGTTATGACTGGCGCGGCGCTTGAGCCATGCGGCGTCGTTCCACTTGTAGCCATCGAGGGTCCACAGCACGCTTGCCGTTCCCGGAGGGCACTCGGCCTTGAAGGCGTACGGATCGGCCTTGTAGAGCTTCTCGCCCTCGTTGGTCTCAATGAGATACTTATAGAGCTGACCTTGTTCTGCGCCAGGAATAAAGCCTTCCCAAATAGCGCTCGTATGCACGGGCACCAGAGGGTTGGCTTCCTCATCCCAGTCGTTAAATTCACCAATGACATGCACGCTCTTTACATCGGGCGCCCAAACGCAAAAGCGCCAGCCGCGCGTACGGTTCTGCGTGTCGGGGTGCGCGCCCATCTTTTCCCAGCTGCGCTCCCACGTGCCGATGCCAAACAGGTAGACATCGTCCTTGGAGAGTTCCGGTGCGTGCGGGGCGGCTTTACGGGTAGCGGGCTTTTTAGTTGCTGGCTTTAGCTTTGTATCGCTCACGTTTGATCCCATCATGACGCGGCAGCGTGTTGCCTTGGTGACTAGATGCGAAAGGTCCAAGGCTGCACGAATCGAAGGGACGGCGATAGTTCTATGATTCGTTCCACCTCGCGTGCTCGGTGGAACTTTCGGCACGAAATACGATAACACCTGTTCGTTACTTTTATGGAGAAAAGTGGATTTGCGGCTGTGTTTAATCGGCGAGCGCCATGTTTAGACCACTGGCAGAATTGCGATGGTAAAACTCTTGACAGTTTTACCAATTAGGGTTTCAAGATTGTTAGTCTGACGTTTGGTAAAACGTTTTTAGCAGGATGTTTACCATTTGACATCGAAAGGTTCGTTTATGTCCCAGACCGCTGCTCCCAATGTCGCTTTTATTTTCGATTGCGACGGAACACTGGTTAATAGCACCCCCGTTTGGGCCTATGCTCAGCCCGAGTTATTGCACCGCCACGGAGTTGACGTAACGGTCGACGATTTTGCCCAATTTGAGCATTTGTCGCTCGAGGACGAGTGCCAGGCCTACCACGACACCTGGGGCATTGGAGCGAATGGCGAGGAGCTGTATCGCGAGCTGAGCGACATCCTGATCGATGGCTACTCCAAGGTGCCGCCGCGCGAGGGGCTCTTGGCATTTTTGGAGCAGGCGAAGGCGGCGGGCATTTCCATGTGTGTGGCTACGTCCACGCCGGCCGAGCTGGTTAAGTCTGCGCTTGCGGGAGCCGGGCTCGACGTTTACATGGAGTTTGTTACCACGACGGGCGAGGCAGGACGCTCCAAACAGTTCCCCGATGTGTACGAGCTGGCGCTGCGCCGCCTGGAGGAGCGTCATGGGCACAAGTTTGAGCGCGCTTGGGTGTTTGAGGACGCCGTCTTTGGCCTAAAGAGCTCTGGGGTCGCCGACTTTAAGCGCGTGGGCATCTATGACCCGCACGGCCGCATGAAGCGCGGCGATGTGCGCGACAACTGCGATATCTTTATCGACAGCTATGAGGACCTGGATTTGGCCCGTTTACTTTCGTTTGAGGGATAGGCGAGGGCTGTGGCTTGCAAGGTATTAGTGGTCTGCGGCTCGCCCGTGGTTGCGAGCGCGGATCTGTTGCGTAGGCTAGCGGGGGAGTGCGACCACGTTGTCGCCGTGGACCGCGGGCTCGACGCGCTGCTGGGCGCCGGCATGAACTGCGACGTATATGTGGGAGATGCCGATACGGTGGGCGATGCGGGTCGCGCGTTGGTCGATGCCGCCACCGACTTTGAAGTTGAGCGCCACGACCCATACAAGGACTATACCGATCTGGCGCTGGCGCTTGATTCCGTCCGCCGTCGCTGGCCAGGTGCCGAAGTGGTAGCAACCTGCGCCACCGGCGGCCGTCCGGATATGGCGCTTTCCGTACTGGGGCTGCTCGCTGGCTATGAGGATGCCCCGGTCTGGATTGCTGAAGACGAGACCACGGCCCGCATCCTCCACGCAGGCGAAACGTGGACCATCGAAGGCACCGAGGGCAAGACTTTCTCCATCATCGCCATAGCCCCTGGGACGGTTGTAAGCGAGCACGGCCTAGAGTGGGAACTAGATCACAGCTCTCTGGACCTGCTAGCCGACACAGGCATCAGCAACGTCGTTAGGTCAACAGCCACGATCCGAGTCCACACCGGCACCGCCATCGCTTACCTATATCAATAGGCTCAATAGGCATTTAAAGTCTGACCCAAAAAAGTCCTTGCACGTCGCGCCAACTTCCCCTATAGTATCTCCTCGTCACGGGGGCGTAGCTCAGCTGGGAGAGCGCTTGACTGGCAGTCAAGAGGTCAGGGGTTCGATCCCCCTCGTCTCCACCATTGTTAATGTAAGGCCACTCAATTGAGTGGCCTTTTTTTATTTGCATATGATTTTTAACGGCCTGAACTGCATATTTGCAAAATTTGCAAATTGCTTTCCTGTTCAAGTTTGCCGTCTGCAGTAGTTGTCCAACAAGCCGCCTCAAAATGCGTTTAATCTGTAGCCGGACGTGCCTAGTCTGCGATGAGCATCTTCACAATGCAACGCCCATGCCCACACGCCCGCAAAATGTTGTGCAATTAATTTCCCAGTTCTGTACATTATTCGTAAGCACCACGTAAATCCTTTTGCGTATTAAAGCCGAGGTTTGCCTGCATTTACTCGGGCGCCCGTTGCAACACCCCATTAACCTGCGTCAACGTGAACAACTTAGGCAAACAACCCCCCAAGCACGGATTTGTCGCATATGTTGTCCAACGCAACCCAAATCAGTTTCGCTATCAGCTTGTGCTAGGATACCTAACGTTACATGAGTTCAACTGTGCTCACGGCTCCAGCAAGCCACAAAGCGCAGGGTCGATCAGCATCCGGCCGTAACGGCGGTGTTAGAAAAAACCAAGAGCTCCAATATCGATTGCCATGCACTTTTTTCACTTGCTTTTGCGGATATTTATAAGTTCGCTTGAGTCAGTGCAATGAGTTGTTAAGGCGAACCACAGCAGCCTTCAGCTGTTTGCGTGCGGTCCAGTTTTGTTCCCGCTTGACTGGTTCGCACGCAGCCAGCTGGGGTCGCGGTTAGTTTTGCGATACACGTCCGCGACTCTAGCAACTGCACTCATACATACCGTTCACGGTGGGGCAGAGCCACGTGCTTGTCTGACTGGGCTCAGGGTTTGAATATGGAGCGCCTTCGCGCACAAGCGCCCTGGCGAAGCCATGCCCAAACCCAGCGAGCCACACGTAAGACAGCAAGGGGGTGGTGCTCGTGTGGTATGTGATCCAGGTCATCAACGGTCGCGAAGACGTAATGCGCGAGCGCATTGAGCGCATGGTGCCGGCCGTCGCCATGCAGGAGCTCTTTTATCCCCAATTTCAAACCGAGATCAAGGTACACGGCGAATGGCTCAATACGACCAAGCCACTCTTTCCCGGTTATTTAATCTGCGATACGGCAGATCCCCGCACCGTGCAACAGTATCTGGTACGTATGGACGACTTTGCCCGGGTGCTTTCCCAGGATGGTCAGTTTGTGCCGTTGGCAAAAGAAGAGGTTCAGCTTATTGGCGGCTTTACGCATAGGGGAGACCGCGTAGTGCCCATGAGCGAGGCCTTAAAAGACGGCGACCAGGTCGTAGTGACGGCAGGTCCGCTGCTGGGCCACGAAGGCCTTATCAAAACCATTAACAGACGCAAGAGCACAGCTTATTTGGAGCTCGATCTGTGCGGCCGACGCGTAACCACCCGCGTTGGCCTTGCCGTGCTTTCAAACGAGCAGCGCGTCATGCGCAACCTTAAAAAGGAGATCGCCTAAGTGCGGGCGGTTGCTACACAGAACAGGGAGGATCCCCGACCCGGGGACGAAGTGGTGGAAGAGAAAGTGTCAGATAAAACTGAATATGTAATGGACTTGTCCAAAGTCACAAGATTATCTAGTGCAACAGAGTTTCCGCCTCCTGTCGAGAACCCAGCTCCTGCTAAGGGTTTCGTAGCAACTGGCACCTACAAGGCGCCTGTGCCGGACTCGTCGTGTGCCGCCCCCAAGAAAGGTGGGCCAGGCTACCTCGCTGTGAAACGTGCATTCGACATTGTTTTCTCGGCGGGTGTTTGCGCAGTTCTTTTGATTCCCGTTGCGACTGCATGCGTTGCAATTGAGATCGACACCCCCGGCAAGCCGTTCTTCCGCCAGGAGCGTATCGGCAAGAATGGAAAACCGATATACATATTTAAGTTGCGCACCATGGTGTCGGATGCTCACGAGCATCCGGAGAAGTATATGACTTCCGAACAGCTGGCTCAGTGGAAACGCGAGCAGAAGGTCGACGATGACCCACGCATTACGCGCGTTGGTCGCTTCCTGCGACGCACCTCGCTCGATGAGTTGCCGCAGTTCATCAACGTGCTCATGGGTGACCTCTCTGTCATTGGCCCCAGACCGGTGACGCTCGAAGAGACTTACGAGTATGGAGATGCCCGTGATGAAGTGCTCTCCTGCAAACCGGGGATCACCGGCTGGTGGGCGGCCACTGACCGTAATGACTCAACGTGGGCTAGTGGCCAGAGACAGGCTCGCGAGTTATTTTATGTGCGCCATCAATCGGTTGGCCTAGATGCTCGCGTGTTTATTAAGACCTTCAAGGCAATGAGGAAGGGCAAGTGATGGCTCCCTCCTTGAGCGTAGTCATACCAACCTTAAATGCGGCGGGCGAGATTGATGAGCTGTTGACCCTCATCGAAACTCAGACCCTCAGGCCCTCCGATATCTTGGTGGTTGATTCATCCTCCGAAGATGGCACCGTTGACGAGGTCGCCAAGCATCCTCGGGTTAACTTCGTTCGCATAGAACGTAAGGAATTCAATCACGGTTCGACTCGCGACATAGCTTTGAGGCGCACTGCGGGTGATTTCGTTTGTTTTCTCACACAGGATGCTGTGCCCGCTTCCAGTCGCTACCTGGAAACGCTTGTCGAACCGTTACTGGTCGATAACTCTGTCGCGCTCGTGAGCGGAAGGCAGCTCCCCAAGGCCAATGCCCGTCGTTTTGAACAACTGGTTCGTGATTTCAACTATCCCGACACACCGTCTGTTCGGTCAAAAGGCGATCTCGAGAAATTTGGGATTAAGGCGTTCTTTGCATCTGACACCTGTTCTGCCTATCGACGGACCGCATATCTCGAATGCGGTGGATTCGATCATGTCAACACCAATGAGGACATGCTCATGGCCGCCAAGTTTATCGCCTCGGGTATGAAGGTCGCTTACGAGCCGCGTGCGGAGGTCTATCACTCGCATAACTTGACGCCATCCCAACAGTTTGCCCGCAACCGTGCCGTCGGTTTCTTTCTCGAAACGCATGCGGACGATCTCATGCATGCAAGTGAGATCGGTGAAGGGGGCCGGCTCGTCAAAGCGGTCTCCTCTCAGCTCCTTCGGGAGGGCAATCTGATCGAGTTCATCGCCTTCGGTGTTGACTGCTGCGCCCGACTTCTCGGAAATCGCGCTGGCCGCAGGGCCGCAAGAAAAGAAAGGCTATAGCCAATGAAAGGCATCATCCTCGCCGGCGGGTCCGGCACGCGCCTGTACCC